>NZ_RBHX01000001.1:3063554-3369909 GCF_003626735.1 Microbacterium sp. CGR2 | reverse complement strand
AGCAGAGAGCAAGCAGAAGCAGGTCGACTCGCGTCGCCGACAAGAAGAGCGAACCCACGCGCGCGAGATCGCCCGCCTCACCACCCCTCCCGTGCAGATCAGCTATGTCGAAGTGCGACCACCTGAGCCGGAAAAGCTGCGGGTGCTGTACATCACGGCCAACCCGGAGGCGACGGAGGAGACGATCACCACTCCAGACGGTACCGAGCAACGCTTCGGTACCTGGCTTCGCGTCGACCAGGAAGTACGCCAAGTGCGCCAGGCACTGCGCGGCTCCAAGTACCGTGATCTCGTGCAAGTCGACCATGCGCCAGCCGCGACGGTCAACGACCTCCTCGACGGGCTGAACGACCATCGACCGCACATCGTCCACTTCTCCGGCCATGCGGGCCCGCATGGCCTACTCATGGAGAACGACGCGGGCGATGAAGACGGCGCCGACGTCACCTTCGAACTCCTCGCGCGCGTGCTCGGCGCGACCGATGAGCCGCCGCGCCTGCTCGTGCTGAACGCCTGCGAAAGTCTCGCGGGCGCCGATGACATGCTGCAGACGGTGCCGGCAGTGATCGGAATGTCAGACAGTATCGATGACACATCCGCGATCGTGTTCGCGTCCGCGTTCTACTCGGCCATCGCCTCGGCGCAGTCCCTAGCATCCGCACTCGAGCAGGCGAAGGTCCGAATGCTTGCGGCTGCCCTCGACGGATCGGAGCTGCCCGAACTGCGTGTCCGCGATGACGTCGATCCGGCAACTCTTGTGCTCGTCACGCCGCCCTGCCTGACGCATCGAGATACCACCCCTGCGGTCCGCTTAGCCGCCGGCGTACCCGGGGCTCACCCCTCGGGAGCCTTAACACGTCGGCCCTTCGGCGCTGGTTCAGAGCCTCTCTGAGCAGTTCCTACTAACCCATTCCAACTGGACGCGTCCGCCGGCGCGACAGCTTAGCCGTCCGTCCCTATCTGTAGGTGCATCACCGTTCGACATGATAGAAAGGCGATCGGGAACCTACGTTATCGTCAGGCGCGCCCGTTTTGGATGAGCCTCTCATAAACCCCGCGTAAACCCCTGACGCAGCTGTCGGCGACTAACAAGAGCCGGGACCTGGCCGGGACCTGATGCATGCGAACCATGCAATCCATGGCGTGAAATGAGGTCGTTTGAGGGGTAGAGAGACCCGGAAAATCAATGATCTGGGCTGAACCGTCTACCTGGGGGTCAAGTGCGGTAGTGGCTGGTTCAGCCTGAAAAGTGAACAACGGGATGTGGCGCAGCTTGGTAGCGCACCTGACTGGGGGTCAAGGGGTTTACCCCGCTCTGGTCGGCCCGAACAACTGAAAATTGATGCCACGGGCTGTGGCGCAGCTTGGTAGCGCACCTGACTGGGGGTCAGGGGGTCGCAGGTTCAAATCCTGTCAGCCCGACGTAAAAGCCCTGATGAGAACCCATTTTCATCAGGGCTTCGTCATGTCTGGCGACGAGTTATTGTTGGTCCCCCTCTGGTCCCCTTGCCGAGGCGCCCGACGCGGGTTCGGGTCCCTGATGGCCCTGGCCTGTGGACAAGGGGGACCAAAAGGGGACCAGAGCCGCAAGCAGGGTGTGCTCCGGCTTCTAGAGCGATCGCGGAGTCTTGCTGCGAGGCGAACCGGCGGCATTGGCCGAGCGCGCCAGGAATGCGTTCGCCTGCTCTGCAGCTGATGAGAGGTGACGGTCGTCGGGGTGCAGGTATCCGCGGGTGGTCTCGACGGAGGCGTGGCCGAGGATGTCCTGGAGGACGTGCAGCGGGATGCCCGCGTCGGCCATCCAGGTGGCTCCGGTGTGCCGGAGGCCGTGCCGTGTGAGATCAGGCAAGCCAAGATCGCTGACGATCTGGTCCCAGTTCGTCGCGTCCCGCGCATTGCTGCGGTGACGGAAAGCTCGGTTTCGCGCAGGTACTTTGCCAGGCATTCGGCGCGGACCATTGTGAGGAAGGCAAGCGGTGTCTTGCCGTAGGCATCGATGAACACGCGACTAAGTTGCGAAGGCGACAGATGAACTTTCGCTGCGAGCTCCTCGAGCGTCCAGCGATCCTCGGGGGTGTCGCGAAGCAACGCGGCAGCCTGCCGGACCTCGGCGCGAAGCGGGGCGAACCGGCGTTCCCGCGGCAACGTGGGCCGGATGTGCGCGCGTTGAGACGGCGATATCCGAACCGACGAGATCTTGATTTGAGGGGCGATCTCGTGCGCGACCTGGAACCACAAAGCCTGCATGCGGAAGTAGTTGCGGGCGAAGCGTCCGTCCAGGCTGAGGTGGACGAGCTCGTCTAGCCAGGGCGCGAGCATGCCCGCGCGATCCTCGCCGAGTCGCAGGATTTGCGCAGGCTCTGCATAGATTGTCGCGGCCAACTCGTGTGCTTCAAGACGGTCCTCGATCAGCCCGGCAAACTGCCACCGCACTTGATCGAGAACGTAGTCGGTATCGAGATACACGGTCGTGACCGTGACGTGGCCCTCAGGTTCCGATGCGCAGAGGACATTCGCTCCGAGGAGGATGACATCACCTGGTCGGACGGGCTTCTGCCCGAACTCGCTGAACAGAACCGCTGATCCGTCGCGAACCACAATCACTTTCACGCAGTCGTAGGCCGCCGGCCCGACTGGCTTGTACACCGTTCGCGACCGGACCAAGATCGGAGCAAAGGTTCGCTCCGCTCCTGCAATGGGATCGACCTCGCGAGCTGTGTCTTCGGTAGCGTTCGCGGCCCTCATACGGATCGGTCCTGACGGGCTGCGCGTCCGAACTCTCCGGAACAGTCAGTTCCTGTCCGCGGCGCTAGATGCCAGTCGGCGCGCGTGGGCCTTCCTGTCGATGAGAAGTGCTACGACGACACCAGCCACCGCAAGGATCGGCATGAATGACCCGATCACCGCGGCGATCCCGAGGGGGAAGGAACTTCCGTTCAGGACGAACACCATTCCGAGGACGTCCTGAAGTACGAAGGCCGCGAACAGGCCTGCAATCAAGCCGAGTGCACCGATGCCGATGGAACGCCATACGCTCGGGGACTTCCTGGCAGGAGGCTGCGGCGAGTTCCAGGGGGAGGGGCCGGTGTACACGACCGGCCAGTGCTGCGTCGGATCAGGTGCACCTTGGTGCGCCCCGGCCACCGGCCGCTGCGGTCGAATGTCACCACCGGACCAGTGCTCCGAAGCGGCGGCAGGCGACGGCTGGGGCGCGTTCGACTGCTGTAGCGGAGCGTTGTCGGAAGGTGCCGTATGCTGCTGCGGATGGACCTGCGGCTGAGGCCACCACGATTGTGCGAGGTATCTCCGCGACACTTCGTCGGCGTGCGCGTCATCGGGCAATTCGTTCATCAGGACAGCTCCGTTCTCGTTCGTGGCGTCCGGTTGTGCTCAGGCCTTGCTGCGGTTGGTCATCGCTTGGATTCCCCAGGCGAGGAGTCCACCGACTGCGCCGATCATCGCTCCGACAAACAGCCCGCTTGGGATGGCAGCGATGCGAGGGATGACGCTTGCTCCGGGGCCGTTGCCGATAGACGGCGGGTTGCCTTGGAACGCGAAGTCCCAGAGCAACTGGTGGGTGATAACGAGCATCACTCCGAAGATCGCCCCGATGACCAACACGGTCAGGAACGGATTGGGGACGCGCTTGACGACGGCCACAACGATCCACAGCACCACCGGGCCGATCGCGAGAACCCACGTAATCGGGCTCCCCTCTTCGATCACATGCAAGTCGTGCAGGATGACCCTGATGACGGCGACAGCGGCAAGGCCGATGAGCGCCACAACCGGTAGCCCGAGGGGGCGTCGTCGCTCGGCAGGAGGATTGGGCCGAGGAGTCTCGTAGATCATGCGCCAACGGTAGGCAACAGGATGTGCTCTGATAGTCCGTACTGGAGCGACGATAAGGGTCGCGTTGGGGCGACACCCGGTTCGACAGTGCGCTTGATGTCACCGACGCCGTGCCTTCTGGATCGACTCAGCGACCAGTCCACTGAGCGCGCCGAATCCCGCGGATCTGCCTACCTCGATGGTGCCGGCAAGGAGGTTTAGGCCGATGCCGTGGTCGGGCCAGTCGCCGAGGAGGATGGTGGTCGCCCCGAGGAGGAAGGCAAAGAGAATCCCGGAGAGAGTGAGTGTAAGGACTGGTCGCGGTACGTGGCCGAAGCCGGCTCCCAGTACCCAGATGACGAAGGTGGCGAAAAAGGCGATCATCGCGGTCGCAATTCCGCCGACGATCGATTCGACTCCGATCAGTCGCAGGATCGGCCAAAGGAGTCCCAGGACACCGAAACCCGTTACTGCTGGCCAGCTCAGTACGGGACGTGGACCGGGCGGCGTCCCTGGCGGCGGAGAAGGCGTTCGTGGCTCGCTCATTCTGCCAAAGTAAGCAACACGGTGCCGGGAGCGCGTGCGCTCTGGAGCGGTTGGGTTGTCGCTCTCGGACGACAACCAGGCGATCAGGTCGGGCGGCACTCGTCCCGCCATAACTGGGTGGTCAGTCGATGGAGGGAGATTCCAGAACGGACGCCGACCAGGAGTCCGAGTGAGGCGAGAGCAGCGCCGATGATTGATGGAGCCGATACATCGGGAGGAAGCGTCGGGCCACCCCCGTGAAGCAGCATGGCGAGTCCGACACCGGCCAGCATGACTCCGATCGCGGAGCCTCCGACGCTGGATAGAACGCGGAGCCGCCATACGCGTCGATCGCGCTCTCGGGCGTCGTGCGAACGTGCTCGAGCGACCTGCGCCTCGGTCAGAGCGTCTGCGTTGGGTGCGCACGACCGATCTCCTCCAACGTGCCCTCGACCACCTGAATCTTGAGGAAGCGTTGACCGATGCCGACCATTGCTACATGCTCGCAGCTGGAGCCTCAGCAGTCCTCGACCCTTCCACGGCTGCGCGCGTGCTCGACGAAGCGCTCGCCGCCTTCGAGGAAGAACTCGGAATTAGTCCCAGGACAGCTTCCGGGCAGACGCCAGCGGACCCAATCGATACCGCAATAGCAAACTTCCTCTGGGCTGCACTTGGTGACCCGCGCTCAGCAGTTCGTTGGCAGGCTGCACACGCAGTGCGTACAGCCATCGAACTCGGCGTCAGCGACGTGATCATTGCGCTCGGCTCGGCAGTCACGCGGGGCGATGCAGCTGGGTACGCCGATGAACGATTCCTCTACTACCAGATGAGCGCAGCAGAGTGGTTCCTGGTCGCTGTCGAGCGAGTAGCACGCGACGACCCCTCTGCCGTCGACGCACTCATGTCCACAGTGATCGAACTAAGCGACCGCTATCCGGACCACGCCGCGATTCAACGGCGCTGCTCATCAGTTGCACTACTGACCACCACACCAATTGGCCGTTCTGTTGGGACAGACTGGAAGGCCAAGCTTGCAGAGCCGGTGACTCTCGAAAGCTGGCACCGCCCCACCCAGCCCGGTCCAATGATGAAGGGCGCACCACACGCTGAGCACCGATTCCATTCAGACTTCGACGAGTATGTCCTCGGAAAACTAACGAAGGCACTCGCCATCACACACCAAGAAGTGCTCGATGCGGCTAGCACGCTCATCCTCGACGAATGGGGATGGCGAGGCAAGGCCAAACGTCTAGAGGACCCGAGGCGGACCGCAGGTGTTTACGAGGACGGTGAAACCTACGGATACAAATGGGAGATTCCTAAAGCTGAGGATCTCGACTACTACCTGGAGCGCCACGCGGCACTTACCACCGCCGGAAGACTCATGCGGACCGTTGCTCCGTACCGCGACCCCGATGCAGAACAGCCCGACGTCCTAGAATGGCTCGCCGACTTCGACGTCGCACGCCACGACGGGCGATGGATTACAGATCAGCGAAGCTCGATCCCTGGTTCATTGGCTACTGCCGGACCGCGAGGAAGTAGCCGGGTTCACGAATCCGAGTTTCTGACCGCCCTCAAACCTGCTGACGGATGGGTGACAGTCTGGCAATCGGCCGCTGCCACTGAGTACGACCGATCCCTGAGCATCGACATCGCATCGGCTCTGGTCACTCCCGAAGCCGCGGGCGCGTTTGTACGTGCGCTGCAAACTGCTGACGGTTACTGGAGCTTCCGAATCCCATCAGCTGACCTCGATGACGAAGACTTCCAGTTCTCCTCGCCTCCGTTCCAGCTTCAAGGTTGGGTGTCAACGCCGAATTCTGAAGGCGGCATCGACCGGCTGGACCCCCTCGCCACCGAACTCACGCCCGAGCTCCCACGCCCTTCCGAGGACATTGCGAAAATGCTCAGCATCACCTCCCGAGACGGCGGCCTCCGCTGGCAGAGCGAGGAGGCGGACGTCGTCTTGGCGTCTGAGACCTGGGCAGAGATTAGCGCCGGCCGTGAACCACACGGCCCATCAGGCCACCGACTGCGGATCACGACCGAAGCGCTCGACCAGTTGCTGGGACGCCTCGATGCCGCGCTCATTGTGGAGGTACGCGTGAGGCGCGAAGATCGTAGCGCTCGCTATGCCGACGTCTCAGACAACGACAATGAAGGAGGTGACGCCGATCATGGCAACGACTTCCGAGTCTTCTCCTACCAGCCAGGAACAGGATGGAACTACTTCAACGGCTGTGTTGGAACTAGGTAAGCTGCTGGCGGCTGAGCTGGAACAGACCGACACTCTCGGACGCTGGATAGCTCACTATCTTGCGGAGCGCCTGACCAGCCTTGAACAGAAGGCTGGACCTGAGAGATCTACCGCCGAGGCTGAGGTTGCCGACCTAATCCTCCGACTCTGGTCGCTTCGCCGTCAGCTTCCCGGCAGTCGGTTACCCCTCGCTGAAGTGGACGAGGTGGAGGCGGCAATCGCGAGGCTGACACCCGGACGAAGACCGTGGGCATATTTCGGCGCATTCGCCGCTGATACCGAGCCAAGCACAGAGGAGACCGAGACAAGCACCACTCTGAAAGCCGCACTGCTCATCGATCGACTCGCCGGCGATCTCGTCCATGGACTGATTGGCCGGGCGGCCGCACTTGCCGAGGAAGACGGCGCGGCTTGGACGAAGCAAGCGGAGAAGATCGGGGACGGGGCGCTGCGGACACTCCGTCGCATTCGCTTCGCCGACAACGGCAGCGAAGACGATGTCGAGAGTCCGGACTGGAACAGTGAGGTCACGAGAAGAGCAACAGCGCTGTCATCGGTGGTGTCGACCCTGGTCACCGCACTTGAAGCTGAGGGTTCGGAGCTTCCGGGTGAGAGCGGTGGCTGACCTTTCCGGCAGCGGTACTGCCAGCATCTGGTGGTTGCACACTGGAGGTCCGTTCTCGTCGACGAAGTGGACCAATCAAGTGACCAACAGCCTGCAAACCCTGCAATATCGGACGCGCGGAGCGCATCGCTGAAACAGGAATAGCCAGGTCAAGAAGGCTAAGAACCTGATCCTGGCACCTGGGGGTCAAGGGGTCGCAGGTTCAAATCCTGTCAGCCCGACCGACAAGCCCCGGAGAACCGCGGAAACACGCGGGTCTCCGGGGTTTTTCTCTGCCTTTCGGTGGCCGAACGACCGTCGTCTCATATGGGCTCACATGACGACGCGAGCCGCACCCTCAGCTGACGAGAACCCCGTTCATGGGACGAGCACGATGCGCCCGAACACCTCACCGGCATCCATGAGTCGGTGCGCCTCGGCGGCGGCGCTCAGCGGGAGGGTGTTGTGAACGATAGGGGAGAGGGTGCCGCGAACGGCGTCGTCGAACATTTCGCCGCGAACCCGGGTGAGCGCGTCGCGCGGCACGGTGTCGAGGCTGAGCGTTCCGAAGGTGATCGATCGGCGGAAGCCGGCCAGAAGTGCCGTGCCGAAGTCAGCGGGCGGGAATCCGCCGACCACCCCCACGGCGATCAGGCGGCCATTGGGCGCGAGTCGCTCGATGAACCGGGGAAGATCGGCGCCGCCGACGATGTCGAGGATGACGTCGAACTCGGCCGGGGCTTCTGGATCGCCCGCGCCGGCGCGGTCAAGCACGTGGGTGGCGCCGAACGCGCGCAGTCGCTCACCGCGTTCGGGAGACGCCGTGGTGACGGTAATGGTCGCGGCGCCGGCGCGCGCGGCCAGTTCAACGCCGGCTAGGCCGATGCTCCCGGCGGCGCCTCGCACGAGCACGGATTCGCCCTCGTCAAGGTGAGCTCGTTCGAGCGCGAAATGCGCGACCGGTGCCGGGCCGCCCAGGGTCACGGCCTGGACGGGCGTGAGTTCGGATGGCAGCGCGACGATCTCGTCGGCGCGAGCGATCACGTACTCGGCATACCCGCCGGACAGGCCCGTGAACGCCCAGACGCGGCGGCCCAGCCATGAGGGGTCGACATCGGCCCCGGTCGCTGTCACGACCCCGGCGGCCTCGCTTCCCAGGATCATCCCCGAGTCGCGAGAGGCTTCGGCGATCCCGCCTCGCCGGATCACGACGTCGACCCCGCCGACGCCGCTCGCCTCCGTTCGAACGAGCACCTCGCCGACTCCGGGGGTCGGGACGGGAAGGTCCGTCACCTCCATCCCACTCGGATCGCCGAAGTTTCGGATGATCACTGCGCGCATGGAGCACTCCGTTTCGCGGCGGGGGGTCGGACCCGCCTACCGAAACGTAACGGACGCCTCCGTCCACTTGACTAAAGTGAGGCATATGCCCGCGATGCTGCCTCAGAACCTGCGTTCCGACGCGAAGGAGAACCGCGACCGCGTCCTCGCCGCGGCTCGCGAACTGTTCGGGACCGACGGCCTCGACGTGACGATGCGACAGATAGCCCGGCGCGCCGGCGTGGGCCCGGCTACCCTCTACCGGCGGTTCCCCACAAAAGCCGATCTCGTCCGCGCCGCCTTCGTGAACGAACTCGACGCGTGTCGCTCGATCGTGGTCGAAGCCCTCGCCGACACCGACCCGTGGCGCGGTTTCCGCGGCATCATCGAGCAGGTCTTGGTGCTCAACGCCCGGAACCAAGGCTTCACGGACGCGTTCCTCTCCGCCTACCCCGATGCCGTCGACTTCCGAGCGCAGCGCGAGGATGCAGTGCGCGCGATCGTCGCCGTCGCTCGTCGTGCCATCGATGTCGGCGCACTGCGGGCCGACTTCGTCCTGGACGACTTTCTCATCGTGCTGCTCGCGGCCCGTGGACCCTCGAGCACGACGGAGGAGGAGCGCACCCGTACCGCGCGTCGCTACGCGGCGCTCGTGATCGATGGACTGCGCGCGTCCGACCGGCACGGACCGCTACCCCCCGCGCCGCGACTCATTCCGAGTGTCATCCCGGGGTAGGCCGCGTGCAGTGATCGGCCTCGTCGCGATCGGAATCTCCGTGCTCGTGAAGCACGCAGCCCTTGGCAGATCGGGACGTGTAGAAGCGCGGTCAGAGGGCGAGCAGAGAGCGCCGTGGCAGGAACTATCTCTCGGCAATTTCGAGCACGGCCGACACCAGATCGGTGATGCCGGGCTCTTCGACCGGGAAGTGTCCGCACTCCCGCAGCATGACGACCTTGCCGGGAGATGCGAGCCGCCGGAACACGCGCATGCTCAGTTCCACGGGGGTCCATGCGTCCAGGCTGGGATGGAGCAGGACGACCGGCGTTCGCATCGACTCGGGCGACGCATGCCGATACTTCATGTAGGAGGCAAGGAACCCGATGGGCACTCTGGCACCTCCGCCGAGGGGGTCGGTCGCGCAGAGTTCGGACAACGCGGGGTTGCGACTCATCTTCGAAAGGTTCGCGACGCGGTTCATCGGGATCATCGCCGTCGCCACCCGCCCGCGGGCCAGGGTGGAGAGCAGGCCGCCAAGGATACCCACGGGGCCGAAGCGTGTCATGTGCGCCCGAGCACGCCAGTCACGGGGATCCAGGAGGCAGGTGGCCGCGACCGTCGCAACGTGTGAGGATCTTGCGGCGACTTCGTAGGCCAGCATGCCGCCGATGCTCGCGCCGAGAAGGATCAGCGGCCGCCCGTCGTGCTCGGCGTCGACGAGATCGAGGAGGAGCCGCACCCAGTCGTCATAGCGCACCGCACCCGGTTCGGGCGAGGTCGTGCGGCCGTAGAGCGGGAGGTCGACGGCGGCGACGTCGAGTCCCCGCTCGGCGAGGAGAGCCGCCATCGGCCAGAGCGCTCCGCTGTGACCTCCCGCTCCATGGACTACCAGCACTCGGGCCGAGGCGTCGGCACGACGGGCACGTGCGATGTGAACGTCGTGCCCTTGCCAGTGCCACCAAGTCTCTTCAGGTTCCAGCGCGGCCGCCGAGCGTCGTCCGAGTGGCAGGAACGCGGTATAGGGGCTGGCCGACATCCTTCGACCGTACCAACGGTGTCCACAGGCTCCGGTCCACGTTCTTCACGTGATGCGGCGCGTCGGTCCGCCGGCTACCCAGCCGCCCCGCCGATCTCCCGCCGCAGCGTCCCCGGCTCGATCCCGAGCGACCATTCCGCAACATCGGCCACGACGTACCGGTGCGCCGGATGCGTCAGCTCCGCGGTCGTGTTCACGTATGACCCGCCCCCGTCGAGGGCGATGAGGATGCGGATGCAGGCGGCCTCGGCATCCACGTCGCCGAAGTCACCCGAGGCGATGCCGTCCGCGATCATCGACATGAGCCGGTCTCGGTCGAGCTGATCCTGTTCCTGAAGTTCGACGTCGAGCGCGGGACTGAACCGCGAGAGGTGTCGTGCGTTCAGCCACAGCCGAGCGAGTGGGAGTGACGCCCCGCGTTCGATGTGACCCACGAAGTGGGCCAGGCGCTGCAGCGGCGTGCCCTCCGTGGCGAAGAACTGCTCCCGCTCGAGCACGGCGGCGCGGGCGAATGCTGCGATGACCAGGTCTTCGGCGACGGGGTAGTAATGGGTGATCAACCCGGGGCGCACGCCGAGCTTCGCTGCGACGGCGCGGAGCGTGATCCGCTCGAGCCCTTCGTCGATGGCGATCGCTGCGGCACACGAGAGGATCTCCTCTCGGCGCTCCTCCGGAAGCTTCCGGGTGCGCGGAGAAGAAATGCTTGACGTCACCCGACCCATGCTATTGACTGAGTGACCAATAGTCCATTGGGCACCTGACCAATAACCCGAACCGCAGCTTTGCCCGAGCAACGACGCTCCCCGGAAAGGAACCCCGTGACCCAGCCTGCACCCGTTGTCGCCGAACACGCCGACGCTCCCACGCACCCCGAGACGCGCGGCATCGAACTGATCGGTGACGCCGAGCGGCACGGCCGAGCCCGCGACCTCTTCCTCATCTGGGCGGCACCGAACGTCAGCATCCTCAACCTCACGATCGGTGCGTCGTTGATTCTCCTCGGACTGGAGATCTGGCAGGCGATCGCCGTCATCCTCGCCGCCTCGGTGCTCTGGGTCTTCCCCGGAATCGTCGCCGGCAGTGGGCCGGCCGCCGGAACGTCCGGTTCGGTCGTCACACGTGCGATGTACGGCATCCTGGGCAACCGTCTCTTCGTCGCGTTCGTCGGCTGGTTCATCGGAGCGGTCTTCCTGTCGCTGACCTGGCTCGCCTCGTCGTTCATGGGCGCCGACCTGCTTCGTCGGGCGGGAATGGATGACCCGGTGTGGGTTCCGATCGGCGTCACGGTCGTCGTCGCCGCGATCACGATCCTGGTGGCCATCTTCGGCCACGGGCTGATCCTGCGGGCATACCCGTACATGGCGGGCGCGCTCCTCGTCATCTTCCTGGCGGTGGCGGGCTTCATCCTGCCGACAGTCGACTGGCAGTACTCGTCGCCCGTTCCCCTCGAGGGTGCGGCCCTCTGGTCGGCGGTCACGATCGGATTCACCATCCTCGCCTCCACTCCGCTGTCTTTCATCAACAGCCCCGATATCGCCCGCTACCTGCCGCGCGACACGAAGCCGTCGCACATCGCCGCAGCCACAGCCTTCGGCGGCGCCGTTCCCTTCATCGTCTTCACCACCGTCGGCGTGCTCCTCGCGACCGGGCTGAGTGTCGACGCTTACTCGGCGGGCATCGACGTCGCGCTGCTGGACCTCCTGCCGGTGTGGCTCGGGCCTGTCCTCGTGGTGGGAGTGGTGATCAACACGATCGCGCTCAACGCGATGACGGCGTACACCTCCAGCATGGCGCTCCAGGCGATCGGATTCCGCCTGCGCCGGATCCCCGCGGCGATCATCGTCGGAGTGGTCGGCACCGCGCTGACGATCTACCTGGTGCTGTCTTCGAACCTCGTGGAGGCAGCGAACCTCATGCTGCAGTTCCTGGTCATCGTCTCCGGCCCGGCCATGGCCATCTTCGCCGTCGACGTCGTCCTGCGCCGGTACGACTACGACGGCGTCGAGCTGTTCGAGGACCGCCAGGGCGGCAGATTCTGGTACTCGGCAGGCTGGAGCATCCCGGGCCTCACCGCACTCTTCCTCGGGGGAGTCGCCACAGCTCTGTGCCTCTCCACGAGCGTCTGGTCCGGACCCGTCGCTCAGGCCACGGGGTACGTCGACCTGTCCGTTCCGGTCGGCATGGTCGTAGCCGCCGGTGTCTACGCGGGCCTGCTGCGCACCTCTCTCGGAAAGGAAGGACGCCCGTGATCACTCACTACGTGAATGGACGCATCTTCACCGCCGATCCCGACCCCACGGCCGCGTGGGCAGAAGGGTTCGTGATGGACGGCGAAACGATCGTGCACGTGGGAAGCGCCGACGATGCCCCCGAAGCCGACAAGACCGTCGACCTCGGAGGCCGGCTGGTGCTTCCCGGGTTCACCGACGCGCACACCCACCTGCTGATGACAGGTGCCGCACTCGGCCAGGTCCCGCTCACCGCTTCCCGCAGCCTCGAGGAAATCCAGACTCTGTTGCGCGAAGCCCGCGCCGACAATCCATCGGCGACCGTCCTCCGCGGACGAGGGTGGCTCTTCGACTCGGTACCCGACGGCACGCCGACGGCGGCGATGATCGATGCCGTCGTCGCAGACATCCCCGTGTACCTCGACGCCAACGACTATCACTCCTGCTGGGTCAACAGCGCGGCCCTCGCCGAGCTCGGCATCACGCGCGATACCCCCGATCCGCTCGGCGGTCACATCGCCAAGGATGCTGCCGGAGAACCGACCGGGCTCCTGTACGAGACCGCCGCGACGCAGTATGCCTGGGCTCATCGGGACGCGGCGACCACCGACGCCGACCGCGACGTCGATGCGGAACGCGTCATCGCGGCATATCTCGCCACCGGGGTCACGGGTGCGATCGACATGGCCTTCGACGAGTTCGGACTCGACGCGTTCCGGCGCGCGCAGGAAAGGCACGGGGGCGAGCTGCCGATCCGTGTCGCCGCGCACTGGATCGTGAACAACACAGGCGATGAGGCCGCGAACCTCGCGCAGGTCGCGCGTGCCGCGGAACTCGCGCGCTCCGCGTCGACGCCGTGGCTGCGCATCGTCGGCATCAAACTCATCCTCGACGGAGTGATCGACGCCTGCACCGCAGCCCTGCGGCATCCGTACGCCGACGGCACGAACGCAGAGCCCATCTGGCCGATCGAGCAGCTGAAGCCCGTCGTGGCTGCAGCGGATGCCGCGGGCCTCCAGGTCGCACAGCACGCGATCGGCGACTACGCCAGCGAGATCGCCCTCGATGCCATCGAACACGCTGTGGCCGTCAATGGCGGACGCCTCCGCAGACACCGCATCGAGCACCTCGAGTACGCCGCGCCCGGAACGGCGGAGCGGATGGCGCGACTCGGCGTGACCGCATCGATGCAACCGGTGCACAGTGATCCGGCGATCTTCGAGAACTGGGCGGAGATGCTGGGCGACGATCGCGTGGACCGTGCCTTCCCGTGGCCGGAATACGAAGAGGCGGGGGCGCTGCTGGCGTTCTCCACCGACGCACCGACCGCACCACATGATGCGTTGGCGAACATGTACGTCGCATCGACCCGGGCCTCCGCACTCGACCGGTCGGTCCCGGCCACCCATCCGCAATTCGCGCTCCCGCTCGCCGCCGCGATCGGTCACGCCACGCGCGACGCCGCGGCCTCGGTCGGCGACGGCGAGTGGCGCGGTCGGATCGCGCCCGGATTCGCCGCCGACCTGGTCGTGCTCGACACTGACCCCTTCGCGGAAGGAGCGGCATCCCTCCTCGAAGCGCGCGTCATCGAGACCATCGTCGCCGGGCGATCACGCTACCGCGCGGGCGACGGGCGGTGACGCGCTCGAGAAGCAGGCGTGAGGGTTGGCGGAGTCGCGGCAGGCCGAGTCAGAACGGAGACACGAGGAAGATCTCGTCGCCCTTGCACGCTTCCGGGAGGTAAGAACCCTCGATGCCTTCCGTCCCCACGCTGCCGCCGCCAAGGGAGATCGGGTCGCCGTCACCGTACCGCTCACCCTTCCAGATGAGTTCGTCAGTCTCGGCATCCCAGGCCGCGTCGTCTGACGGGAACATCGGGATGGTGGTCGGGCTCTCGCCGCTTCCGACGACGACGCATCCGTCGACCACCCGCAGAGTCCCCTCGAGCAGGGCGTCCATGCCGTAGCCGGTCCGCGAGTACACCGCCAGCGGCTCCGGCTCGGGCTGCGGATCGGGTGCCGCTGAGCAGCTCGCCACGACCAGCGTCAAGGAGGCCACCACGACGGCCACACCACTTCGCCTCATGCGGCCATGCTAGGCGGGCGTCTCACGCGCACGCCATAGTGTCGCCCGTGCCCCGCCCCGCCGTATCCAGGATGCGGGAGGACGCGGATGCCGCTCTCCCGGCATTCGGGGCGGCTCGGTCGCGGCGGCTCGTCCTCAGCGACTCAGGAACTCCGGCTTTCGACGAGCGTCGCGAGAGCCAAGGCATCGTGTGGAGCATGTCCGCGAGCGTCGTTGTCGAAGTACACGTAGACATCTCGAGGTCGACCGTCGTCAGCATCGGTGCCGTCCGTCCACGAACGGATGAGTGCGGCCCACGCCTGCAGCTCGTCGGACTGGTAGCCACTGTGATACAACTCGCTGGCCCCGTGCAGGCGCACGTAGACGAAGTCGGTGGTGAGCGCGTCGAAACGCGGCCACTTCCCTGCGGTGTCGGCCACCGTCATCGCAACTCGGTGGTGCTGGAGCAACGGGGCGCACCGCTCGTCGTGAAAGGTCTCTGAACGAGGTTCGAGTGCGTACCGCAGCGGACGGTCGGCGTCGATCTCCAGCCAGGCGCGACCCTCGAGACGCTCGTCATGACGGCGAGCCAGCTCCAGCGCCTCACCGGTCGACCGCGGCAGGGTCCGCAGAAAACGATCGAGGACCTCGGGTTCGAAAGCCTGCCGCTCCGGCAGCTGCCAAAGGATAGGGCCGAGTCGGGGCCCCAAGGCGAGGACGCCCGAGGCGAAGAAGTTCGCGAGAGCCTGGTCGATATTCTGCAGGCGCAGCATATGGGTGACGTAGCGGGAACCCTTCACCGCGAAGAGGAAATCGTCCGGCACGCTGTCGCTCCACCTGCGGTAGCTCTCCGGTCGCTGAAGCGAGTAGAACGACCCGTTGAGTTCGACGGTCGAGAAGTGTTCTCCGATGTACTCGAGTTCCCGGCGCTGGACCAGGCCCTGAGGATAGAAGTCGCCCCGCCAACTGGGATAACGCCAGCCGGACACGCCGATGCGTGTACGACCTCGGACGTTCGGGTGGTTGCCTTGCATAGTCGCACCGTAGGTGGGAGGGAGCCCCCTGTTCCAGCGCATTGACCCACTACTCGGCAGACGCTAGGCGGGTCGGCCGAGAGCGAAGCGCCGGGTGCATCCATCGCAGTTCGTCAACCCCCTGGAGGATGCGCCCGGGTGCTCGCATCGTGGAAGGTGTCAGCCAGAGGAAGGAATCGCCATGTCTCACGACAGTGACCGCACCGATATCCGCGGCGCGAGCGACCGCTGGGAGAACGAGAAACCGCAGCCCGATCAACAAGACCAGCAGCGCGATGTCGAACCGGAGCCGGAAGTCGATGTGACATCGCCTCCGCCCGCTTTCGACGAGTCAGAGGCGGATGCGGCCGATCTGGCCGACCAGCATGCGGAGGTGCCGCTCGACGAGGATCGCCCGCGCGAGTGACGTGACCGAGTCGATCGCGCGAGTGACAGGACAGAGCGCTTCTCGCCGTCGGCACAGATTTCGGGGAATGGCCCTCCCGAGCGGCATGATGTCCCCAGACGATGTCGCCGAGAGGGCTCACCGCCCATCCCGGACGGTAGGGGAGGCGGCGAAGATATCGCAGCACTCGTCGGCTGATCTCGCGATCAGCCCATAGCCCCCGCTATGCCTAGCAGAGTAGCGCGAAAATCTCGTGTCCGCCATTTGGGGGACAAAGAAATATTCGAAAGCTCTCTTCGAGACGCTGCCGGTTGTCTTCTCGGCGTCGTTTCGTAGGGTGTACTCATGGACAGGATGCTCACTCTCTCGGCCCAGGTCGCCATCGCTCACGGCCATCGGGTCGAGGTGACCGAGCAGACCGATCCGTTCACCCAAGAACCCGTCGTCGTCGGGCTGGTCGATCTCGACACGGGCATCCGCTACCAGTACACCGACGACCCGCGCGGCGAAGTCTCTCGCTGGATCGGCCGCATTCTCGGGTGCACGGTGACCATCGGTGGAGGAGGACCGCGCACTGTTCTCCGCGTGGATCCGATCGGGCCGGGCGCGACCGGCGCCAGAGTGGCCCTGCACGATGCGGACGCCGCCGCGGACGCTGCCAAGGCGGAGGCCGACCGCTGGGGCGGATCGGATCGGCCGCAGCCTGAAGAGCCCGAACGCTTCTGGTGAGTCATTCCGTGCTCTCCTGAGGTGATTCGGAGTGGCTCAAGGAAAAGAACGGGAATCATCGGAATTCATCGGAAGTCCCTGGATCGATGCGTCACTCCTGTGCGCAGGTCTTCGAAGGCATCGGCGAGGATGTTGACCACGCCCTCGGGGGAACGCTCCAGGATGCCGCGGATGATGAGTGCCGGGGAGTCGCGGGCCACGCGACGATAGCGATTCCAGACCCCCGTCGAGCAGACGATGTTCATCAGCCCGCTCTCGTCCTCGAGGTTCAGGAAGGTGATGCCGGCCGCGGTCGCCGGACGCTGCCGGTGTGTGACGAGGCCGGCGACCTCGATGCGTCGACCGGCCTCATGGGTCTTCACGTTCTCGGCGGTGAGTACCCCGCGCGCATGCAGTGCGCCCCGGAAGTGCGTCATCGGGTGGTCGTCGGTGGACACACCCGTCGCCCAGAGGTCTGCGGAGAGCTTTTCGTAGCTGGTCTGGTCTGCGAACAGCGGGGGCTGCACGGATACGGTCGTGCCCGGGAGGAAACGTGACCGGTCTTCTGCCGCCGCGCCGGCCAGCCAGATCGCCTCGCGACGCTCCAGACCAAGACAGGCGAACGCGCCGGCGGTGGCGAGTGCTTCCAGTTGAGCGGCCGTGGCATCCGTACGCCGCACCAGATCGTGCAGGTCACGATATCGGCCGTTGACCTCACGCTCGGCGACGATCTTCTCCGCCAGCGGCACACCGATCCCGCGAATACCGCTGAGTCCCAGCCGCACCGCGTAGCCGCCATCGCGGCGATGAGACGCGGACTCGTCCGGGGCGTCCCGGTCGAAGCGGAGAGTCGGCGGTTGTGGGGTGACGAGACAGTCGTCGACCCCGGTCGGTCGCCGCTCAGCCGCGCCGGTGAGAGGCTCCAATGTCTCGGTCGCTCCCGACACGTGCAGATCGGGGCGCCGCACCTCCACGCCATGCCGTCGAGCATCTGCGGTCAGAGTCGCCCCGGAGTAGAAGCCCATCGGCTGCGAGCGCAGCAGCCCGGCGAGGAACGCGGCGGGATAGTGCAGCTTCAACCAGGAGCTGGCATAGACGAGCAGCGCGAAGGACAGCGAGTGCGACTCGGCGAAACCGAAATTGGAGAACGCCTGGATCTGCGCATAGATACGGTCGGAGGTCTCAGCGTCGAGGCCGCGCCGGGCCATACCTGCGTACAGCTTGTCTCTGACCTTCTCGATCTTCTCAAGGCCGCGCTTGGATCCCATGGCCCGGCGCAGCAGGTCTCCCTCGTCGGCGGTGCAGTCGCCGACCGCCATCGCCATCTGGATCAGCTGCTCCTGGAAGATGGGGATCCCCAGCGTGCGCTTCAGGATGTCTTCCAGATCGCTGTGCGGGTAGGGGATCTCGAACGTCTCCGGGGCTTCACCCCGTGCCATCCGCTCGCGGTTCTCCTCATCGAGGCGGTCCTTCGCCATCTTGCGTCGGACGAACGGGTGCACGGCACCGCCCTGGATGGGGCCGGGACGGATGAGGGCGATCTGGATGGCGAGGTCGTAGAAACTCCGAGGTTGCAGGCGGGGGAGCAGGCCGATCTGCGCGCGTGATTCGACCTGGAACACACCGATCGAGTCTGCGCGGCACAGCATGTCGTAGACGCCGGGTTCCTCTTTGGGGAGGGTCTCCAGGGTCCACTCCTCACCCGTGGCCTCGCGGATGAGATCGAAGCAGTGCTGGAGCGCTGCGAGCATCCCGAGTCCGAGAAGGTCGAACTTCACCAGCCCCATGAAGGCGGAGTCGTCTTTGTCCCACTGGATCACCGTGCGGTTCTCCATGCGGGCGTGCTCCACCGGCACCACCTCGCCGACCGGACGTGCCGTGAGCACCATGCCGCCGGAGTGGATGCCGAGATGCCGGGGCGCTTTCAGCAACTCACCCGCATACGCCAGCACGTTCTCGGGGATGTCGTGCCCGTCGGCGGGCTCCAGCCCTGCGCTCCAGCCATCCACCTGACGGGACCAGGCATCCTGTTGCCCCGGGGAATGCCCGAGTGCTCTGGCCATGTCGCGGACCGCGTTCTTCGGACGGTACTGGATCACGTTCGCCACCTGGGCGGCCCGCTCCCTGCCGTACTCCCGGTAGACCCACTGGATGATCTCCTCGCGGCGACGGGAATCGAAGTCCACGTCGATGTCCGGTTCCTCCTGCCGGGTGGTGGCAAGGAACCGCTCGAAGGGGAGGCGGTAGAGGATCGGGTCGACGGCGGTGATTCCCAGCAGGTAGCAGACAGCGCTCGCCGCGGCGGATCCTCGGCCCTGACAGAGGATGCCGAGCCGCCTCGCTTCAGCGACGATTCCGTGCACGATGAGGAAGTACCCGGGGAAGTCCTTCTCTTCGATGACGTCCAGTTCTCGCTCGATCCGGCGGTGCCCGTCCTCGTCCAGGCGCGGGTACTTCGACGGCACGGCATCCCACACCAACCGGCGCAGCCAACTCATCGGCGTGTGGCAGTCGGGGACCTTCTGCTGGGGCAGCGCAGGCCGGGCGAGTCGCAGCGGGAAGGCGGATGCCGCGGCCAGCTCGAGTCCGTAGGAGATCGCACCCGGGTAGCGCTGAAACCGTGCCGACATCTCTGCTCCGCTGCGCAGGTGCGCACCACCGTGTGCGGGCAGCCAGCCATCGAGTTCGTTCATGCTGCGCACCGCGCGGACCGCAGCCACCGCCTCGGCCAGCGGAGCTTGAGCGGGAGTGGCGTAGTGCACGTTGTTCGTCGCCACCACGGGAAGCCGCATCTTCTTGGCCAACTCGGCGAGCGTGTCGTTGCGCCGGGTGTCCTGCGGGTCGCCGTGATCGAAGAGCTCGACGGCGACGTGATCGGACCCGAACAGGTCGACGAGGCGGCGCAGCGGGGTCTCGGCATCCCCGACCTCGAGTCCTCGTCGCACCGCGCCCTTGCGGCATCCGGTCAGAATCGTCCAGTCTCCTCCGGCGCTCGCTGCCAGCTCTTCGAGGTCGTACACCGGGCGCCCCTTCTCGCCGCCTCGCAGTTGTGCTGTGGTGATCGCCCCGGAGAGGCGGTGGTACCCCTCCATTCCGCGGGCGATGACGAGAAGATGCTCACCGGCAGGGTCGGGACTGCCTCGCTGCGGCCCTGGCAGGTCGAGGGACAGCTCGGCGCCGAAGACCGTCTGCAGGCGCACTTCCATGAGCTCGGCCACGTCGGCGAAACGAGCGGCGCCGTAGAAGCCGTCGTGATCGGTGAGGGCCAGGGCGGTCAGGCCGAGACGTTCGGCCTCGGCGAGGAGCTCCTCGGGGGAGGAGGTGCCGTCGAGGAACGAGTACGACGAGTGCGCGTGCAGCTCGGCGTACGGAACGGCGTCTTCGGGGGGAGGGATGGCGACCGGCGGGGTGCGCTGTCGCCGTCGGCTCACCGGACCAGGGTCGGGTCGTGTGCCGCGGGGCTCGGGGATGGGCGGCTTCGGAGGCGACTCCTCTCCGCTGAGGGTGCGCTCCAGCTCACTCCAGGACAGCTCTGGTTTGTTGTGCCACCCCATCAGCGATACCGACCTTCGGCCCACCAGCGTTCGCCGGCGCGGAAGACCAGCCAGGCGCGATCTCGATCGTCGACGATCTGGAGCCGGTGTCCGCGCTTGCCTCCGTCAGCTGCCCAGCGACGTTCCTGCACCGGCCAGGGACCTGCCCAGGCCTGCACGCCGGCACCGTCGATGTGCGCGGGTTCGTGGGAGAGGGCGCCGCGTTCATCGATGCTGATCAGAGCTCCGTCGGCAGCGAGCACGCCGATCGGGCGCGGTGGCAGGAACACTTCTGCGGGGAGTGGATCGGGCAGGCTCCCCGGCCAGGGGGAATCCGGGTCGCGGGGCGCGACCGCGCGCTCGCCCCAGGGGGTGAACACCTGCCGGTCTGCGAGCCAACGGCCACCGGCAAGGGCAGCGGTCACCACGCCCTCATGACCCAGCATCGTCTGCACGCGAGAGACCGCATGGTGCAAGCGCTCATCCGTGCCGGAGCCGAAGAGTCCGGGCTGGTGATGGGCGGCATCGTCCACGGCGGCCGGGATGATCCGCACCGCCACGATGCCCCCGAACGCCCTCGCCTCGTCGACGGGTTCCTTCGCCGACTCCGCGGCCAGCGCCTCCAGCTGCCAACGCACCCGGTCGACGAGGTCGGAGGCATCGAAGCAGGTCGGGTGCAGCCAGGTGCGGGAGAACACCGTCCCGTTGTCGTCGGTGAAATCGATGCGTACCTCGGTGCAGACGACCGAGGCGTCTCCGAGGGCGAGCAGCACAGCGTCTGCTGTCTGACGCACCGCGAAGGCCACCTGATCGGTTCCTCCCAGAGGCGTCTCGAACTCGATGCTCCGTGTCAGTTCGGGGTCAGGCGGACGGGGAGTCAACGGACGGGAGTCGGCGCCGGAGGCGAGAGCGTGCAGACGTGCGCCGTGTTCACCGAATCGATCGCGCACGTCGAGCGGAGCGAGGGCGGTGAATTCCCCGAGCGTACGCACTCCGAGGCGAAGGAGGAGGCCGGTCATCTGCTCGTCTCGGAGCACCTGGACGGGGTACGGGGCGAGGAACTCCTGGGATCGGCCGGGCGGCACCACGGTGCAGGTGTCGCGACCGCGCGCAGCGATCTCTGCGGTGAAGGGCCCGTCTGCGACGCCGATGCGCACCTCGGGAAAGCCGGCGTCGGCGAGCACCGCAGCGAGCGCACCGGCCGCCTCGCCCTCCCCACCGTGATACCGGGAGATGCCCCGCGCGCGGAGGATGGCGAGCCCAGGGCGCAGCAGGGTCGCACCCGGTGCGTGCTTCTCGATGAGTTGGAGAACGGGGAGGAAGGCGCGTTCGTCTCTGGCCGGGTCATGCGGGAGGACGCTCAGCGAGGAGAGCAGTCCCTGAGCGATTCGGCGGCGTTGCCCGGTGCGCACCCCGTGCTCTCGTGCGGAGGCCGTGCACGCCACGACGGTGTTCGCGTGCACCAGAGCGGTGGGCTGGTGCGGGGGTGCGCCCAGTGCGGCTCGCAGCGGCCAATCGGGGAACCAGAGAACGAGGACTCGGAGCGGGGTGGTCATCCGGCTTCCGCCCATCGCAGGAGATCGGGGGGAGGGGTTCTGGTCGACTCCGCTCTCCCGGGTGCGGCGGATCTCCCGGGTGCGGCGGACTCTGCGAACGACGGCAGCGCTGTGAGTTCTGTCGCCGCAGCCTCGATGGCGCCGTGTCCGCCGGGCAGCTGGACGCGGACGCTCGACGGGCGCGCGCTGTGCCGAGTCTTTGCCGTCACTGTCACCGTGCAGTCGGAGAGCAGTCCCCAGCCCGCGCCCAGCCCGTGCCAGTGCGGGTCGTGCAGGCGTATCGAGCCCTCACTCTGCGGCCAGAGATCCGCGCTCAGCGATTCGACTCCACCTCGTGGTTCCGCACCTCGCGATTCGACCATGCCGGGTTCTGCGATCAGCAGAGTGCATCCGCGATCACGCAGACGTGCACTCAGACGGGAGACCTCGGCATCTCTCACTCGACCACCGGGATGCACGGCGATGAGAGGGACCACCTCAGCCAGGGCAGAGGTGACCGCGAGCCAGCGCTCGCCGGGGTCGGGAACGAGGATCAGTCGTGTCAGATCGATGCCGAAGGAGGCGGCGGCCTCGACGCCCAGCGTCGGCATGCCGACCACCGCACACCAGTGCCCTTTCTGCGATGCCGCGCTGAGCAGAGCGAGCACGAGGCTCGGCGAGGGGGAGACGGTGTAGGCGGTGCCGGTCTGCAGCCCTTCTTCGGGAAGCAGGGAGGCGAAGGCGGGATCGAGTGGGAGCAGCGCATGGTCACTGCGACGGCGCTGCATCCGGCTGATTTCGCGGCGCAGTCGCAGCACCTCTCCGGCCCGAGAATCACTGGACGGAGAGAGCGCGGTCACCGCATCGAGCCCGATCCCCATGT
This sequence comes from Microbacterium sp. CGR2, assembly GCF_003626735.1. Lineage (NCBI taxonomy): Bacteria > Bacillati > Actinomycetota > Actinomycetes > Micrococcales > Microbacteriaceae > Microbacterium > Microbacterium sp. CGR2. Next base: position 3,347,245 of record NZ_RBHX01000001.1, on the reverse strand, counting down.
CATCCATCCTCGAAGATATATACGAATAAAGCAAGTGACATCGACGACGCTAGTTCGTACATCGGACATTCGCTCATGATGACGTTCTCGGTTATCCACAGCCCGGCGGCATGGCATCCGTGAGACACCTAACCTGCCGGGATGGACTTCCGCTCCGTGCTGATCGTGCTCGCGCACCTCGCCCTCCTCGGCGTCGGAGGATGGCTGATCGTGACCGATCTCCGCACCCATCGCCTGCCGAGCCGCATCGTGCTGCCGACGCTGGCGTCGCTGATCGCACTGGGAATGATCGATGCGGCGGCCACTGCGCACGGCGAGGCCCTGGTCCGTGCACTCCTGGGGATGCTGGCGCTCGGCGGCTTCTACACCGTCCTGCGATTGCTCAGCCGGTCGGGGATGGGTGGCGGTGATGTGAAGCTCGCCGCCGTCATCGGCTTCGTCCTGGCCTGGCACAGCTGGCAGGCCATCGCCGTCAGGGCGGCATCCGCATTCGTGCTGGGCTCGCTCTTCGCATTCACGCTGATCCTGCTGCGACGAGCGAACGGATCGACGCGCATCGCGTTCGGCCCCTGGATGATCGCGGGTGCTCTCATCGGCATCGTCGTCGGATGACAGGACTACGCTGAACCCATGGCACTTGCACGACTTCACGGAGGCCCGCTCGACGGGCAGATCATTCCCCTCGGCGACGCAGACGACAAGCTGATCGTCCCCTACAGCGAGACGCAGGTGGTGTACAACCGCCGGGGCGAACCGCAGAACACCGGATCCGAAGACGGGCCGACCGAGATCGACTACTGGTTCGACGAAGCCCTCGAGGATCTCACTCTCAACGATGACGACTGAGCCGTCCCGCACGGTCGAGGTCGAGCGCAAGTACGACGTCGGCATCGAGACGCCGCTGCCGAGCTGGGATGCCGTTCCCGGCGTGGACGAGGTGTCGGTCGGCGAGACCAGAGCTCTGGACGCCCGGTACTTCGACACCGCCGACGGCACCCTCTCGCGTGCCGGCGTCGCGTTGCGTCGTCGCACCGGCGGACCCGACGAAGGATGGCATGTGAAAGGGCCGCGGCAGGGTGACGGTCGCCTCGAACTCGGGTGGCCCCTCAGCGACGGTGACGAACTGCCCGAGCCCGTCGCCGCCACCGTGTCGGGCTGGACGAGCGAACCCCTGACGCCGCTGGCCAGGATCGAGAACGACCGCACCGCTTACCTGCTCACCGGCCCGAACGGCGTCGTGGCGGAGTTCGTCGACGACCGGGTTCGGGCCACTGACCTCCGCCGGGGCGTGCAGCGCGAATGGCGGGAGTGGGAGATGGAACTCGGTCCGGCGGCTCCGGCCGACGAGGCCGGCAGGGCCGCCTTCTTCGCCGCGGTCGAGAACGCTGTCCGCGCAGTGGGTGGGCGTGACTCGGCCTCTGGGTCCAAACTCGCCCGCGCCCTCGGAGCCTGAGCAGGACGAACACTCCACATGAGCGGGCGTGGAGCGCAACCCCCTTGGGGTGAAGGCTCGCGCATGCTTGAGTGACCTCATGAGTTATCCCGTCATGCTCCGGTCCCTGCAGACGATCGTTCCCGAGACGGAACTGAAGCAGGAAGAGGTGCGAGACGTCTTCGCCGCCCAGCCGGAGATCGGGCGGCTCGCGAAGCGCATCGTGTCCGCGTCGTTCAACGGTTCCGGCATCGACACGCGGTACACGGTCCTGGAGGAGTTGTCCTTTTCGGCGGACGAGGAATCGCCGCTGTTCTTCGATCCGAAGAGCGGGCTTCTGCTCTCTCCCGGAACGAAGGCACGCAATGAGATCTACATGCGCGAAGCGGGCGCACTCTACGTCCAGGTGGCGCGACAGACGGTGGAAGCGGATCCCGACATCGTCGCCGCAGACGTGACGCATGTGATCACCGTCTCCTGCACCGGCTTCTATGCACCGGGTCCTGACTACGAGATCGTCCGCGCCCTCGGCCTCTCCGAAAGCGTGCGCCGCTACCACCTGGGTTTCATGGGGTGCTACGCGTCGATGCCCGCTCTGCGTGCCGCCAGCGAGATCTGCGCAGGGAACCCGGATGCCGTGGTTCTGATCGTCAGCGTGGAACTGTGCACCCTGCATCTGCGCTCCTCGGATGATCCCGACATGATCGTCGCAACCTCCCTCTTCGCCGACGGCGCGGCCGCCGGCCTCGTCACGGCGCGCACCTTCGACTCCGACGTTCCCGGCTTCGCGCTGGATCGCTTCCACACGGGCCTCATCCCGGAGGGGAAGAAGGACATGGCGTGGACCATCGGCGACGCCGGGTTCGAGATGATCCTGTCGACGGCCGTCCCCCAGCTCATCGGCGACAACATCTACGCCGCGCTCCGTCCGCTCTACGAGCCGGAGACCGCGTTGGTGGAGGCGTTCGATGGAGAAGACATCGGAAGTCAGGTGCAGCACTGGGCGATCCACCCCGGCGGGCGCAGCATCCTCGACCGTGTCCAGGACAAGCTGCATCTCAGTGACGATCAGCTCCGACCTCCCCGTGAGGTGCTCCGGCGCTACGGGAACATGTCCAGTGCCACGGTGCTGTTCGTGCTGCGCCGCATCCTGGATCAGGAAGAGGCACGCGACGGCGAGCGGGTCGCCGCCATGGCATTCGGCCCCGGCCTCACCGCCGAGACGGCTCTGATGACGGTCGTCGCCCCTCGTCGCGCATGAGGGCCGACTTCTCGACGAGGGACGTCGACGCTCGAGAGCTGATGGACGATCCGCAAGCGGATGCGCGCATGCTCGCTCGCACCTACGGGCGATTCGGCTTCGTGAATGCGCTGGTCTCGCGTCCCGGGCTGATCTACCGTCGCGACATCCGGCCGCGGGCCACCGCTGATCGACCATTGCGCATCCTCGACATCGGGGCCGGTGGGGGAGACCTGTGCCGCCTGATCGCCGGGCGCTTGCGACGTGACGGGTTCGCGGCGGAGATCACCGCGCTCGATGCGGACGCGCGGGCCATCAGCTGGGCGTCGGCCCACGACGGGGGAGCAGGCCTGCGCTATCGGTGTGCTCTCAGCACCCGACTGGTGGAGGAAGGCCAGACTTTCGACGTCGTCCTGAGCAACCACGTGCTGCACCATCTCGACGACGACGAGTTGCAGACGGTGCTGGAGGATTCCCGGCGGCTGCTCGGGCGGAACGGGCTGGTGGTGCATCACGACATCGCCCGAAGCCGGACGGCGTACGCGCTGTTCGCGGCGGCGACCTGGCCACTGTCGCGGAACATGCTGGCGGATTCGTTCATCCGAGAAGACGGACTCATCAGCATCCGGCGCTCGTACACGCGTGAGGAGCTGGCCGCGGTGGTGCCGCAGGGGTGGATTGTGCGCCAAGGGGTGCCGTCGCGCCTGGAACTGCGTTGGGAGCAGGGCAGTGCCGCATCATGATGTGCTGATCGTCGGAGCGGGGCCGGTCGGCCTGATGCTCGCCGGCCTGCTGTCGAAGGACGGGGTGCAGGTGGCGGTGTACGAGCGACGCACGGATGCTGACGCCCGCACCCGTGCGATCGGCATCCACCGGCCCGGCCTCGACGCCTTGGACGCCGTGGGCGTCGGTGCGCAGGCGCGTGCGGAAGCGCTGCATCTCCGGGGCGGCGAGGTCCGCAGCCGCGGCAGAAGTCTCGCGTCGCTCTCTTTCGGGTCTGACCGTCCGGTCTTGATCCTTCCTCAACCGCGCACAGCCGCGATGCTGCGCACCCGGTTGCACGAGCTGTCGCCCGACGCTCTGCGTCGCGGGTGCACCGTGCAGTCGGTGCACGACGACGGAGACCGCGTCCGCGTCGAGATCGACACCCCGGACGGAAGGCAGACCCACACCGCTTCCGTCGTCGTAGCCGCCGACGGGGTGCGCAGTCGACTCCGGGAACGGATCGGTTCGACCTGGCGCCGTCAGACCGGAAGAGCGACCTACAGCATGGTGGATGTCGAAGACCCGGCGACCGACGAGCGGGCCGTCCTGTACTGCGAACCGGCAGGCCTCGTCGAATCCTTCCCCCTCCCGGGTTTCCGCCGACGATGGGTCGTCAGACAGCAACGCGGTGCGGAGCCGCTGAACACCGCTGCCGCTTTTCGAGACGCCGTTCATGGGCGCACCGGCATCCGGCTGCAGGTCGCCGACCCGCCCGTATCGTTCGTCGCTGCCCAGCACACCGCGTCGCGGCTCCGTCGGGGCAGAGTGGTCCTGCTCGGGGACGCGGCGCATGAGATCAGCCCCATCGGCGGGCAAGGGATGAACCTCGGGTGGACGGATGCCGTTCGCCTGGCCACCGTGCTCTCTCGCGCTCTGCCGCGACGCATGCCGGATCTGAGCGCCTACGAGCGCGACGTGCGGCACTCGACGCGGTCAGCGCAGCGACGCTCGGCCTTCTACATGTCGATGGGGGCTCCGGTGCCGATGCTCGTGGCCCGACCGCGAGAAGGGTTGATCCGCGCGCTGGGCACGGCGCCACTGCAGCCGTGGACATCCGGGCTCATCACGATGCGCGGGGTGTGACGCACGAAGGCCCCGATCCCTGAACGGGACCGGGGCCTTCGTCGCATTGAGTCGCGCCGCGTCAGAAGTTGATCATGTGACCGGCGAGTCCGTGGAAGCCCTCCTGCAGCGCCTCCGACAGCGTCGGGTGCGTGTGCACGTTGCGGGCGAGCTCCAGAGCGGTGAGGTCCCACTTCTGCGCGAGAGTCAGCTCCGGCAGCAGCTCCGACACGTCCGGGCCGATCATGTGAGCGCCGATGAGCTCGAGGTGCTCGGCGTCCGCGATGAGCTTGACGAATCCGACGGGCTCACCGAGACCGTGTGCTTTGCCGTTGGCCATGAAGGGGAAGTTCGCGACCTTGATCTCGCGTCCTTCGTCCCTCGCCTGCTGCTCGGTCAGGCCGAACGAGGCCACCTGCGGCGAGCAGAACGTCGCGCGCGGCATCATGCGGTAGTCGCCCAGGGTCTGGGTCTCGGCGCCGCCGATGGTCTCGGCGGCGACCACGCCCTGTGCCTCGGCGACGTGCGCCAGCTGCAGCTTGGCGGTGACGTCGCCGATGGCGTAGATGCCATCGACGTTCGTGCGCATGTGATCGTCGATGTCGATCGCGCCGCGCTCGGTCAGCTTCACGCCGGTGCTCTCGAGACCGAAGCCCTCGATGTTCGGGGCGAAGCCGACCGACATGAGGACCTTGTCGGCCTCGATGGAGCTCTGCTGTCCATCCTTGCCGGTGTAGGTGACGGTGACGGAGGAGCCGTTGTCGACGACCGTCTCCACCTTGGTGGAGGTGAGGATGTCGACACCGTAGTTCTTGTACTGCTTGGTGATCTCTTTCGAGACGTCGGCGTCTTCGTTGGGGAGGGCACGGTCGAGGAACTCGATGATCGTGACCTTGACGCCGTAGTTCGTCATCACGTACGCGAACTCCATGCCGATGGCGCCCGCGCCGACGATCACGATCGACTTCGGCAGTTCGCGGCTGAGGATCTGCTCCTCGTAGGTCACGACGTTCTCGCTGAGCTCGACTCCCGGAAGCAGTCGCACCTTCGAGCCGGTGGCGATGATCGCGTTGTCGAACGTGACCTCTTCGGTGGAGCCGTCGGACTTGGCGACGGAGATCGCCTTCGGCCCGGTGAAGGTGCCGCGGCCGTCGTACTCGGTCACCTTGTTCTTCTTCATCAGGAAGTGGATGCCCTTGACGCGTCCGTCGGCGACGACACGGCTGCGATCGAACGCCTTGCCGTAGTCGATCGTGAACTCACCGGAGATGCCGAAGAAGTCGGCCTTGTGGTTCAGCGTGTGCGCGAGTTCAGCGTTCTTGAGAAGCGCCTTGGAGGGGATGCAGCCGACGTTGAGGCACACACCGCCCCAGTACTTCTCTTCGATGATGGCCGTGGAGAGGCCGAGCTGTGCGCTGCGGACGGCGGCGACGTACCCACCAGGACCGGCACCGAGGATGACGACATCGTAATGAGGCATGCGTTAAGCCTATCGCTCCGTAGGGGGTGCGGAACCTGGAGTGGAGTTGCTCCGTGGCCGACGCAGGATGAGCCAGACGGCCAGCCCCACGATGATCAGGACACCGACGATCGACAGCACCCAGATCCACGTCGTGGCGTCGGCGCCGTCGCTCTCGTCGGCAGTCGGGGTGGCGGATGCTGACGCCTCGGGCGTCGTCTCGGTCTCCGCGCTCGGCGCCGAGGTCGTGGGAGCCGCGCTGGGCTGCGCCGTCGGCACCGCATCGGAAGCGGTGGTCACAGAGAAGGAGAATTCGTCCGAGGTCGGGTGTCCGTCACTGGAGACGACTTTCCAGATGACGCGATACTCGCCCGCGGGGCCGGAACCGGTCAAAGGCTGCGTGACGATGGCCCCCTCGACCGTCGCTGGTCCCTCCGAGACCTGATCGCCGTTGGGATCGGTCACGACGACCTCGGTCGCGCCTTCGCCGTCGATCAGCTTGGCGCTGAAAGTGAGCGTCAGCTCATCGGGGAGCGTCTCCACCTCGCTGTCCGCGGCCGGCGACGAAGCGACGAGAGAGTCGTGAGCCGAGGCGGAGAGAGGGGAGAAGAGGATCAGGAAGGCGGCGAGCAGGGTCGCGGCGAGGGCGAGCGGGGCGGCGGTCAGAGGCGGGGTGGTGGTCTTCACGGCCCCACCCTATGAAGAGGCGGTATGTGATCGCTGAGTATCAACACGGCTCCCGCGAGCCCCCCGGCATCCGTTAGTCTGGACATTCAGGAGGGCACAGTGACAGACAGCGACAGCCGACCGGCCGGAGAAGCCGCCATCCACCGTTCCGGTGAGCAGAAGCACGACGTGACGCAGACGTTCGGACACGATTCCGATCTGTCGTTCGTGCCGTTCGGCGTGGAACTCACCGACGTCGAGCAGTCCGCGATCGCGGCATTGCCTGCGGGCTCAGCCTTGCTGCTCGTCCGCTCCGGCGCACTCGCCGGCGCCCGCTACCTTCTGGACACCGACGTCACCACCGTCGGACGCCACCCGGAAGCAGACATCTTCTTCGACGACGTCACGGTGTCGCGTCGGCACGCCGAGATCACCCGCAACGGCTCGTCCTTCGAGATCGTCGATCAGCGCTCCCTCAACGGGACCTACGTCAACGGCGAACGTGTCGACCGCAGTGTTCTCGTCGATGGCTCCGAACTTCGAGTCGGCAAGTTCCGGCTGAACTTCTTCATCTCACCAGCGGATCGCCAGGCGGCGAACGCCTGATGGCGGCCACTCCCGCCCGCGAACGCTCAGCGTCCGCGGGCCTGCTGAGTATCGGGCAGGTGCTCGCTCGGCTCACCCCGGAGTTCCCCGATCTGACGTCCAGCAAGCTTCGCTTCCTCGAGGTCCAAGGCATCGTCAGCCCTTCGCGCACCGATTCCGGCTACCGCAAATTCTCCGCCGCCGACATCGAGCGGCTGCGCCTCGGCCTCACCTTGCAGCGAGACCACTACCTTCCCCTCAGCGTGATCCGCGAGCAGTTGGACGAGGTGTCGGCCAATGGCGAGACGACAGCGCTCGTCCCGCCGCCGTCCATCACCCCCGCACCTCGCCGATACCGTCGGGCCGAGCTGCTCGCCGCTGCCGGCGCGGGGCCCCAGCTCCTCAATGACGCGATCAGCACGGGCGTCATCTCCGCCCAAGAGCACTACCCCGAAACCACTGTCACGCTGCTGCGGGGCCTCGTCGCGCTCGATCGTCACGGAATCGAGCCGCGTCACCTGCGTTCGCTCCGGCAAGGAGCCGATCGCGAAGTGGCTCTCATCGAGTCGGCCATGTCGTCGTTGCTGCGGCGAACCGATGCCGCGTCGCGCGCGAAAGCCAGCGAGTTGGCTCCCGAACTCGCGTCGAAGATCGATGAGGTGCGCTCCCTGTTCGTCAAGGATGCGCTGTCCCGGGTGCTTTCGTAACGAACTGATTGCGACACACCTTCGGGGTCACGCGGATGTCATTGCCGGTGCTCCAGCACTGCTCTAGCGTGGAGATAACCGTTCCAGGGAGGATTTCAGATGAATGCGGACGAGCTCGGAGGCGACTCACGGTTCGCGCCGGAACTCCTCTTCACGGACGGACTCCCGGCCATGGATGATGAGGTCGGGTATCGCGGGGCGGTAGCCGCGCGCGCGGCGGGCATCACGTACCGGCAGCTGGACTACTGGGCGCGCACCGAACTCGTCGAACCGACGGTCCGCGGCGCCAGCGGGTCCGGCTCGCAGCGACTCTACGGATTCCGCGACATCCTCGTCCTCAAGCTCGTCAAGAGCCTGCTGGACACGGGCATCTCCCTGCAGCAGATCCGCACGGCCGTCGACGAACTGCGTCGCGCCGGCATTCGTGATCTCGCGGGAACGACTCTGATGAGCGACGGTGCCTCGGTGTACCTGTGCACGTCCAACGACGAGGTCATCGACCTCGTCAGCCGCGGGCAGGGAGTCTTCGGCATCGCCGTGGGCAAGGTGCTTCGAGAGGTGGAGTCGACGCTGGTGGCGTTCGACGCGACGTCACCGGACCCGGTCGACGAACTCTCGGCACGTCGCTCGAAGCGCTCCGCCTGACCGTTGCTCGCGTTCAGACAGCGCGACGGACGCTCGAAGCGCTCCGTCTGACCGTTGCTCGCGGTCGGACGGCGCGACGGACCACCGTCACCGCGTGTGCGGAACGGGCGGCCGGCGGTGAGCGTCAGGCGTTGTCGGGGAGAGCGATGCGTCCGGTGCGGATGATGCGGTCGAGCAGCTGGTCGAAGTCCGCAGCGAGCTCCTGAGCCGAGTCGCCGGGCCAGATGTGCAGCGGCTTCGCAGCGCCTTGGGCCTGCTGCAGCGAGGTGCGCTCCGGCAGCTGCGGCGCGAGGACGAGGGGCCCGAACATGTCGCGGAGCTCCTTGATGCGGAACTGGTGCTCGATCGACTGCGGGCGGACGCGGTTCACGACGATGCCGAGCGGCTGAAGTCGCGGGGAGAGTCCGCGGCGGATCTCCTCGATCGCGCGGAGGGCCCGGTCAGCTGCCGCCACGGAGAAGAGTCCTGGTTCGGTGACGACCATCACGCGATCGCTCGCGGCCCACGCGGTGCGCGTCAGAGCGTTCAGCGACGGCGCGCAGTCGACGAGCACGAGGTCGTAGTCTGCTTCGACGGCAGCGAGCGCCTCTTCGAGCTTCCAGACGTCTCGCACACTGGGGTGAGGGCCGTCGAAGTTGATGGCGGAGGGGCTGCCGATGAGGACGTCGATCGTGCCGGGGTGAACCTTCGCCCACCCGCTGGAGGTGATCGCCTGACGGACGACCTTCTCTTTCGGGTTCGCGAGGACATCGGCGATGTTGAGTCGTCCGGCCACTTGGATGTCCATCCCTGTGGACACGTCGGACTGCGGGTCGAGGTCGACGACGAGCGTCCGGACGCCTCGGGCGAAAGCCGCTGAGGCCAGCCCGAGTGTCACGGTCGTCTTGCCGACGCCCCCCTTGAGAGAGCTGACGCTGAGTACGTGCACGACCCCCACGTTACCTTCCCCTAGGCTGAGCACACACTCAGCCCCGCCCCTGCACGTCGAAAATGCCGTGCATCGAGCTCTCAGAGGTGTGCATGTTCCAGAAGATCCTTGTGGCGAACCGTGGCGAGATCGCGATTCGCGCATTCCGAGCGGCATATGAGGTCGGGGCGCGCACTGTCGCGGTCTTCCCCCATGAGGACCGCGGATCGGTTCATCGGCTGAAGGCCGACGAGGCGTATGAGATCGGCGAGCGTGGGCATCCGGTGCGTGCGTACCTCGACGTCGACGAGATCATCCGAGTGGCCCTGCAGGCGGGAGCGGATGCGATCTACCCGGGATACGGGTTCCTGTCGGAGAACCCCGAGTTGGCGGAGAAGGCGGCTGCGAACGGCATCGTCTTCATCGGCCCGCCCGCGTCCGTCCTGGAGATGGCGGGGAACAAGGTCGAGGCGAAACGCCACGCCATCGAGGCAGGGGTGCCGGTGCTCCGCTCGACGGAGGCGTCCGACGACGTCGAGGCGCTCGTCGCTCAGGCGGAGGGGATCGGCTTCCCGCTGTTCGCCAAAGCGGTGGCGGGTGGTGGCGGTCGGGGGATGCGCCGGGTGGAGTCGCCTGGCGACCTCGCACCCGCGCTCGCTGAGGCCATGCGCGAGGCTTCCAGTGCTTTCGGCGACGGACGGATGTTCCTCGAGCAGGCGGTCCTGCGCCCGCGGCACATCGAGGTGCAGATCCTCGCGGACAAGACCGGGGAGACGGTGCACCTCTTCGAACGCGACTGTTCGGTGCAGCGCCGCCACCAGAAGGTGGTGGAGATCGCTCCTGCTCCGAACCTCGACGAGGACACCCGTACGGCACTTCATGCCTACGCGGTCGCATTCGCCCGTTCCATCGGCTACGAGAACGCCGGCACGGTGGAGTTCCTGCTCGAGACGGCGGGGGAGCGCACCGGCGAAGTGGTCTTCATCGAGATGAACCCGCGCATCCAGGTGGAGCACACGGTCACCGAGGAGGTCACCGACGTCGATCTCGTGCAGAGTCAGATGCGCATCGCATCGGGACAGAGCCTCGCCGAGCTCGGGCTGCAGCAGCAGGATCTCCGTCTGCGGGGTGCAGCGTTGCAGTGTCGGATCACGACGGAGGATCCCGCCCACGGCTTCCGCCCGGACACCGGGAAGATCACCACCTACCGCTCACCCGGCGGCGCCGGCATCCGCCTCGACGGTGGCACGGTGCATCAGGGCGCGCAGATCAGCCCGCACTTCGATTCGATGCTGGCGAAGCTGACCTGCCGTGGTCGCGACTTTCCCGCCGCGGTCGCTCGTGCGCGCCGCGCGCTGGCGGAGTTCCGCATCCGCGGGGTCTCGACGAACATCCCCTTCCTGCAGGCGCTTCTCGACGACGATGCCTTCGTGGCCGGCGACGTCAGCACGTCGTTCATCGACGAGCGTCCCGGGCTGCTTCGTGGTCGTGTCTCGAAAGACCGCGGAACGAGACTGCTGAACTGGCTCGTCGACGTCACCGTCAACAAGCCCCATGGCGATCACCCCGGCGTGATCGACCCGACCGGCAAGCTCCCGGACACCGACCTGACGGCCGAACCCCCAGCCGGATCGCGACAGCGCCTGCAGGAGCTCGGTCCGGAGGGCTTCGCGCGCAGCCTGCGTCAGCAGACGGCGTTGGCGATCACGGACACGACGTTCCGTGACGCCCACCAGTCGCTCCTCGCGACCCGCGTGCGCACGAGGGACCTCGTCGCGGCGGCGCCCCATCTTGCACGGCTCACGCCGGGCCTGCTCTCGGTGGAGGCGTGGGGTGGGGCGACCTATGACGTCGCCCTGCGGTTCCTCGGGGAAGATCCGTGGGAGCGCCTCGACAAGCTGCGCGCCGCGCTCCCGAATGTGGCCATCCAGATGCTGCTCCGCGGGCGGAACACCGTCGGTTACACACCGTATCCGACGGCCGTCACAGAGGCGTTCGTGGCGGAGGCCGCGGCCAGCGGTGTGGACATCTTCCGGATCTTCGACGCGCTCAACGACGTGGAGCAGATGCGCCCGGCCATTCAAGCCGTGCGAGACACAGGCACCGCGGTCGCAGAAGTGGCTCTCTGCTACACGGGAGACCTGCTGAACCCGGCGGAAGACCTCTACACACTGGACTACTACCTCGACCTCGCGGAACGCATCGTCGAAGCCGGCGCGCACATCATCGCCATCAAAGACATGGCCGGTCTGCTGCGCCCCGCTGCCGCGGCCAAGCTCGTGTCGGCGCTGCGCGAGCGGTTCGACCTGCCGGTTCATCTGCACACTCACGACACACCCGGCGGTCAGCTCGCCACGCTTCTCGCCGCCAGCGGTGCAGGGGTGGATGCGGTGGATGCCGCTTCGGCACCGCTGGCCGGGACCACCAGCCAGCCCTCCCTGTCATCTCTCGTCGCGGCGCTCGCGCACACGGATCGGGACAGTGGCATCGCGCTCGACGGGGTATCGGATCTGGAACCGTACTGGGAGGCGGTACGCCGGCAGTACGCGCCGTTCGAGTCCGGGCTCGCGGGGCCCACGGGGCGCGTCTATCACCACGAGATCCCGGGCGGACAGCTCTCCAACCTTCGACAGCAGGCGAAGGCGCTCGGGCTCGCAGACCACTTCGAACTCATCGAAGACATGTACGCGGCCGCAGACCGTATCCTCGGCCGGGTGCCGAAGGTGACGCCGTCGTCCAAAGTGGTCGGGGATCTCGCACTCCACCTCGCTGCGGTGAAGGCGGACCCTGCGGACTTCGAAGCCAACCCCGACAAGTACGACGTCCCCGACTCGGTCGTCGGTTTCATGGCAGGCGAGCTCGGCGATCTTCCGGGCGGATGGCCGGAGCCGTTCCGCACCAAGGTGCTCGCAGGACGCTCCGTGCGCACGGGACTCACCGAGATCACCGACGACGATGAGGCGGCCCTCTCCGGGACCAGCACCGAGCGGCGCGCGCGGTTGAATGCGTTGCTCTTCCCCGGGCCCACCGCAGAATACCTCGAGCGCCGTGAGGTGTTCGGCGACCTTTCCGTCCTCGACACCAGCGATTATCTCTACGGGCTCGTGCAGGGACAGGAGCACCTGATCGAGATCGATCGCGGTGTCCAGCTCTACATCGGTCTCGAAGCCATCGGCGACGCAGACGACAAGGGCATGCGCACGGTGATGACCACGCTCAACGGCCAACTGCGGCCCGTGTTCGTGCGCGACCGCTCCGTCGCCGTCGACGCGCACGACGTCGAGAAGGCCGACACCTCCGTGCCGGGTCAGGTCGCTGCTCCGTTCTCCGGTGTGGTCACTCTCCAGGTCGAGGTGGGGGCGGCCGTGCGCGCAGGCGAACCGGTCGCATCGATCGAAGCGATGAAGATGGAAGCAGCCATCACAGCGCCCATCGACGGGGTCATCGAGCGGCTCGCGATCTCCGGACCGCAGCAGGTCGATGCCGGCGATCTTTTGGTCGTCATCCGTTCCGCGCACTAATCTTGTGCGGCGGAGGGCCGCGCACCCGAGCGCCTGAGGCCCCGCAGGCTTGGAGCGACATCGTGACCCCGAAAAACCCCGTAGAGCCCGACGAGAACCTGTTGGGAGTGCTCGATGACACCGCGTCCGTGGATACGGCTGGGATCGGCATCCTCGGCAGGACCGCACAGGTGAGCGTGAATCTCCCCCCGGAGGAAGACGACGATCTCGCGGACGAAGGCATCGTCGACGGCGAGGTCGTCGGGGCGCTCGTCATCGACGCACCGGTGGAAGCGGCGCCGAGGACCGCTGCTTCGGTCCTCGCGCCCACCCCGGACAGGGAGACCGTCCCGGAATCCGTGGCGCCCGCACCTGACCCGGAGACCGCTCCGGAGACGGTGGCACGCGACAGCGTCCGCGCCTTCGTCCGTGAGCCTGCTCCGGCGCCGGCGCTGGAGACTATCGTCGACGCCGAGGTCGTGGAAGAGTCGGAACCGGCCGACGTGTCCCGGCACGTGGTCGCTGATTCGACATCGTCCGGAACGGAACGGCCCGGCGCCGCGCCGTCCGTCGAGAAGGAGATCACCGCCGTGCCTGTCCCCGAAGAGAAGCCCAGCGTCCCGCAGCCGGTTCGCTCTGCGGTTCGCCCCGAGGGTCCGCTGACGTCGAAGCGGTTGGACGAGTTGGGGGAGTCGGGCCGTGAGTCCGCCGATCTGCTCACTGCCGATCGTCTTCTCGACCCGCATCGGGTCGCGCGTCCGGAACCCGAGGGAAGCTGGAGTCATTTCCTCTACGCGCTCTCCGGACGTCGGATCAACATCGGAGACGGAAGGCGTGCCCGCGAGCGCAAGGCCCTGACCGCTCGGATCGCAGCGCCGCTCGCGGGAGGCGCGCGCTTCGTCCCGGTGCTGTCGCGCAAGGGCGGAGTCGGAAAGACGACGATCACCGCTCTGCTCGGCATGGCACTCGCCGATGCCCGTGAGGATCGTGTGATCGCGGTCGACGCCAACCCCGACCGAGGCACCCTTGCCGAACGCATCGTTCGCCCGCACCACTCGAAGTCTGTGCGCGATCTGGTCCGCATCCGCGACGACATCAAGGGCTATCACGACCTGTCGGCGATCGTCGCGCGCGACGCCACACGACTGGACGTCTTGGCGTCCGATTCGGATCCGCGCATCGCCGAGGCCTTCAGCGACAGCGACTATCGGGATGTGGCGGACGTGGCGGCCCATTACTACTCGCTCGTCCTCACGGACACCGGGACCGGGATCGTGCACTCCGTGATGTCGGCCACCCTCGATCTCGCCGACCAGATAGTGATCGTGTCGGGCCTCAGCGTCGACGAGGCGCGACTCGCATCCGAGACGCTGACCTGGCTGGAGACGAACGGGTACGCGGAGCAGGCGCGTGAGGCGATCGTGGTGCTGAACCAGTCGACGCCGGGTACACCGCTGGTGCGGTTGAACGAACTGCAGGCGCACTTCGCCACGCGGGCGAAGAGTGTCATCCGGATGCCGTATGACCCGCAGATCGCCGGCGGCGGGACCATCGTGTACGCCAACCTGCAGCCGGAGACCCGCGTCGCTGCACGGGAGCTCGCGGCGAGCCTGGTCGAGGGCCTGCGGGCGAAGGTCGCCTGATGGCAGTACGCGACATCCGCATCTTCGGTGATCCGGTTCTCCGCACCGTCTGCACGCCGGTCGACGAGGTGGATGACGGCATCCGCGCTCTGGTGACCGATCTTCTGGAGACCGTCGAGGTGCCCGGTCGCGCGGGCGTGGCGGCGCCGCAGATCGGTGTCGCCGTCCGAGCGTTCAGCTACAACGTCGACGGGGACATCGGGTACATCCTCAACCCGGTGCTCACCGAGGTGCGCGGTGATCCGGTGCCGACGGGGGAAGGATGCCTGTCGGTTCCCGGCCTCTGGCACGACGCGCTGCGCCACCCGTGGGCGCGCGTCGAGGGCATCGACCTCGATGGGAATCCGGTCGTGCTCGAGGGGGAGGGCCTGCTGGCTCAGGCGCTGCAGCACGAGACGGACCACCTGGACGGGAAGCTCTATCTGTCTCGTCTCGATCCGGAGACGCGGAAACGCGCGATGCGCGAAGTGCGGGAGAGCTCCTGGTTCTGAGTGACGCCGTCGCAGCCGAACGAGAAAGGCCCGGCTCGAGCGGGGCCTTTCTCGTTTCGGCAGGTGCGCCCGTCGGTGGTCAGCCGCCGATGGGCACGTTGGTCGTCGAGACCGGCTCATCGTAGATCGCCGAGATCTCGCCCGCGAAGTCGCTCATGATGACGTTGCGCTTGATCGACAGCTTCGGCGTCAGGTGGCCGGAGGCCTCTGTCCACTCCGAGTCGAGGATCGTGAACTTGCGGATCGATTCGGCCCGAGACACGCGCGCATTCGCCGCATCGACGGCGCGCTGCACCTCCGCGCGGACCTCTGCGCTTCGGGATGCCTCCTGAAGGGACATCTTCGCGTCGAGCCCGTTGTTGGCGAGCCAGGTCGGGAGCATCTCAGGGTCGAGGGTGACAAGGGCGGAGATGAACGGGCGCTGATCGCCGACCACCACGACCTGACCGATGATCGGGTTCGCGCGGATGGGATCCTCGAGTGCCGCGGGGGCGACGTTCTTGCCGCCGGCGGTGACGATGATCTCCTTCTTCCGGCCGGTGATGGTCAGGAAGCCCTCCGAGTCGAAGCTGCCGATGTCTCCGGTGCGGAACCATCCGCCGTCGCTGAACGCTTCGGCGGTGGCCGCCGGGTTGTTCCAGTACTCCTTGAAGACGTTGATGCCACGTACCTCGATCTCGCCGTCATCGCCGAGACGCACCCCGACGCCGGGGAGTGCGGGGCCGACGGTGCCGATCTTCGACTTGTCGGCGAGGTTCACCGTCGCTGGAGCGGTTGTCTCCGTCAGGCCGTAGCCTTCGAGGATCACGACCCCGAGGCTGTGGAAGAAGTGCCCCAGCCGCGGGCCCAGGGGCGCGGATCCGGACACGGCGTAGACGACGTTGCCGCCCATCGCCGTGCGGAGCTTGCTGTAGACGAGCTTGTTGAACAGGGCGAACTTGAGCTTCATCCCGACGGGGATCTTCTTGCCCTCTTCGAGGAGCTTCGAGTGCTCGATGGCGACGTCGGCTGCGGCGCGGAAGATCTTGCCCTTGCCGCCGGCTTCCGCCTTCTGCTCAGCCGAGTTGTAGACCTTCTCGAAGACGCGCGGGACGGCGAGGAGGAAGGTCGGCTTGAAGGAGCCGAGAGCGGGGAGGAGTTGGCGCGTGTCCGGCTGATGACCGGTGCGGACGCCGGCGTGGATGTCGAGGATGGAGATGAATCGTGCGAAGACGTGGGCGGTCGTGATGAAGAGCAGGGTCGATGCGCCCGGCGTCTGCACGACGGCACTCAGCGCCATCGCGGAGTTGCGGGTGAGCTCGACGAAGTTGCTGTGGGTGAGCACACAGCCCTTCGGGCGTCCCGTCGAGCCGGAGGTGTAGATGAGGGTGGCGATGTCGGAACCGATGGCGAGGCCACGCCGACGGACGATCTCTTCGTCCGTGACCGAAGATCCCTGCGCGGTCAGGGTGTCGATGGCCCCGAGGTGCAACTGCCACACCTCACGGATCAGCGGCAGTTCGCTGCGAACCTCGTCGACTCGGGCGAAGTGCTCAGGGGACTCGACGATGAGCGCGATCGCGCCGGAGTCCTCGAGGATCCACTGGATCTGCGAGGGTGAGCTGGTCTCGTAGATCGGAACCATCACCGCGCCGGCGTAGAACAGGGCGAAGTCGACGAGAGTCCATTCGTACGTGGTGCGGGCGAGGAACCCGACCTTCTCGCCGGGCTGGATGCCCGCCGCTGCCAGACCCTTGGCGAGAGCGACCACGGCCGTCTGGAAGTCGGCAGCCGAGATGTCCCGCCAGCCTTCGCCCTCAGGGACGGAGAACAGAGCTCGGTCAGGGGTCGCCTCGACGCGTTTGACCAGCAGGTCAGCGACGTTCGCATCGGGATCGGCGGGAATGATCGCGGGGACTTCAAACTGGACCACGGCAGCTCCTTCGGTACCGGTCAGGCACGGGTATGATCCCGAGTCTAGGGCATGGGACCCCGTCGCACAGAAGGTGACACTCAGTCGCGATCACCGGATGCCCGCAGAGAAGACGGAAGCGGATGCCGAGGGCGGCGCTAGACTTCACCTCGATGTTCTACTGGCTGATGAAGTACGTCGTGATCGGCCCTGTGGTCAAGGGGATCTTTCGCCCCTGGATCGTGGGGCGCAACAACGTGCCCGCGAGCGGTGCGGCCATCCTCGCCAGCAACCACCTCTCGTTCGCCGACTCCATCTTTCTTCCGCTGGTGATCGACCGGTCGATGTCCTTCCTCGCCAAGAGCGACTACTTCACCGGGCGCGGCATCAAGGGGGTCGCCACCAAGTTCTTCATGAAGGCGACGGGTCAGATCCCGATCGACCGCTCCGGCGGAAAGGCATCAGAGGCGTCTCTGAACACCGGCCTCCAGGTGCTGGGGGGCGGTGACCTGCTCGGAATCTATCCCGAGGGCACCCGCAGCCCCGACGGCAAGCTGTATCGAGGCCGCACGGGCATCGCGCGCATGGCGCTCGAAGCGAAGGTGCCTGTCGTCCCGGTGATCATGGTCGACACCGACACCGCCATGCCCATCGGACGCCGGGTTCCCCGTGTGATGCGCGTCGGGATCGTGATCGGTGAGCCGCTCGATTTCTCCCGATACGAAGGTATGGAGAACGACCGGTACATCCTCCGCTCGGTCACCGATGAGATCATGGTGGCCCTGCAGCGGCTGGGGCAGCAGGAGTATGAAGACGTGTATGCATCGACCGTGAAGGATCGCGTTCCCGCCCGCGTCACACGGGGCTCCTAGAGCATCTCGGCCGCACGCCGACCGGTAGGCTGGAGGAATGCTCCCGCACCACATCGACGCCCTTGATGCCTGGCGCTCGCTTCCCATCAAGCAGCAGCCGCAGTGGCCCGACGCGGATGCCGTCGCCGACGTCTCCCGCCAGATCGCCGCGCTGCCCCCGCTGGTATTCGCGGGCGAGGTCGACAACCTCCGGGATCGCCTCGCGCGCGCCGCATCCGGCAAAGCCTTCCTCCTACAGGGCGGCGACTGCGCCGAGACCTTCGCGGGAGCGACGGCCGAGCAGATCCGCAACCGCATCAAGACGGTGCTGCAGATGGCGGTCGTCCTCACGTACGGCGCCTCGATGCCCATCGTCAAGATGGGGCGCATGGCCGGGCAGTTCGCCAAGCCGCGGTCGAGTGACAACGAGACGCGGGGCGACGTCACGCTTCCCGCCTACCGGGGCGACATCGTCAACGGCTACGACTTCACCGAGGGCTCTCGCCGCGCTGACCCGAACCGGCTGCTCCAGGGCTACCACACCGCCGTCTCGACCCTGAACCTCATCCGCGCGTTCACCCAGGGTGGTTTCGCCGATCTTCGTGAAGTGCACTCCTGGAACAAGGGCTTCGCGCAGAACCCCGCCAACCAGCGCTACGAGCGCATGGCGGCCGAGATCGATCGCGCGATCAACTTCATGGAGGCGGCCGGCGCCGACTTCGATGAACTCAAGCGCGTCGAGTTCTTCACCGGGCACGAAGGCCTCCTGATGGACTACGAGCGTCCGATGACGCGCATCGACTCACGTACCGACACTCCGTACAACACGTCGGCGCACTTCCTCTGGATCGGTGAGCGCACGCGCGACCTCGACGGTGCGCACGTCGACTACTTCTCGAAGATCCGAAACCCCATCGGAGTGAAGCTGGGCCCGACGACGTCTCCCGACACCGCGCTCGCACTGATCGACAAGCTCGACCCGAACCGCGAGCCCGGGCGTCTGACCTTCATCACGCGGATGGGGGCGGGCAAGATCCGTGACGCCCTGCCGCCGCTGCTGGAAGCGGTGCGGGATTCGGGTGCACAGCCGCTGTGGGTCACCGACCCGATGCACGGCAACGGGATCACCACGCCGACCGGCTACAAGACGCGCCGATTCGATGATGTCGTCGACGAGGTCCGCGGGTTCTTCGAGGCGCACCGGGCAGTCGGTACCTTCCCCGGCGGCATCCACGTCGAGCTCACCGGTGACGACGTCACCGAGTGCCTCGGCGGCTCGGAGCACATCGACGAGGCTGCCCTCGCCACCCGGTACGAGAGCCTCTGCGATCCGCGCCTGAACCACATGCAGTCCCTGGAGCTGGCCTTCCTCGTGGCTGAGGAGCTCGAGAACCGCTGACACGCAGGAGCAGAGAACCGCCTTCCTCGAGAGGAAGGCGGTTCTTTCTGTTCGCGGTCTGGCGGCTCGGGCTGCCGCCCAGGCTCAGCCGCTGAGTTGGATCGACAGGTTCACGGTGCCGCCACGGGGAAGTGACCCGTCCGGGCCGGGATCCTGGCCTGTGACGGTGGCGAGCTCGGCGAAGCCCGGGAGGTCGCCCCACGGTGCGTAGGAGGCGGAGAAGCCGTTGTCCTCCAGGATCTGCTTCGCCTCTCCCAGAGTCCTGTCGGCGACGTTCGGAACCGGGAAGAGTTCCGGCCCCTTCGAGACGATCAGCTGCACGCTGTCGCCCGGACGCCAGTTGCCCTCTTCCGCGCGATCGGCGACACCGAGCACGACTCCCTCGTTCGCATCGCTGAACTGGTAGCTCGGCTCGTCGGTGACCTGCAGTCCCTTGTCGGTCAGGGTCTTGGTCGCTTCGTCCAGCCCCATGCCGGATACATCCGGGAAGGCGCCGGCCGAGACGTAGAGTTCGACGGTGTCGTCCTCGCGGAGGTCGCATCCCTCGCTGCACTGATACACCTCGCCGCCGTCGCGCGGTGTGACGTAGGCATTGATGACGACTCCGTCGTCGGCATCCGAGAAGAGGATCAGGGGATCGTCGGTGACGTTGACGCTGATCTCGCTCAGGTAGTCTCTCGCTTCGCTCTCCGTCTTCCCGTTGAGCGTCTCGACGGCATGAGACGACGGGCCGACCGAGACGAAGACGGTCACCTCTGCTCCCTTGTCGAGCCGTGCGCCCGTGTCGGGATCGGTGCGGATGACGGTGTCGGCAGCGACATCGATCGAGTTCTCCTCGCCCCGCACCGGCACGAAGCCTTCCGCCGTCAACGCGGCCGCGGCGTCGTCGTAGCTCCCACCGGCGACCGCGGGAACGGCCACGAGCGAACCTGGCCCGGACCCGAACCACCAGCCCACACCGCCGGCGAGCACAGCCAGCAACAGCACCAGCGTGAGAAGGAACGCGCCGCGGGCGCGACGCTTCGATGCTCGTCGGCGCAGCACGGTCGCGTTGTCGATCGCCGGGGCCACGGGCGCCGTCGGATCGGCGATGACCATCGTGCTGGGCATCACCTTGGTGAGATCGCCGGAGTCCGCCTGGCTGCGCTGGGAAGTGGTGGCGGCGGCGACGGCGGGTGCGATGCCCAGATCGCGTTCGATCTCGCGAAGCCGCTCGAGCATCTGCTGCGCGTCGTCCGGGCGTTCATCCGGGGACTTCTCGGTCGCCCACAGCACGAGCTCGTCGAGCTGCTCGGGAACGGCGGGATTGCGGACGCTCGGTCGCGGCACCGACTCGGTGGCGTGCTGGAAGGCGATCTGCATCGGCTGCTCGCCCTTGTAGGGCTGCTCGCCGACCAGCATCTCGTAGAGCATGATGCCGAGCGCATAGATGTCGCTCCGGGCGTCGGCTGTGCCTCGTGTCACGAGTTCCGGAGCGAGATACGCGATCGTTCCGAGCAGCTGCTGGCCGGTCGCCGTGTTCGCGGTCGTCGCGCGCGCCAGGCCGAAGTCGCCGATCTTGATGCGGCCGTCCTCGGCCAGCAGGACGTTCTCCGGCTTCACGTCGCGGTGCACGATACCGGCGCGGTGGGCAGCGGAGAGGCCCGCGAGGATGGCGTCCATGATCGTGATGGTCTGGGGGATCGTCAGCCGCTTCTGCTCACGCATCAGCTCACGGAGCGTGATGCCGGGCAGGTACTCCATCACGAGGTAGGCGAGCTCGCCGTCCTGGCCCTGGTCGAAGACGTTGACCACGTGCGGATCGGCGAGCCGCGCGGCGGCCCGAGCCTCTTGGATGAACCGACTTTGGAAGGCGGAGTCGTCGCTGAGGTGCGCGTGCATGACCTTCAGTGCGATGCGGCGCTCGAGGCGAAGATCGGTGGCGACGTACACCGTCGCCATCCCGCCACGAGCGATTCGTGCGCGAACGCGGTAACGGCCGTCGACAAGCCGCCCGATGAGGGGGTCGGCTTGCTGATTGGACGTCACGACAGAATTCTATGGAGAACTGCCTGAAAGCCCGGGGAGCGGCTCACCCCTGGAGCCTGCCGGTTTTCTGGGAGGAGCTCAGCCATGAAGGCCGAGCCAGGCATATGCCTGCGTCTCCCACTGGCCGTAACGGGTCGGATAGGCCGAGATCTGCACCGCCTGAGCGGCGTCGGTGAACGACATGCTCTCCCATCCCGCGATGTCGAGAAGGCCGCGCGTCGCCTGGCCGTTGGGGTCGCTCTGTCCGCCGTAGAACACCCGGGTGCTGCGGTCCGCGTCCATGATCTGGTCCGGGGTTCCCCATCCCATGCTCGGGCGCTGCTGGAAGACGCCGAGCGAGTCGCGGTCACCGCCGTGCAGATTGCGCAGGCTCGACTCGACCATGCCGGTCGCGAGTGCGATGGCGATGCCGCGGTCGGAGACGCCGAGCTCGCGACCGATCCGGATGATCCGTGCGGCGTTCGACGCCTGCTCGGCGGTGAGAGCGGCCGTGCGCTGTCCCCTCACCGACGCCGCCTCCGCCGCGGGCTTCGCCCGAACGGTGAGCTTCTGGCCCGGGTAGATGACGGAGGAGGAAGTGAGACCGTTGAGCGCGAAGAGGGACTGCGGCGTCGTGCCGTGCTTCTGCGCGATGCCGAAGACGGTGTCGCCGGCGACGACGGTGTGCGTCGCGGAGGCTGCGGCGGCCGCGGGTGCGACAGGCGCCGCGGCCGGCGCTGTCGTCGCAGCGGACGATTCAGAGAGCACGAGCTTCTGGCCGGGATAGATGATCGACGCCTTCGTGAGGCCGTTCGCGGCCAGCACGGCGTCGACGGTGGTGCCGTGCTTCTGCGCGATCGCGTAGACGGTGTCGCCGGCCGCCACGGTGTGCGAGGAGGCGGTCGTCCTGACGGGGGCCGGCGCCGGGACGGAGGCGGCCGCGGGCGTTCGCAGGGTCAGGGTCTGCCCGGGGTGGATGACCGAACGCGGCGAAAGTCCGTTCCAGGCGAGCAGATCGCCGGTGCGAAGACCGAATCGCTCGGCGATCGCCCACACCGTGTCGCCCGGCTGGACCTGGTAGCTCGACGGCGGGACCTGAGCGGGCACGACCCGTGCTTGTGCAGAACGGTGGGGCTCGATGGCAGCTGCCGAAGCGGCCTGGGCGGGCGCTGCGACCAGAGTCCCGGCAAGCGTGCCGAGGACTGCGGCCGGCATGCCGAGCTGGAGATATCGCGTACGTCGCGTGGCGGTGATCTGTCTCAAGGTTCCCCCTTTTCGAGCACTTCACGCTGACACGGAAGTAAACGGAAGTCAACTGAAGTGACAGAAGTGACGCGTGTGACGGAAGTGTCGACATGCGGCATCTCATCGAAGGTGAGATAGTGGCAACGTGTCTGAGAACGAAGCTGTCACCCCCGCCACCGAGTGGCTCACGATGCCCGACCTGGTCGAGGTTCTGGGCGAACCGCTGGGCCGCGTCCGTCGGTTGATCGACGACCACTACCTCGTCGGATCGCGCCGCACCGGGGTGTTCGCCGTGCCGTCGATCTTCATCGTCGACGGAGCTCCCCTCAGTTCGCTGCGGGGGACGATCATCGTGCTGCAGGACGCGGGCTTCACCGACGATGAGCTGATCGACTGGCTGCTCGCAGAAGACGAAAGTCTCGGCCGTTCGCCGATCGATGCGCTCCTCGCCGGCCACAAGAGCGCTGTGCGCCGCCTGGCCCGCACTCTCGCCTGAGTCGCCGACGCTTCGACTCCGAGGCCTACCGTCTCAGGCGGAGCGTACCGTGGCCGCGCGCGCAAGATCGCGCAGTTCGCCGACTGCGGCGTTGTCGAGGCGGGCCCCTGACAGCGCCCGATCCGCTTCCCGCGCGTAGTCGGCGATCATGGCCTCCACGCGGTCGAGCGCTCCGGAATCCGCAACAGTCGCCTGCACGAACGAGACCTGTTCCCGGGTGAGTTCGCGGTCGCCGAGCATCTCGTCCAGCACACTCCGAGCGGAGGCGTCCAGCGCTTCCCTGGTGAGAGCGACGAGGACGGTGCGTTTCCCTTCGCGCAAGTCGTCGCCGGCCGGCTTCCCGGTGACGGCTGCATCGCCGAAGACACCGAGGATGTCATCCCGCAACTGGAATGCCATCCCGACGGGGTGTCCGAAGCGCCGTAGGGCTGCGACCTGGTCGTCGTCGGCGCCAGCGAGCGCGCTGCCCAACACCAGGGGCTGCTCGATGCTGTAGCGAGCGGACTTCAACGACGCGACCCGCAGGGCTCGCGCGGCGTGGCTCTCGGCGGCGCTGACCCTCCACGCCGACTCCTCCGCGACGTCCAGGAACTGACCGGTCGTCACGTCACGCCGCATCCGGGCGTACTCGGAGCGGACGGTGCGCGCGTGGGGGTGGCCATCGAGCGCGGATTCCAGGAGGTCATCGCTCCACGCCACCAGCAGGTCGCCGAGCAGCACGGCGGAGGCTCGACCGAACGCTTCCGCGTCGCCCGCCCAGCGGGCCGATCGGTGCGACTCCTCGAGCGCGCGATGCGCGGCCGGACGACCGCGTCGGGTATCGGAGTTGTCGATCAAGTCGTCGTGGACGAGCGCTGCGGACTGGAAGATCTCCAGGGCGGCGCAGACATCCCAGAGTGCTTCGCTTTCGAGGGCGTCGCGGTCACGGAACCTCGCGATCGACCGCCAGCCGGCATGGCAGAACCGTGCGCGGAGGCGCTTACCGCCGTCGAGTGTCGCAGCGGCGGCGTCGAGGAAGCCGAGGGCGTCGGGTCCGTAGTCGGCCGATTCCGTTCGCATCCTGGAGAGAAAATGGTCCAGGCGTTCGGCGACGAAGTCGGGGACAGAGGCGGGGGACGGCACGACTCCCAGCATACGTAAAGCAAGGAGGCCCTGAACGGCTAGCCTCGAGCGCTTCGGCGCGCGTAGAATGAGAAGGACCATACCCGAGGGGGACGAAATGCCACTCTCCGAACAGGAGCAGCGTCTGCTCGATGAGATGGAACGCCATCTCCTGCACAATGACGCCGACGTCGTGAGCGCGCCTTCGGGCGATCGTGCGCTGAGCTATCGAAACCTCGTCTACGGGGCGCTTCTCCTCCTTGCCGGTGTCGGCGGTCTCGTGGCCGGGGTCATCCTCGGAGACGTGTGGGGGATCGTCGTCGGTGTCGTCGGTTTCGCCGCGATGCTCGCCGGCGTCATGGTCGCCGTCACTCCGGTGAGCCGCGCCCCCGGCACCGCCGTCCCGCGCCAGAGTTCGCCGTCGAAACCGCAGAGTTCGGCCTCGTTCATGGATCGCATGAACGACCGATGGGACCGCCGCCAAGACGGCCGCTGACCGCCACCTCTTCCTTCTCCTGAAGCCCGGATGCTGAGCATCCGGGCTTCTTTGCGTGTGCTCACGTTCTTCGCGCGGGCTGTGCCACCCCCGTCCCCCCACTGACCCTCCACCGCCCTCCACCGCGGAATCGCGCGGTTTCTCGGTGCCCCCTGAGGTCCTCAGGTGTGTTGGCGGAGCATTGGTCGTAGGAATGTGGAGGAAAGTGGAGTAAAGTGGGGCGCACCTCGAGTTGGCCGGACGGAGAGGGGGTGATGACCGGTGTTGCTAGGGACGCATTCTCCGAAGCTGGACGACAAAGGACGGGTCATCCTTCCCGCGAAGTTCCGTGAAGACCTGGGTGGCGGCATCGTCGTCACCCGCGGCCAGGAACGCTGCCTCTACGTGTTCAGCACGGCCGAATTCGAGGCGATGCACGAGCGGATCCGTCAGGCGCCGCTCGCCAACAAGCAGGCGCGTGACTTCATGCGTCTGTTCCTCTCCGGTGCCAGTGCGGAGATGCCAGACAGTCAGAACCGCATCACCATCCCGCAGCCCCTCCGTCAGTACGCAGGCCTGCAGAAGGAACTCATCGTCACCGGAGTCGGCGCACACGCCGAGATCTGGGATGCCGAGAGCTGGAACGCCTACCTCGCGGCCGGTGAGGAGACCTACTCCGATCTCGAGCAGGAGGTGATTCCGGGACTCTTCTGACCACGGCTGTGATGCCCCGCCGCTCCCGCCCCGACACACTTCCCCGGTGCCGGGTCGAGAAGCGGAGGGGGATCAGAGCCCTGGTCCTCGAAGCAGAGAAACCCGAGAAAGATCATGAACCTCCGCGACATCCACACCCCCGTTCTGCTCGACCGTTGCGTCGAGCTGCTCGCTCCCGCCCTCCAGGCGGACGGAGCGGTCCTCGTCGACGCGACGCTCGGGATGGGTGGACACTCCGAGGCACTCCTCGAACGGTTCCCGCACATCCGCCTCGTCGGACTCGACCGCGACACGGATGCGCTCCGCATCGCAGGTGAGCGACTCGGGCGGTTCGGTGACCGCGTCACGCTGGTGCACGCGGTGTACGACGAGATCGGGCTCCACGCGCACGGCGCCGCCGGCATCCTTTTCGATCTCGGTGTCTCCTCGCTTCAACTCGATGAGGCCGAGCGCGGTTTCGCCTACTCCAAAGACGCACCGCTGGACATGCGGATGGATCAGACAAAGGGAGTCACCGCCGCCGACGTCATCGCGACATACAGCGAGGGCAACCTGCGACGCATCTTCGAGCGCTACGGCGAAGAGAAGCTGGCGGGTCGATACGCCCGCTTCATCATCGACGCCCGGCAGAAGCAGCCGATCACCCGCTCCGGCGAGCTCGTCGAGATACTCATCGCGGCCACTCCCGCTGCGGCGCAGCGCGCCGGACACCCGGCCAAGCGCGTCTTCCAGGCACTTCGGATCGAGGTGAACACCGAGCTGAGCGTGCTCGCCGACGCGATCCCCTCCGCCATGGACGCCCTCGGCGTCGGCGGACGCATCGTCGTGATGTCCTACCAGTCGCTGGAGGACCGCCTCGTCAAGCAGGCGTTCGCCGCGGCATCCGCCTCGACGGCTCCCGCCGGGCTTCCGGTGGAGCTTCCCGAACATGCTCCGCGTTTCCGTGTGGTGACCAAGGGCGCGGAGCTCGCCGGAGATGACGAACGTGCGCGGAACCCGCGCGCCATTCCGGTGCGCCTGCGCGCCGCCGAGAAACTGCGGGAGAACGCATGAGCCTGAACGCCACGGTCCGCAAGCCGGCACTCCCGGCCGCTCCGGCTCCGACGCCACAACGCCGGTTGCAGCCGGTCGGCGAGCCGGCCCGCCGACGCAAGCCCAAGGTCGCCTACGCGCTCGTCGCGCTCGGCGGCGCGCTCGCGATCGGGGCCGCACAGATCGCGCTGTCGCTGGCGATCACCCAGGACTCCTTCACACTCGCGTCGCTCTCGTCGCAGCAGAACGAACTGAACCTTCAGACGCACGCTCTGCAGCAGGAACTGACCGGCATGAGCTCGCCTCAGGTCCTCGCGACCAACGCGGCCGGACTGGGCATGGTCGTCGCCGGCTCGCCCTCCTACCTGCGCCTGAGCGATGGGGCGGTATTCGGCACCGGAGCCGGAGCCGACTGGAACTCGACCGTCGATCCGAAGGGAGCGGGCGCCGTCAGCAACGCGCTCGTGACGGCTCCTCCGACCAAGACCGCGGGTGCCGAAGACGCCGCAGCCGGCCACACCGACCAGGAGCTCCCGCCGGCGATCACCGACGGCCTCCCGAGCCCCACCACCCGCTGACCCGCGCTGACCGCCCTCGATTCGACGGAGAGATCCCATGACGACAAGAGCAACCCGCGGCCCGCGGCGACGCACGGTCGTCGCCCTCGCTGTCATCCTCACGGTGCTGGCGGCGTTCGTGGTGCGGCTGGTCGACATCCAGGTGGTCAGCGCCGATGAGCACGTCGCGGACTCGCTCACCCATATCGGCAAGGGCAACAAGATCCCCGGTCAGCGGGGATCGATAGTGGACGCGTCGGGTACGGTGCTCGCCTCGAGCGTGCTGGTCTATGACGCGCAGCTGAGTCCGCAGGTCATCATGCTTCTGGAAGAAGACGAGCCGGAACTGCCCTGGGCGGAGGCATCCGAGAAGATCGCCGCGGTCACGGGACAGACCGGCGACGAGGTGCGCACGATCGTCGCGGACGCTCTGGCTGCGGATGCGGACAGCCAGTATGCCGAACTCAAGAGATCTCTCACCACCGAGCAGTACATCAAGCTGCGCGACCTGGGCTTGAAGTACCTGCACTTCGAGTCCAGAGAGACGCGGGTGTACCCGAACGGTGCGGTGGCAGGAAACGTCCTCGGATTCCTCGACAACTCCGGTGCCGCGCAAGCGGGCGTCGAACAGCTGTCGAACGAGTGCCTCGCGCCCGTCGACGGCGAGGAGTCCTATCGCACCGGCAAAGACGGCGTCGTGATCCCCGGAAGCAAGCGAACGGTGGAGGCGGTCGACGGCGGCACGGTTCAGCTGACCATCAACAGCGACCTCAACTGGTACCTGCAGCAGATGATCGCGGAGGAAGCCCAGAAGCAGGGGGCGAAAGGCGGAACAGTCACCGTCGTCGAGGTCGGCACCGGGAAGATCCGTGCGGCGGCGGAGTGGCCCGCGCTGGACCCGAACGACCTGGACGCGTCGACCCCTGCGACCCGTGCCAGCCAGATCTTCTGGCGGGACTTCGAGCCCGGCTCCACGTTCAAGGCCATCACCGCCGCTGCCGCGATGGAAGGGGCGGGCCTGACCCCGCTCAGCACTGTCAGTGCCTCCTCGCGCGAGTCGTTCCCCAACGGCGCCCTCGTCAACGACGCGTTCGTGCACCCGGCGTATCAGTACACCCTCGCGGGTGCTCTCATCGATTCGTCGAACGTGGCGCTGTCGAAGTTCGGCACGACCGTCAGCCCGGACGTCCGTTACGACTATCTGCAGCGCTTCGGGGTCGGCGAGAAGACGGTCGGCTTCCCCTCGGAGGTCGCCGGTACTCTGCACCCCACGAGCGCGTGGGACAACCAGTCGCTCTACGCCACGACCTTCGGCCAGTTCTTCACCGTGACGGCCGCGCAGCTCGCCGGCACGTACCAGGCGATCGCCAACGGGGGAGAGAAGATCGACCTCTCGCTCGTGGAGTCGTGCACGGGTGCGGACGGCGCCGTCGACACTCCGGAGAAGCCGGCGCACGAGCAGGTCGTCACCGAGAAGACCGCCGCCGACCTCGCTCGGATGCTCGAGAACGTCGCCGTGCAGGGCGGCAATGCCGAACGCATCCAGGTGCCCGGCTACCGCGTGACCAGCAAGACCGGTACCGCGCAGGTGTCGGACGGCAAGGGCGGATACAAGAACGGCGTGTACTACACCAGCATGGTGGGGTTCGCTCCGGTGGATGATCCCCAGTACGTCGTCGTGGTCACCCTCGACGAGCCGACTAAGGTTGTATCGTCCGCGGCCACCGCACCCGCCTTCCAGAAGGCGGTGACGCAGGTGATGAAAACGTATCGCGTGATGCCGTCCACTGTCCCGATGGACGAGTTGCTTCCCAAGTTCGGATAGCCGGCGAGAGCCGCGCCTGGAGATGACATGATCGCCCTGACGCTCGCTGAAGTCGCCGCCGCTGTCGGTGGTGACCTGCGCGTCGCCGGAGACGACACCGCCGAGTCGGTGGTGGACGGTCTCGTCGACACCGATTCCCGTGAGATGGGCCCGGGGTCGATCTTCGTCGCGAAGCCCGGCGCGGAGACCGACGGACACCGATTCGTCGGTGCCGCCGCGGACGCCGGAGCGGTCCTCGCGATCGTCGAGCACGTCGTGGATGTCACCGTGTCCCAGATCGTCGTCCCTGACGCCGTCGCCGCCCTCGGCGCCCTCGCCCGGGAAGTGGTGGCACGGGTCCGAGCGGCAGGCACGCTGAAGATCGTGGGGATCACGGGCTCCAACGGCAAGACCACCACCAAGAACTTCCTCGCCCGCATCCTCGAAGGAGAGGGCGAGACCGTGGCGCCGGTCAAGTCCTTCAACAACGAGGTCGGCGCTCCCGTGACCATGCTGCGCGTCACACCCGACACGCGGTTCCTGGTGAGTGAGTTCGGGGCGGCCGCGCCGGGCAGCATCGCGCACCTCGCCGGGCTCGTTGAGCCCGACATCGCCGTCGTGCTGATGGTCGGCATGGCGCACGCCGGCGGGTTCGGCGGCATCGAGGAGACGGCGAAAGCGAAGTCCGAGCTCGTCGCCGCAGCCAGAACACCGGGAACGGCCGTGCTGAACATCGATGACGCGCGCGTCGCGGCAATGCAGGAGTTGGCGCGCTCGCGAGGCCTGGATGTCGTCGGCTTCGGTCAGAACCCCGCGGCCGATGTGCGGGCGCGCGACATCGAGGTGACGGCATCCGGAACGTCGTGCGTCGTCGAGACCGAGGATGAGCAGCTGGCGCTTCGGCTTCGTGTGCTCGGTGCCCACCACATCGGCAACGCGCTCGCATCCATCGCCGCCGCCCGGGTGCTCGGTGTTTCGCTCTCCGACGCCATCGCCCGTCTCGAGACGGTCGAGATCGCCGAACGTTGGCGCATGCAGCCTCTCGGCAGCGATCGCGTGCGCATCATCAACGACGCCTACAACGCCAGCCCTGATTCGATGGCGGCGGCCCTGCGCACGCTGGCACAGATCACCGGGCCCGACGAGAGGACGGTCGCCGTCCTCGGCGCGATGAGCGAGCTGGGCGAGAGCGCGGGGGAGGAGCACGACCGGATCGGGCTGCTCGCTGTGCGCCTCAACATCCAGCGCATCGTCGTGGTCGGTCCCGAAGCCCGTCGGCTCTACCTCTCCGCGGTCGGCGAGGGCTCCTGGGACAGCGAAGCGGTCCATCTCCCTGATCAGGACGCAGCCTTCGAGTACCTGCGCGACGAGCTCCGCGACGGCGACCGCGTACTCGTCAAGTCATCCAATTCCGTGGGCCTCCGGCATCTCGGCGATCGTCTGGGAGAATTGTTCTCGTGAGGTCTCTCATCATGGCGGCGGCGATCTCGCTCGCCTTCACTCTGTTCCTGACACCCGTCTTCCTCCGGCTCTTCCGGAAGTGGGGGTGGGGGCAGGTCATCCGCACCCCCGAAGCGGTCGAGAACCCGAACCACGAAGCGAAGCGCGGAACCCCCACGATGGGTGGCGTCATCTTCATCGCCGGCTCCATCATCGGGTACTTCACGGGCGTCTTCGTGAGCGGCGAGGTTCCTGCGCTCTCTGCGCTCCTGGTGATCTGGCTGATGGTCGGCTTCGGCGCCGTCGGCTTCATCGACGACTACATGAAGGTGCGCAGCCAGCGCAGTCTCGGTCTCTCCGGGTGGCGCAAGATCATCGGGCAGCTCCTGGTCATCATCCCGTTCGGAATCGTCGCCCTCAACTTCCCGAACAAGTTCGGCCAGACTCCCGCCAGCGCGTCGATCTCCCTGTTCCGGGACATCACGTGGCTCGACCTCTTCGCGTTCGGCGTGATCCTCGGCTGGGTGCTCTACCTCGTCTGGATCGCGATCATCGGCGTGGCCACGTCGAACAGCGTGAACCTCACCGACGGTCTCGACGGCCTCGCAGCCGGCGCCGGCGTGATCGTCGTCGGAGCGTACAGCGTGATCGCGTTCTGGCAGTTCAAGCAGCCGTGCATCGGAGGCGACCCCGACGCTCTGGGCGGATGCTACGAAGTGCGCGATCCTTTCAACCTCGCCATCATCGCGGCGTCCTTCGCCGCCAGCCTCATCGGCTTCCTGTGGTGGAATGCTCCCAAGGCCAAGGTCTTCATGGGCGACGTCGGGTCGATGGCGATCGGTGGCGTGATCACCGCGATGGCGATCCTCACCCGCACCGAGCTGCTGCTCCTGGTGATCGCCGGAGTGTTCGTGCTGTCCTCCGGTTCCGTGATCCTGCAGCGCGCGTACTTCAAGATCACGCGCGGCAAACGACTGTTCCTGATGAGTCCTTTCCACCACCACCTCGAGATGCGCGGATGGTCCGAGGTCACGATCGTAGTGCGCATGTGGATCATCGCCGGGCTTCTCGCGGTGTCCGCCGTCGGCCTGTTCTACGTCGAATGGCTGACGCGTGTCGGCTGAGCGCCTGAGCGGCCTGACCAGTTGGAGCGCCGACTGGAGTGGCCTCCGCACGGCGGTCCTGGGCCTTTCGGTGACGGGCTTCTCGGTCGCAGACACGCTCGTCGAGCTGGGCGCCGAGGTGCTCGTCCTCAGCGAATCCGCTGAGGAGGAGTACGCCCGCCTGCTACCCGTCATCGGTGCTCGACTCGAGCTCGGGTCCCTCGCCGAGGTCCCGGCCGTTCTTCAGGAGTTCGCACCCGACGTGGTGATCGCGTCGCCGGGGTTCTCGCCGTCGCATCCGGTGATCCGCTGGGCACAGGACGCCGGCATCGCCATCTGGGGAGATGTGGAACTCGCCTGGCGCGTACGCGACAAGGTCCTCCGCACCGACGGCACGCCCGCCGACTGGGTGCTCATCACCGGCACCAACGGCAAGACCACCACGACGCAGCTCACCGCGTCGATGCTCGTCGAGGGCGGCCTCCGGGCCGCGCCGTGCGGCAACATCGGTGTCCCGGTACTCGACGCCGTGCGCGACCCTGCGGGCTTCGACGTGCTCGTGGTGGAGCTCTCCAGTCATCAGCTCTGGTACCTCGGGCAGTCCCGTCCAGAGGGGGAGCTCTTCCCCTTCTCCTCGGTGTGTCTCAACCTCGCCGACGACCACCTCGTCTGGCACGGCAGCGCCGACGCCTATCGGGACGCGAAAGCGGTCGTCTACCGCAACACGCGTGTGGCCTGTGTCTACAACAAGGCGGATGAGGCCACGAGGAAGATGGTCGAAGAGGCCGAGGTCGTGGACGGCGCCCGCGCCATCGGTTTCGATCTCGGCATTCCCGGGCCGAGTGATCTCGGGATCGTGGAGGGGCTGGTCGTGGACCGGGCGTTCCTCGACGACCGGGCGCGCAGCGCGCTCGAGTTGACCACGCTCGCCGACCTGCAGACCGCGGGGCTCTCGGCACCTCATATCGTTCAGAACATCCTCGCCGCGAGCGCGCTCGCTCGCTCGCTCGGCACCGAGCCCGAAGCCATCCACACCGCCCTGCAGAGCTTTCGCCTCGACCCGCACCGCATCGAGGTGATTGCGCGGCACGGCGGCGTCACCTGGGTGGACGATTCCAAGGCCACGAATCCGCACGCCGCCGCCTCGTCGTTGCGGGCTTATCCCGGGGCGGTCTGGGTCGTCGGGGGCGATCTGAAGGGCGTCGACATCGCCGAACTGGTCGCCGAGGTCGGCGGTTCGGCACGGGCGGCCGTGGTGATCGGGGTCGAACGCGCCGAGGTGGTCGCGGCATTCCGACGACACGCGCCCGCGGTCCCGGTGTTCGAGGTCGATGCTCGCGAGACTGGACACGTCATGAACCGTGTCGTGGAGATCGCCGCGGGGATCGTCGACGACGAGGGCACAGTGCTGCTGGCCCCGGCGGCGGCATCCTTCGACCAGTTCTCCAGCTACGCGGATCGCGGACACCGCTTCGCCGAAGCGGTGCGGGACTGGATCGACCGGGGGAGCGCCGATGACGCAGGTAGCTCGCCCTCCGCGGTCTGAGTCCGGCGGACTCGCCGCCCGGGTATCCCTGGGGCGCCGGTTCACTCCGGTGACGACAGAGTTCCTCCTGATCGCCTCGACCGCGCTGCTGCTCACGGTCTTCGGCCTCGTCATGGTGCTCTCCGCCACGAGCGCGACCGCCGTGGCCAACGGTCAGAGTCCGCTGGACGGAGCGCTCCGGCAGGGCGTTTTCGCTCTTCTCGGCATCCCGCTCATGTTCCTCGTCAGCCGTCTGCCGGTCGCCTTCCTGAAGAAGATGGCGTGGCCCGCGCTCTTCGGCGCCGTCGCCCTTCAGCTGCTGGTGTTCACCCCGCTGGGCGTCGCCGACGGCGGCAACCGAAACTGGATCCTCGTCGCCGGCTTCACGCTCCAGCCGTCCGAGTTCCTCAAGCTCGCCCTCGCTCTGTGGATCGCCGCCGTGCTGCTGCGCAAGCGGACCATGCTCGGAACCTGGCACCAC
This sequence comes from Microbacterium sp. CGR2, assembly GCF_003626735.1. Classification (NCBI taxonomy): domain Bacteria; kingdom Bacillati; phylum Actinomycetota; class Actinomycetes; order Micrococcales; family Microbacteriaceae; genus Microbacterium; species Microbacterium sp. CGR2. The sequence continues at coordinate 3,314,022 of NZ_RBHX01000001.1, read as the reverse complement.
GTCTTCATCCCGGTCATCCCGGTGGCAGCGCTCGCGATCGGCACCGTGCTGGCGGGAAAGGACCTGGGCACGGCGATGGTGCTGGTGCTCATCCTGCTCGGGTGTCTGTTCTTCTCCGGCGTCAAGCTGCGACTGTTCATCATCCCGGTGATCCTCGGGATCATCGCCGTGCTGGCCTACGCCCTGTCCAGCGAAGACCGCATGCGCCGGATCACCGCCACCTGCGACGACATGTCGTTGTACTACACCGACTGCTACCAGTCCATCCACGGCATCTGGGGCATGGCCTCCGGAGGCATCTTCGGGCTCGGACTCGGCAACTCTCAGGAGAAGTACGGCTGGCTGCCGGCGGCGGGCAACGACTTCATCTTCGCGATCGTCGGGGAGGAGCTGGGCCTGATCGGGTGCATCGTGGTGCTCGCACTGTTCACGTTCTTCACGGTCGGCGCATTCCACATCATCCGCAAGACCGACGATCCGTTCATCCGAGTGGCCGCGGGTGGCATCACCGTCTGGATCGTGGGACAGGCAGTGATGAACATCGGCGTCGTCATCGGCGTCTTCCCCGTCATGGGTGTGCCCCTCCCGTTCATGTCGCAGGGTGGCACAGCGCTTCTCGCCGTCCTCATCGCGTGCGGCGTGCTGCTCGCCTTCGCCCGCACGCTTCCGGCTGAGGAGAAGCCCGCAGCCGCCCGGGGTAGGGTCTCCAGGTGACTTCGTACCTCCTCGCCGGCGGTGGCACCGCCGGCCACGTCAATCCCCTGCTCGCCGTCGCTGACGCGCTGCGTGAGCGCGATGCCGCTTCCTCCGTCTTCGTGCTCGGAACGGCCGAGGGATTGGAATCGCGGCTCGTGCCCGAGCGCGGCTACGAGCTTCTGATCGTCGACAAGGTTCCGTTTCCGCGTCGCCCGAACCGCCAGGCTGCCTCGTTCCCGACGCGCTTCCGCCGCGCCATCGCGCAGGTGCGGGCGCATATCCGGCGTCACGGAGTCGACGTGGTGGTCGGGTTCGGCGGGTACGCCTCCGCCCCCGCCTACGTGGCCGCCCGGCGCGAGCGCATCCCGTTCGTCGTCCATGAGGCGAACGCCAAGCCGGGGCTCGCTAATGTGCTCGGCGCGCGGGGGGCAGCCGGAGTCGGCGTCGCCTTCGCGGGAACTCCGCTGCGCGGCAGCGAAGTCGTCGGAATGCCGCTGCGCCGCGAGGTGATCACGCTCGATCGGGCGGCCACGCGTGCCGAAGCGGCCGAGTACTTCGGGCTCGACGCCTCCCGTCCCGTGCTTCTCGTGTTCGGCGGTTCGCTGGGTGCCCAGCGGCTGAATGAGGCGATCGGCGATTCGTGGGGCGACATCCTCGCCGCCGACTGGCAGCTGCTGCATGTGACGGGGGAGCGCAGCGACATGCCCGACCCCGGGGTTCCCGGCTACGCACTTCGGCGCTACGTCGACCGCATGGACTTCGCCTTCGCCCTCGCCGACCTGATCGTCTCGCGCTCCGGTTCTGCCACGGTGAGCGAGATCAGTGCTCTGGGGATTCCTGCCCTGTACGTGCCGTATTCGGTCGGAAACGGTGAACAGCGTCTCAACGCCGCTTCCGCCGTGGCATCCGGCGCTGCCGAGCTTCTCGACGACGCCACGTTCGACGGAGACGCGGTGCGCCGAACGGTGGTTCCGCTGCTGGGCGACCGGGAGCGCATCGCCCGCATGGCCGCCGCCGCCGCGAAGGCGGGCACGCGCACCGGCACGGAGAACGTCATCGCGCTGATCGACCGTGCCCTCGAGGCTTCCTGAGACGGCCGTGCCGCCCGAGGAAAAGTAGACTGAACCCGACATGATCAGACCCGACCTCTCCCTCCCGATCCCCGAGACCATCACCTCCGCGCACTTCATCGGCATCGGTGGGTCGGGGATGAGCGGCCTCGCGAGGATGTTCCTCGACGCCGGCATCCGCGTCTCCGGCACCGACCGCGCCGACAGCGACAATCTGCGCGCACTCGCGGAGGCGGGGGCGACGGTGCACGTCGGTCACGATGCCGCCTACCTGGGAGATGCCGACACCGTCGTGCACACCGGGGCGATCTGGCCGGAGAACCCGGAGTTCGTCACGGCGAAGGAGCGCGGTCTCCACGTCATCCACCGGTCGCAGGCGCTGCACTGGCTCATCGGTGCGCGGCGGCTCGTCTCCGTCGCGGGCGCCCACGGGAAGACCACATCGACCGGCATGATCGTGACGGCACTGCGGGAACTGGGGGCGGATCCTCACTTCGTCAACGGCGGCGTGGTCGAGCAGCTGGGCACGTCGAGCGCGACGGGCAGCGGTGACCTGTTCGTCGTCGAGGCGGACGAGTCCGACGGCACCTTCCTGCTCTACAACACCGCTGTCGCGCTGATCACCAACGTCGACCCGGACCACCTCGATCACTACGGGTCGGAGGAAGCGTTCCACGACGCGTTCGTGCGATTCGCCGATGCCGCGTCCGAAGCGGTGGTCATCTCCAGCGATGACCCCGGCGCGCTCCGCGTGAAGGAGGGGCTGTCGCACTCGAACGTGCTCACCTTCGGTCAGGCCGCGGATGCCGACGTGCGAGTGACCGAAATCGTGGCTGCAGGCCCCGTCGCGGCCACCATCGTGCAGGGTGCGGAGAGCGCGCGCATGCAGCTCGCCGTGCCTGGTGTGCACAACGCGATCAACGCGGCCGGCGCTGTCGCCGTGCTCATCGCGCTGGGCCACCCGCTGGGCGACGCGGTCCGTGCCGTCGAAGGTTTCGCCGGCACGGTTCGTCGCCTCGAGCAGCACGGTGTCGCGCGCGGGGTGACCGTGTACGACGACTACTCGCATCATCCGACGGAGGTCAAGGCGGCGCTGGAAGCCATGCGCAGCATCGCGGGCTCCGGTCGGATCATCGCGATCCAGCAGCCGCACACATATTCGCGAACCCAGCACATGTATCAGGAGTTCGCCGACGTGCTCGAGGATCTCGCGGATCACACCGTGATGCTCGATGTCTACGGTGCTCGTGAAGATCCGGTACCCGGCGTCACGGGGGAGCTGGTGAGCAATGCCTTCCGCGACCAGTCCAACGTCCACTACGTGGCCGACTGGCAAGAGGCTGCGGACTACACCGCAACCGTCGTACGCGACGGTGACTTCGTCGTGACCCTCGGCTGCGGCAACGTCTACCAGATCATTCCTCAGGTCCTCGATTCACTTCGCCGGACCGACGAGGCGTAGCCCATGCGCCGTCCCGCACCGCTTCCGACGACCCCGGAGAGGCCGGGGGAGAAGGATGCTGCGCCGGAGGCGGGCGGGGCTCCGCGACGTCGCAGCCGTGCGGTCGCCGAATTCCCCGTGGACACGGCGGCGACCGGTGACGGTGCGGCGGCGATCACCGTCGACGAAGACGCCTCGTCGGCATCAGCTGACGAGCAGGCTGCGCCGACGTCGTCACGGGACGTGTGGCGTGCGGCGCGCGCTCGACGCAGGGCACTCCGCGCGGAGATCCGGCGCTTCACGCAGCGCTCGCGCCGCCGCCGCATCGTCTGGCTCAGCAGTCTCGGGGCGGTGCTCCTGCTCGTCGGCGGAAGCGTCGCCGCGGCGTACAGCCCGCTCTTCGCGGTTGAGAAGATCACGGTCGCGGGGGCGACCACGCTCGATCCGGCCACCGTGGAGGCAGCACTGGGTGACCAGCTGGGCACACCGCTGGCGCTCGTGGACACCAGCGAGGTCAAGGCGGCTCTGCTGGCCTTCCCCCTCATCGAGACCTATGCGCTCGAGGCGAGGCCGCCGCACGATCTCACGGTGCGCATCGTCGAGCGCACGCCCATCGGCGTCGTCCGGTCGGACGCCGGATTCACGCTCGTGGATGCGGCCGGCGTCGCTCTCGCGACCACGGCGGAACAGCCCGAGGGGCAGCCGGTGATCGAGGTGACCGGTGGTCCGGAGTCTTCGGCGTTCCAGAGCGCGGGACTCGTCGTCCGGTCGCTCCCGGCTGATGTCAGAGCGCTGCTCTCCGGTGTCTCTGCGACCACCGCCGATGACGTGACCCTCACCCTCAACACCGGGCTGACGGTTGTCTGGGGAAGCGCGGAGGAATCGGCGCTGAAGGCTGTCGCGCTCGCACGCACCATGGGCGCGAACCCGGATGCCGCGTCTATCGACGTCACCTCTCCGGACGTCGCGGTCGTCAGCTGACGGCTTTCGGCAGGAATGGGGCGACACGCCCGTGTCGCTGCGCGCGCAGAAGGATCCGGCGCATACCTTCGATCAAAGAGAACGCAATACCGGGAAATACTTTATACCTCTACTTGAAGTTTAAGGTTCTCGATCATTCTCACCAGAACGCAAGGTTCGACTAATCGGAGGCCGGCCATGAGCCAGAACCAGAACTACCTCGCCGTGATCAAGGTCGTCGGCGTCGGCGGTGGCGGCGTCAACGCCGTGAACCGCATGATCGATCTCGGCCTCCGCGGAGTCGAGTTCATCGCTGTCAACACCGACGCCCAGGCGCTGCTGATGAGCGACGCCGACGTCAAGCTCGATGTCGGTCGCGAACTCACTCGCGGTCTCGGTGCCGGCGCTGACCCCGAGGTCGGGCGCCGCGCGGCTGAGGATCACGCCGAGGAGATCGAGCAGGCGCTGACCGGAGCCGACATGGTCTTCGTGACCGCCGGCGAGGGTGGCGGCACCGGAACCGGTGGAGCCCCCGTCGTCGCACGTATCGCGAAGTCGATCGGCGCGCTCACCATCGGTGTGGTCACCAAGCCGTTCTCGTTCGAGGGTCGTCGTCGCCAGAGCCAGGCCGAGGCCGGTGTCGCCAAGCTGAAAGAAGAGGTCGACACCCTCATCGTGGTGCCGAACGACCGCCTCCTCGAGATCAGCGACCGGGGCATCTCGATGATCGAGGCCTTCGCGACGGCAGACCAGGTGCTCCTCGCCGGTGTCCAGGGCATCACCGACCTCATCACGACGCCGGGTCTCATCAACCTCGACTTCGCCGACGTGAAGTCGGTCATGCAGGGTGCAGGTTCGGCGCTCATGGGCATCGGCTCCGCCCGCGGCGCTGACCGCGCCATCAAGGCCGCCGAGCTGGCCGTCGAATCGCCGCTCCTGGAGGCGAGCATCGAAGGAGCACACGGAGTGCTGCTGTCGATCCAGGGTGGCTCGAACCTCGGCATCTTCGAGATCCACGATGCCGCAGACCTCGTCAAGGAGGCGGCGCACCCCGAGGCCAACATCATCTTCGGTACGGTCATCGACGACACGCTCGGCGACGAGGTTCGCGTCACCGTGATCGCCGCGGGCTTCGACGGCGGCGGGCCTTCGCTCCGACTCGACCCCATGGTGGTCTCCCGGCCCGCGACCCCGGCATTGCCCGAGGTCTCGCTCACGGATGACGCCGCGGAATCGAAGCCCGAGAGAAGCCCGGAGCCGGCCCCCGTGCAGCAGCGCGTTCCCGCGACGAGCATCGAGCCGGCTTTCGCCGACGACGACATCGACATTCCCGAATTCCTGAAGTGACCCCGGAGGCATCCGGAACAACGCATCCGGATCTGGCGGCGCGGCTGTCGACGATCGACGCGAAGATCGTCGACGCCGCACGCCTGGCGGGGCGCGATCCCGGGGAGATCACCCGGATCGTGGTCACGAAATTCCACCCCGCCTCACTGGTGCAGGATCTGGCGGCGCTCGGTGTGCGCGAGGTGGGCGAGAATCGTCAGCAGGAGCTCTCGGCCAAGCAGGAGGAGCTCGCAGACCTCGATGTGCGGTGGCATTTCATCGGACAGGCGCAGACGAAGAAAGCCGGGGCGATTCGTCGCAGCGCTGACGTCGTGCACTCCGTCGACCGCGACCGCCTGGCAGACGCGCTTCACCGTGCAGCGGTGGACGACACCGTGCTCGACGTTCTCGTGCAGATCAATCTCACCGACGACGCCGCTCGAGGCGGCGTCGCACCGGGCGAGGCGAGCAGCCTCGCCGAACATGTGCTCTCCCTGCCCTCGCTGCGGCTCCGGGGCGTCATGGCCGTCGCGCCGCTGGACGAGGAGCCCGCGTCCGCCTTCGCGCGCCTGAACGGCGTCGCTGAGGCCGTGCGAGCTCTCGAGCCGGCGGCGACGTGGATATCCGCGGGGATGACCGGCGACTTCGTCGAGGCCATCGCCGCCGGCGCGACACACCTGCGGATCGGCTCCGCAATAACCGGCCCCCGGCCCGACCGGGGTTAACCTGTGAAAAGACCACCCGAAACGTTCGAACCGGAGGACACGATGGGTAACCCGCTGAAGAAGACCATGGTGTATCTCGGCCTCGCCGACGAGGAAGAGGTCTACGAGGAGCAGGCGCAAGCCCCCGCCCGCGTCAACCGCGACCGGGACCGGGACCGTGAGCGCGAAGAGCCCGCACCGGCTCCCGTCACGCCGCTGCGCCGCCCCGTCGCCGTGCGTCAGCCGGCTGCGGGCCCCGTGAACGAGATCCTCACGGTTCACCCCAAGCAGTACCGCGACGCGCAGCTGATCGCGGAGAGCTTCCGCGAGGGCGTGCCGGTCATCATCAACCTCTCCCAGATGAGCGATGCCGATGCGCGTCGCCTCATCGACTTCGCCAGTGGGCTCTCTCTCGGCCTCTACGGCCGTATCGAGCGAGTGACGTCGAAGGTGTTCCTGCTGTCGCCGGAGAACATCGCGGTGTCGGGTCACGGGGGCATCGCGCACGCAGACGCTGAGTCCGCGGGCTTCGACCAGTCGTAGCCCGTGGAGTTCGTCTCCGTCGTCGCGAGCATCGTCAATGTGGTGCTCCTTCTGTACATCTTCGTGCTGTTCGCTCGACTGATCCTCGACTACATCCCGATGTTCAATCGGGAATGGCGCCCGAAGGGCTTCGGTCTCGTCGCGGCCGAAGCGGTCTACACGCTGACTGATCCGCCCATCCGGTTCTTCCGTCGGATCATTCCGCCGTTGCGGATCGGTTCGCTGTCGCTGGATTTCGGGTTCGCACTGACCTTGCTGATCATTCTGATCCTCAGGAACATCGTGGGACTGTTGATCTGAACCCTCCGCCACATCGTGGCCCGTGGGTGTCGTGACATCGCGACGCCGAGGCACGGGGACTATGCTGGCTCCCAGGTGCGCGCCCCGGGTTCGCGCCAAATCACGACCGCGCCATATATCGAAACTGGCAACCGAACTCATCGAAAGAGGAGCCATCATGGCACTTACCCCGGATGACGTCGTCACCAAGCAGTTCCAGCACGTCCGCTTCAAGGACGGCTTCGACCCGGACGAGGTCGACGACTTCCTCGACGAGATCGTCATCGAGTGGCGCAAGGCCCTCGAAGAGAACGTCGAGTTGAAGGCCAAGCTGGCCGCCTACGAGTCGGGTGAGACCCCCACGGCCGCTGAGCCCGCCGCCGCTCCCGTCGCCGAGGCACCCGCGCCCGTCGCCGAGACGCCCGCCGAGCCGGCTCCGACCGGATCCGCGACCGCGACCGCCGGCATCATCGAGCTCGCGCAGCGTCTGCACGACGAGCACGTCGCCGAGGGTGAGGCGAAGCGCAACCAGCTCATCGCCGAGGCAGAGTCCGAGGTCGAGCGCATTCGCACCGAGGCCCAGGCCAAGCAGCGCGAAGAGGCCGCACGCCTGGAGCGCGAGCGCAACACGCTCGAGGCCCGCATCACCGAGCTCCGTAACTTCGAGCGCGACTACCGTTCGCAGCTGCGCGGCTACATCGAGGGTCAGCTCCGCGACCTCGACGAGAAGTCGGCCTCCACGGACTCCACGCCGGTCTCCGCGATCGGTCTGTAAGGCGCCCTCTTGTCAGGACGCCGTTCCCTTCGTCGGTCGGCGGCCGGTGCGATCGTTGCGATTCTCGCAGCGATCGTGCTGGCCGCCGATCAGTTTGTGAAGCATCTCACCATCACGAACCTCCCGTACCAGGAGGCGGTGCCGGTGCTCGGTGACTTCCTCCAGCTGTACTACGTGCGCAATCCCGGCGCGGCCTTCTCGCTCGGGTCCGAGGTCACCTGGATCTTCACGATCGCCCTGGCCGTCGTCGCCGTCGTCATCGTCTGGAAGGCGCTCGGGCTGCGCTCGCGCCTCTGGGCCGTCGTCCTCGGGTGCCTGCTGGGCGGCGTGCTCGGGAACCTCACCGACCGTCTGTTCCGCGATCCCGGGTTCCCCGTCGGCCACGTGGTCGACATGATCTCGATGCCGTGGATGATGCCCGCGATCTTCAACGTCGCCGACATCTTCATCGTGACGGGCATGATCTCGGTCGCACTTCTCGTGGTGTTCGGGCTGCGCTTCGACGGCACGCGCGATCGCGACCACGTCGTCGTCGAGAACGATGCGGATGCGGAGGCTCTCGCCGCGGCATCCGCACACAGCCAGGAGCCCCCCGCCGAAGACGTGACGCCGACGTCCGACGGGCGCTGAGAGTGGAGTCTCGATCGCTGCCCGTCCCCGACGGTCTGGACGGTGCGCGCGTCGACGCGGCGCTGGCGAAGATGCTCGGGTTCTCGCGGACGTTCGCGGCTGACGTGGCGACAGACGGCGGCGTGCGGCTTGACGGAGTGACACTCGACAAGTCGGACCGGCTCCGCGCCGGCGGATGGCTCGAAGTCGAGTGGCAGCCGAAGGAAGGACCGCGGATCGTTCCGATAGCGGTTCCCGAGCTCGGCATCGTGTACGACGATGACGACATCGTCGTCGTCGACAAGCCCTCAGGTGTTGCTGCCCACCCGTCGATCGGGTGGGAGGGTCCGACCGTCGTCGGGGCTCTCGCCGCCGCCGGTTTCCGCGTCTCCACCAGCGGTGCCGCGGAACGGCAAGGCGTCGTGCATCGCCTCGACGTCGGCACGAGCGGCCTCATGGTGGTCGCCAAATCCGAGGCCGCATACACCGCACTGAAGCGCGCGTTCAAAGAGCGCACGGTCGAGAAGATCTACCATGCGGTGGTGCAGGGGCACCCGGATCCGTTGGTCGGCACGATCGATGCACCGATCGGTCGCCACCCGAGCCATTCGTGGAAGTTCGCCGTCGTTCCCGACGGAAAGCCCTCGGTCACGCACTACGAGACGCTCGAGGCTTTTCCCGGAGCGTCCCTGCTGGAGATTCATCTGGAAACAGGGAGGACGCATCAGATCCGCGTCCACATGGCGGCACACCGGCATCCGTGCGTCGGCGATCCGCTCTACGGCGCCGACCCGACGATGTCCGCGCGTCTCGGGCTCACCCGGCAGTGGCTGCATGCGCACCGGTTGGCGTTCTCGCACCCCGCAACGGGAGAGTGGGTGCAGTTCGAATCGCCATACCCGGACGACTTCCGGCACGCATTGGACGTGCTGCGCGGCGAATGAGTCGAGCGGCTACGCGTCGCTGACTCAGCCGACCAAGGTCATGGCGCCGCTGGACGTCTCGGTGGCATGCGTCAGACTGTGCGCATGAGCATCGAGGTGCGTCCGGCCACCGCGTTCGCCGACGTCGCGACGTTGGTGGGGCCGAAGAAGCCGACGTCGAATGTCTGCTTCTGTCTGAGCTACCGCATCGGGAACAAGGAGAACGTAGCCCTGCGAGGCGCGGACCGCGCCAACCGCGTACGCGAACTCTGCGATCATGACCCGCCACCGGGGGTCATCGCCTACTTGGACGGAGAGCCGGTCGGATGGGCGGCGTTGCATCCGCGACGAGATACGAGCTTCGCGCGGAATCGTCTGATTCCGCATATCGACGACCTCGACGTGTGGTCGCTGTGGTGCTTCCGTGTGCGCCCCGGATTCCGTAAGCAAGGCATATCGCACGCCCTCATCGACGGCGCCGTCGCGTACGCACGTGAGCGCGGTGCACCGGCGATCGAGGGATACCCGGTCGACAACGAGGGGAAGAGCGTGAACCTCACGATGGCGTACGTGGGGACGAGGCGCCTCTTCGCGTCGGCCGGATTCGAGAAGGCTGCGGATACGGGTTCTGTGCTCGACGGCTTCCCGCGCGTGTTGATGCGTCTCGATCTCCGGTGAGTGGCGCAACCGGTCGAGCGAGCCCGCTCGTCGAGCGACCGCAGCGAGACGAAACGCCGGGTCGAGGATCTGACAGAGAAAGCGTGAACCGGATGCCGACATCCTGCCAATACCTAGTGTGAGCACGGACAGCGAGATCATCCAGAGGTCGATCGAAGAGCCCGGAGCCTTCTCCGCGATCTTCGAACGCCACGTCCGCCCCGTCGGCGGCTACATCCGGCGACGGATCGGAGCGGATGCGGTCGACGACGTCCTCAGCGAGACATTCCTCGTCGCCTTCCGTCGCCGGGCCGCATTCGACGCCAGGTGGGATTCGGCCCGACCGTGGCTGCTGGGTATCGCCACGAAGGTGGTCAAGAGCCATCGGACGGCAGAGGCGCGGCAATGGCGGGCGTTCGAGGCGTCGGCGTCGGCGGATTCCGTGACTGCCGAGCAGCCGCACTCCGCATCCGATTCGCGCCTGGATGCCGACGCCGCGCTTCGCGCACTGGCACCGAGGATCGCCTCGCTGGCGGCACGGGACAGAGACACCCTTCTGCTGCATGCGTGGGGCGATCTCACCTACGAACAGATCGCTGAGGCCCTCGATGTGCCTGTCGGGACAGTGAGATCCCGACTGAATCGCGTCCGAAGAAAGCTCGCACCTCCCGGTTCGCATTCTGCGGCCCGGCTGACCTGGATGTCGAAGGAGGAGAGCGATGCCGCTTATGGAACGACTGCGTGAGATCGGGGCAGAGGAGTCCCGAGTGTCGGAGGAGAGCATCGCATCTGCGCGTCAGGTGCTGGCGCAGGAGATCATGCGGGGTGCACGGGCGGAGCGAGGGCGTCGTTCCCATCGGCGCGCGTGGGCCGGAGTCGGATTCGGCGGGCTCGTGGCGAGCGCGGCCGTGTTCGCAATGGTCATCGGGGGGGTCCTCGCTCCGCCGGCCACCCCGAGGGCCGATGCGACCGAGGTCCTGAACGCCGCCGCAGAGGCGACGCTCACCACGGAGGCCCTGACGCCGGGGCCGGGGCAGTACATCCGTATCTCGGAGACATGGACCCAGCCGATGCGGGGATTCGTTCCTGAGGAGGGAACCGAGATCGATGTGACCTATACGTTGACCGACACCAGGACGCTGTATGTACCGGCCGACCGAAGTGAGGACTGGATCGAGGACAGCACCGAGAAGGAGCGGATCACCGATGTGTCCATGCCGGAGTGGACCGCGCAGATCGAGAACGAGTTCAGTTCGGGTGGCGGCATGCTTCCCGACATCGTCGCCCACCCCGGGGGAAGGATCATGGGCGGCGACGGGTGGGAGACCCACTACTACCATCTGAGCAGCCTGTCACGCTTGTATGACCAGATGCCCCGCGACCCGGAAGAGCTGCTGCAGTGGATCGAGCAGTTCGAGCCGGAACCCGGATACCCGGCGCCGGTGTTGACGGAGCCCGTGGACTTCAACCTCGCGCCCGCAGACCTGCGTGCGACCATGTTCGAGACGATGGCACTGCTTCCGGGGGCGACGGTGGTGTCGGAGGACGGCGACCTCACCACCATCGCCGTTCCTGACGGAGGCGAGAGCAACTGGATGGAGACGGTGACGATCGACATGCGGCGAGGGCTCGTCGTGGGCCGCGGAAGCCTGGACGCACCGGAATCTCGCGGTTCACTCGAGGTTTCGATCGTGGACCGGGCGCCCGAAGGAGTGCGCCTTCAGCCGCAGTCGTGACCCCCGGCGGGCGCCCGACGTCCGTGGCCGAAAGTAGACTCGAACCCATGGCATCCGACTCCTTCGCCCACCTGCACGTGCACAGCGAATACTCGATGCTCGACGGTGCGGCGAAGATCAATTCGATGACGCAGGCGGCCGCCGACTACGGCATGCCGGCCATCGCCGTCACCGATCACGGCAACACTTTCGCCGCTTTCGAGTTCTACAAGGCTGCCAACGCCGCGGGTGTCAAGCCGATCATCGGCCTCGAGGCTTACGTCACACCGGGAACCCACCGCAGCGACAAGTCGCGCGTGCAGTGGGGCTCGCCCGACCAGAAGAGCGACGACGTCTCCGGTTCCGGTGCCTACACCCACATGACGATGTGGAGTGAGACCACCCAAGGGATGCACAATCTCTTCCGGCTCAGCTCCCGGTCGAGCATGGAGGGCTACTACTTCAAGCCGCGCATGGACCGCGAACTCCTGCAGACCTACAGCAAGGGCCTGATCGCGACCACGGGGTGCCCGTCGGGCGAGATTCAGACCCGCCTGCGACTGGGCCAGTACGACGCCGCCAGGGCTGCGGCCGCCGAGTTCCAAGATCTGTTCGGCAGAGAGAACTACTTCGCCGAGATCATGGACCACGGCCTGTCCATCGAGCGGCGGGTGATGACCGATCTTCTGCGCCTCGCGAAAGATCTGAACATCCCGCTCGTCGGCACGAACGACTCGCACTACACCCACCAGCATGAGGCCGACGCGCACGAGGCGCTGCTGTGCGTGCAGTCCGGCTCGACGCTCGACGACCCCAACCGCTTCAAGTTCGACGGCGACGGCTACTACATCAAGACCGCCGCCGAGATGCGACAGCTGTTCCGCGACCACCCCGAGGCGTGCGACAACACGCTGCTGATCGCCGAGCGGTGCGAGGTCGAGTTCAACACCGCCGCGAACTACATGCCGCGCTTCCCCGTGCCCGACGGCGAGACCGAAGACAGCTGGCTCGTCAAAGAGGTCGAGGTGGGCCTGCAATACCGCTACCCCAGTGGCATCCCCGACAAGGTGCGCAAGCAGGCGGAGTACGAGACCGGCATCATCCTCCAGATGGGATTCCCCGGCTACTTCCTGGTCGTCGCCGACTTCATCAACTGGGCCAAGGACAACGGGATCCGCGTCGGTCCCGGCCGTGGTTCGGGCGCCGGATCGATGGTCGCCTACGCCATGCGCATCACCGATCTCGACCCGCTCGAGCACGGCCTCATCTTCGAGCGCTTCCTCAACCCCGACCGTGTCTCCATGCCCGACTTCGACGTCGACTTCGATGATCGTCGCCGTGGCGAGGTGATCGAGTACGTCACCAAGAAGTACGGCTCCGAGCGTGTCGCGCAGATCGTCACCTACGGCACGATCAAGTCGAAGCAGGCGCTCAAGGATGCCGGCCGCGTGCTCGGCTTCCCGTTCAGCATGGGGGAGCGCCTCACCAAGGCCATGCCGCAGCCCGTCATGGGCAAAGACATGCCGCTGGACGGCATGTTCGACTCGGCGCATCCCCGCTTCAAAGAGGCGAGCGAGTTCCGCGCGCTGATCGAAACGGATCCCGAGGCCAAGACGGTGTTCGACCGGGCCCTGGGGCTCGAAGGGCTGAAGCGGCAGTGGGGTGTGCACGCGGCCGGTGTCATCATGTCGTCAGAACCGCTGCTCGACATCATCCCGATCATGCGCCGTGAACAAGACGGCCAGATCGTCACGCAGTTCGACTACCCGTCGTGCGAGTCGCTCGGGCTCATCAAGATGGACTTCCTCGGGCTGCGCAACCTCACGATCATCTCCGATGCGCTCGACAACATCCGGATGAACCGTGGTGAAGAGCTCGACCTCGAACACCTCGCGCTCGACGACCGCGGAGCGTACGATCTGCTCGGCCGCGGCGAATCCCTCGGAGTGTTCCAGCTCGACGGCGGCCCGATGCGCTCGCTGATGCGCCTCATGAAGCCCGACAATTTCGGCGACATCTCGGCCCTCATCGCTCTTTACCGCCCCGGTCCGATGGGCGCCAACTCCCACACGAACTACGCGCTCCGCAAGAACGGCTCCCAGCCGATCACGCCGATCCATCCGGAGTTCACCGAGTCGCTCGCAGACATCCTCGATGAGTCCTACGGCCTGATCATCTATCAGGAGCAGGTGATGGCGATTGCGCAACGGGTGGCCGGGTTCTCGCTCGGACAAGCCGACATCCTCCGTCGTGCGATGGGAAAGAAGAAGAAGTCCGAGCTCGACAAGCAATTCGCAGGGTTCCAAGCGGGTATGCACGCAAACGGCTACTCCGACGGCGCCGTGAACGCGCTCTGGGAGATCCTGCTGCCGTTCTCCGACTACGCCTTCAACAAGGCCCACTCGGCCGCATATGGTGTCGTCTCGTACTGGACCGCATACCTCAAAGCGCACTATCCCGCTGAGTACATGGCCGCTCTGCTCACCAGCGTCGGCGACTCGAAAGACAAGATGGCGCTGTACCTGAATGAGTGCCGCCGCATGGGGATCAAGGTGCTCCCGCCTGACGTCTCCGAGTCGATCAACTACTTCGCCGCCGTCGGGGATGACATCCGCTTCGGCCTCGGAGCCGTTCGCAACGTGGGCAGCAACGTCGTCGACGGCATCGTGCAGGCCCGGAAGGACGGACGATTCGACTCGTTCCACAACTTCCTCGACAAGGTGCCGCTTCACGTCGCCAACAAGCGCACGGTCGAATCGCTGATCAAGGCCGGAGCCTTCGACTCGATGGGGGACTCCCGCCGGTCCCTCATGGAGGTCCACGAAGATGCCGTGGAGGCGGCAGTCGACCGCAAGCGCAACGAAGCCCAGGGCGCGATCGGATTTGACTTCGACAGCCTCTACGACGGCACGGAAGAGGTGGCGCCCGCCAAGGTGCCGGCGCGACCCGAATGGATCAAGAAGGACAAACTCGCATTCGAACGAGAGATGCTCGGCCTCTACGTGTCCGACCACCCGCTCGCCGGCCTCGAGGTTCCGCTCGCCAAGCACGCGTCGATCTCGATCCATGACCTCAACAACTCCGAAGACCTGCAGGACGGTGATCAGGTGACGGTCGCCGGTCTGGTCACCAGCGTGCAGCACCGGGTGGCGAAGGCCAGCGGCAACCCTTACGGCATGATCACCGTCGAGGACTTCAACGGCGAGGTCACCGTGATGTTCATGGGCAAGACCTACATCGAGTTCCAGCACATCCTGCAACAGGACTCGATTCTGGCGGTGCGTGGCCGGGTCTCGAGACGTGACGACGGGTTGAATCTCCATGCCCAATCGGCGTTCGCGCCCGATGTCGGGTCCTTCGACGCTGCTGGCCCGCTCTCTCTGGTCTTGGCGGAACAGCGTGCGACCCAGCGTGTGATGGAAGAGCTCGCCGAGGTGCTGCGCCGACACAATGGCGACACGGAAGTGATGCTCCGCGTGCACCGCGGCGGTACAGCGAAGGTGTTCGAAGTGCCGATGCCGGTCAAGGTGTCGGCAGACCTCTTCGGAGACCTGAAGAGTCTGCTCGGCCCGGCCTGTTTGGGCTGAGCCGGTAGGATCATGAGCCGTCGGCACGCGGTCAACCGCTCGCCGATCACCGTGACGAAAGGACGACTATGAGCACGGATCTCCCCGAAGCCCCCGATGCCGAGAACGCGCCGTTCAGCGACGAGGACGGAGTCCTGTACGAGGAGGATGTCACGCCGCAGCCAGGAACCCTGGGGTTCACGCTGCGTGAACTCCTCATCGTCGGCGTGTGGCTGGTGGCCTTCGTCGTCTCCTTCTTCCCCTTCGCTGACGGCGGCGATTCCATCTGGTCGACCGGAATCCAATGGATCCTCCCCATCGGCGTCCCCACGGCTGCGGTGTTCCTGCTGGTGCTTCGTCGGTTCTCACCGGAGGGCATCCGCCGGGTCGGGTCCCTGGGTATCGACCAGTTCGCCTCCGTCGCGTTCTCCGTCGCCGCCGTCTTCTGGCTAGGTCTGCTCTGGAGCTCGGTGGCCGCTGCCATCGAGTTCGACGTCTTCAGCCTGTCCTGGAGCGGCATCGTGCAGCTGCTCGCCTCGCTCGCCTTGGTGGTTCTCACCGTCTTCGCCCCGATCATCCCGGGATTGAAGGAAGATTTCCACGGACGGCTGGTCACACTCGCGCACCGCAATGCCAACCCCGTGCGGCCGGTCGTCGAGCGTCCCCGACCGGAGCCCGCGCCGAGTGCCGAGCCCACTCCCGCCGCGGACTCCACGTACTCCGCAGATGCCGACGCAACGAGCGCCCCGGACGCCACTGACGGCACCGCGGTCACCTCCGTGCTGAGTCTCGACCAGGACTTCACGGGACGCCAGTCGACCGATGAAGTGGCACGCGTCGATCTCGCCGACCAGGTGCCGCTCGCCGCCCACGCGTCCGGGGGTGACACCGGGACCGCAGATGCGACCGCCGACGGTGAATACGTCCCCGCATACTCGCGACGCTCCCGGGGCCAGGAGCCGGAGATCGTGTCGGACACGGGCAGCATCGAATCGCTGCTCGAGACCGAGGCTCGCTTCGAGAGCGGAGCATACGGCGAATCGGGCGGCGTCGATCGGTACGACGTCGGCCAGGATCACAACGACGCTGACCTGGAGGCGACGAACCCGCGCGAGGTCACTCCGGCTGCGCAGCCGTTCTGGATTCTCGCCCCCTCCGAGCGCGACGTGCACGACGAGCGCGGCGAGGCGTTGTTCCGCATCGGCCCGAACGCGTGGGCGCTGGTCATCGAAGATCGCGGCGGTGCCTATGTCATCCGCCACGACGACGGACGGATCGGCTACCTCCACGAGATCTCCGACATCACGAGGGGCTGAGATGCGCACGATCGATCTGCGAGGGCAGCAGCTCTCGTCGGCTGACATGCTCGCTGCGGTGCCGCGAGCGGCCCAGGCGCGCGCGGAAGCATTGGAGGCGGCCACCCGCATCGTCGATGAGGTGCGCGAGCGTGGTGAGGCCGCACTCCGGGAACAGGCAGAGCGATTCGACGGTGTGTCCGGCCACGCGGTGCGCGTGCCGGAGTCGCACATCGTGGAAGCCCTCGCCGCATTGACCGCGGACGTGCGAGTCGCCCTCGAAGAAGCGATCCGTCGCGTGCGTATCGCTTCGGCCGCTCAGGTGCCCCCGCCGCAGACGACCGACATCGGTGAGGGAGCGCGAATCACACAGCGCTGGCAGCGTGTGCACCGCGTCGGGGTCTACATCCCCGGCGGCAAAGCGGTGTACCCGTCAAGCGTCATCATGAACGTCGTGCCGGCGCAGGTGGCCGGCGTCGAACAGATCGCCCTGGCTTCGCCGCCGCAGGCCGACCAGAACGGTCGAATCCACCCGACGATTCTCGCGGCGGCCGGGCTGCTCGGGGTGACGGAGGTCTACGCGATGGGTGGGGCGGGCGCGATCGGAGCGTTCGCTCACGGTGTCTCGGCGATCGGTCTCGACCCCGTCGACGTCGTCTCCGGCCCGGGCAACAACTACGTCGCGTCCGCGAAGCGTGCGGTCGCCGGCGTCGTGGGCACAGACTCCGAGGCCGGTGCCACCGAGATCCTCGTCGTCGCTGATGCGTCGGCAGACCCTCGACTGATCGCCGCAGACCTCGTCAGCCAGGCGGAGCACGAC
The DNA here is from genome assembly GCF_003626735.1 of Microbacterium sp. CGR2. NCBI lineage: Bacteria > Bacillati > Actinomycetota > Actinomycetes > Micrococcales > Microbacteriaceae > Microbacterium > Microbacterium sp. CGR2. The sequence goes on along the minus strand of NZ_RBHX01000001.1, from coordinate 3,296,643 downwards.
GAACAGGCATCCGCCGTGCTGGTCACCGACGCCGCGCAGCTCGCAGCTCTGGTCGCTGTCGAGGTCGAGCGGCTCGCCGGCGCCACGCGGCACAGCGAGCGAGTCGCCGCCGCTCTGAGCGGACCCCAGTCCGCGATCGTTCTGGTCGACGACCGCTCGATGGCGACCGCGTTCAGCAACGCCTATGCGCCGGAACACCTCGAACTGCACCTCGAAGATGCACGCGACGCGGCATCCGCCTTCACGAGTGCGGGCGCTGTCTTCGTCGGTGCGCAGACTCCGGTCAGCCTCGGAGACTACATGGCCGGGAGCAACCACGTGCTGCCGACCGGGGGACAAGCGCGGTACGCGCCGGGGCTCGGTGCCTACACGTTCCTGCGCCCCCAGCAGGTCATCGAATACGACCACGCGGCTCTCGCGAAGGTTCGTGAGGGCGTCGTCGCGCTCGCGAACGCCGAGGCGCTTCCCGCTCACGGTGAAGCGATCGAAGCGCGCTTCACGGCGTAGGATCGGTCAGATGCACTGCCCCTTCTGTCGTCATCCCGATTCGCGCGTCATCGATTCCCGGACCAGCGACGACGGACTCTCCATCAGGCGTCGACGTCAGTGTCCCGAATGCGGTGGTCGCTTCACCACGACCGAGACGGCGAGCCTCAACGTGATCAAGCGCTCCGGCGTGATGGAGCCGTTCAGTCGGGAGAAGGTCATCTCGGGGGTGCGCAAGGCATGCCAGGGCCGGCCGGTCACCGAAGCCGACCTCGCGATACTCGCCCAGCGGGTCGAAGAGGCTGTTCGCCAGACCGGCGTCTCGCAGCTCGACACGAACGAGATCGGCCTCGCCATCCTCGGCCCCCTGCGTGAGCTCGACGAAGTCGCATTCCTGCGCTTCGCCAGCGTCTATCAGGCATTCGATTCGCTCGAGGACTTCGAAGTCGCCATCACTGACCTCCGCGCGGATCACGCGGGAGCGGGGCCGGCGGAGCGGTAATCTGGCAGGGATGTATCCGCTGCTCTTCCGCGCTGTTCTGTCGCGCTTCGACCCCGAGTTCGCCCACCACGCAGGCATGGCGGTGATCCGCGTTCTCGGTGTCCCGCCGTTCGCGCAGGCGACCCGTGCGATGACGCGGCCCGATCCATCGCTCCGCGTGGAGGCGCTGGGGCTGACGTTCCCGTCGCCCTTCGGCATCGCAGCCGGGTTCGACAAGAACGCCATCGGAGTGCGCGGTCTTGCGGCATTGGGCTTCGGGCACGTCGAGGTGGGCACGGTCACGGCCGTGCCGCAGGAGGGGAATCCCAAGCCGCGCCTCTTCCGGCTGATCGCGGACCGAGCCGTCATCAATCGGATGGGGTTCAACAACGAAGGGGCGGATGCGGCGGCGCGCCGTCTCGCCAAGCTTCGCCGCGGTGCGCCGGACACCATCATCGGTGTGAACATCGGCAAGAGCCGCGTGGTGGAGGTGGAGAATGCCACCGAAGACTATGTGGCCTCCGCTACGAGGCTGGCCCCGCTCGCTGACTACCTGGCTGTGAACGTCTCGTCTCCGAATACGCCGGGGCTGCGTGGGCTTCAGGCTGTCGAGACGCTCGCGCCGCTCCTGAGAGCCGTTCGGGAAGCATCCGGTGCCACGCCGCTGTTGGTGAAGATCGCGCCCGACCTGCCCGACGATGAGATCGCGGCGATCGCGCGGATGGCCGTGGCGGAGGGACTGGCGGGCATCATCGCCCACAACACCACGATCAGCCGGGACGGACTCCGCACCGATACGGCGGTGGTCGAAGCTGCCGGGGCAGGCGGGCTCAGCGGTGCGCCGCTGAAGGAACGCTCGCTCGAGGTTCTGCGTCTGGTGCGCGAGAGCGTGCCTGCCGAGTTCTGCGTCATCGCCGTCGGGGGAGTCGAGACTCCCGCCGATGTGCAGGAGCGCCTGGACGCGGGTGCCACGTTGGTCCAGGGCTACACGGCGTTCCTCTACCGCGGACCGCTCTGGGGCCGCGAGATCAACCGCGGGTTGGTCAGGCGGGGTACTGACCGCGCTTGACCTGCGGCTTCGGCAGACGCATGAACCGCATCTGCAGCGACCGCATGGCGGCGTACCAGCCGAGACCGCGCTCCATGCGCTCCTGACCGAACTTCGCCGCGACCTTGCGCTTGACCCGCAAGCCGAGAAGGATCATGCCTCCGATGGCGATGATCAGGTAACCCATCATCACGATGTAGGCGTAGAACGAGATCGCCAGATTCGCCGGAATGAGCGACGCCAGGATGACGAGCACCATGACGCCCATCACGAACTCTGCCGGATGCCAGCCCGCGTCGACGTAGTCGCGGACCCAGCGCCGCTGCGGACCCTTGTCGCGTGCGGGGAGGAATTTCTCGTCGCCTGCAGCCATTCCGGCCTGCGCGCGAGCGCGGCGCTCGTTGAGCTCGGCGCGCGCGGCCGCTTTGGCCTCCTTGGTGTTCGCGACGAGCGGGCGGCGACGGGCCGCCTCCTGTTCAGCGCGGGTCGGCGTCGCGCGGCCCTTGCCGACGGCTGGCGTCTCTGGGGCGTCGTCGTTCGTCGAAGGGGAGACAGGAGTAGTGGCCACGAGAGTCCTCGGTTCGCTGATGGTCGATCACCTTAAGATTACTCGCATGACATCTCCTGCAGTTCCCAGTGAACGCGACGAAGCCGTCCTCGAAGCTGTCGCGACCGGCATCCCGTCCGCTTTGTCCGATCTCGGCCGACTCGTTCGCATCCCCGGCATCGCCTGGCCGGCGTTCGATCAGACACAGCTGGAGCGCAGTGCCGAGGCCGTCGCGTCGCTGGCGGACGCCACGGGAGTGTTCGACGAAGTCCGGGTGCTGCGCGCGGCGATCCCCGGCACCGAAGAGCACGGGCAGCCTGCCGTACTGGCGACGCGGGCCGCGCGCAATGGTCGACCGACCATCCTGCTGTACGCCCACCACGACGTGCAGCCTCCCGGGGACGATGCACTGTGGGAGACCCCGCCCTTCGAGCCGACGGTTCGCGACGGGCGTCTCTACGGACGCGGCGCCGCTGACGACAAAGCGGGCATCATGGCGCACATCGCGTCGATCCGTGCCGTCAGCGAAGCGCTGGGCGACGATATGGACCTCGGCATCGCGATGTTCATCGAGGGGGAGGAGGAGTACGGCTCCCGCTCCTTCGCGCAGTTCCTCTCCGACAACAAAGAGGCGCTCCGCGCGGACGCCATCGTCGTGGCCGACTCGGGGAACTGGGACTCGGTCACGCCGGGGCTCACGGTGTCCCTGCGTGGAAACGCCCGGTTCACTCTTCGGGTTCGAACCCTCGACCACGCATCGCACTCGGGGATGTACGGGGGTGCTGCTCCTGACGCGATGATGGCGACGATAACCCTCCTGTCGACCCTGTGGAAGCCCGACGGTTCGGTCGCCGTCGAGGGGATGACGGAACGGGACGCACCCACACCGGAGTATGGCGAGGAGACGCTCCGCGACGAGGCCGGTCTGCTTCCCGGCACCACTCCGATCGGTGACGGCACGATCCTCAGCCGGATCTGGAACAAGCCGGCCGTCACCGTCATCGGAATCGATGCCACGACGGTGGAGGCCGCATCCAACACGCTGCTCCCCGAAGTCACCGTGGTGATCAGCGCTCGGGTCGCGCCAGGGCAGACGGGGGAGGAGGCGTACGCCGCGCTCGAGCGCCACCTCCGTGCGCATGCTCCCTACGGTGCGGATCTCACCTTCTCCGACGTTGATCTGGGAGACGGCTTCCTGGTGGACACCGATGGGTGGGCCGTCGCTCTGACCCGCGACGCCATGCGCGACGGCTACGGAGTCTCACCCGTCGACCTGGGCGTCGGCGGATCGATTCCCTTCATCGCGGACCTGGTGCGCGAGTTCCCGGCCGCACAGATCCTCGTCACCGGCGTGGAGGATCCGTACTCGCGGGCCCACAGCCCGAACGAATCGCTCCACCTCGACACCTTCCGCCACGCGGTCGCCACCGAGGCTCTGCTGCTCGCACGGATGAACACCGTCGAGCTCTGACCCCTTCCGTGAGAGCGGCGGTAGAATTATCAGCAACGCCGTGCCACTGCGGCCCGTCACAAGGAGCGACATGAGCGACACCACACTGACCCCGGAGACCACCACCTCCACCGCCGCCCACGGCATCAGCCTGACGGACGCCGCCGCCGTCAAGGTGAAGAACCTGCTCGAGCAGGAGGGACGGGACGACCTGCGTCTGCGCGTCGCCGTTCAGCCCGGAGGATGCTCAGGTCTCATCTACCAGCTCTACTTCGACGAGCGCTACCTCGAGGGTGACGAGACCGTCGATTTCGATGGCGTCGAGGTCATCGTCGACAACATGAGCGTTCCGTATCTCGACGGTGCATCGATCGATTTCAAGGACACGATCTCCGAGCAGGGCTTCACGATCGACAACCCCAATGCTGCTGGCAGCTGTGCCTGCGGCGACAGCTTCCACTGATCCGAACGACCCCGTCAACCTGCGTGGTTGGCATGAATCAGGTGTGAGGTTGCCCTAGACTTGGGTGTGCCCTGTCCGCAATCTGAAAGGTGCATCGTGCCCTCGAAACGCCGCCTTCGTTGGGCCGCAATTCCTGTGGGAATCGTGGCAGCCGTGGCCCTGGCGGGATGTACTGCCACCGAACTCAACGGTTACCTCCCGGGGTTCGCAGAGGGTGAGCCCGCGGTCACCAACCAGACCGAGCGCGTGTCCTCCCTCTGGGTGAACTCCTGGATCGTTCTGCTCGCCGTCGGCGTCATCACCTGGGGTCTGATGGCCTGGGCTGCGATCGCGTACCGCCGCCGCAAGGGGCAGACCGGCCTGCCGGTGCAGATGCGCTACAACATGCCGATCGAGATCTTCTACACGATCGTGCCGCTGTTCCTCGTGCTGGGCATGTTCTTCTTCACGGCCCGCGATCAGGCCGAGATCGAGACGAAGTGGGAAGACCCCGACGTCCAGATCACGGCCATCGCCAAGCAGTGGGCATGGGACTTCCAGTACGACGCCGAATCCGACGACGACACCGTGTGGACGATGGGCATCCAGGCTCAGCCCGACGCCGAAGGCAACATCGACACCGCGGAGCTGCCCACTCTGGTGCTCCCGGTCGACCAGAAGGTCACCATCGAGCTCCGCTCGCGCGACGTCATCCACTCGTTCTGGATCATCGACTTCCTGTACAAGAAAGACATGTACATCGGGAAGGACAACTCCTGGTCCTTCATCCCGACCCGCGTCGGAGAATACGCCGGCAAGTGCGCAGAGCTCTGCGGCGAATACCACTCGATGATGCTCTTCAACGTGAAGGTCGTCGAGCAGGACGAATACGACGCCTACCTCGAGTCGCTCAAGGAGGAAGGCAACACCGGAGACATCACCGACGCGTACGACCGCCTCGGGAACTTCCCCGGCACCACCGGGAAGACCGGTTCAGAGGAAGGAGAGGAGTAAGCCATGTCGACAACTGAAGCCCCCCACACCGATGAGGCCTCCCGCTCTCGACCCGATGCCCTGCCCGCGCGCCAGGCCGCTCTGATGAGCACCTCCCGTGTGGAGCAGAAGGGCAACATCGTCGTCAAGTGGATCACCTCCACCGATCACAAGACGATCGGGTACATGTACCTGATCGCGTCGGTGCTGTTCTTCCTCCTCGGCGGTGTGATGGCCCTCGTCATCCGCGCCGAGCTCTTCGCTCCCGGCATGCAGATCGTGCCCACGAAAGAGCAGTACAACCAGCTCTTCACGATGCACGGCACGATCATGCTCCTCATGTTCGCGACGCCGCTGTTCGCGGGTTTCGCCAACGCGATCCTTCCGCTGCAGATCGGCGCGCCTGACGTCGCATTCCCGCGACTGAACGCGTTCGCCTTCTGGCTGTTCCTGTTCGGCTCGACCATCGCGGTCGCGGGGTTCCTCACCCCGCAGGGTGCCGCGTCGTTCGGCTGGTTCGCCTATCAACCACTCGCGAGCGCCACCTTCACCCCGGGCGCGGGTGGAAACCTCTGGATGGTCGGGCTCGGAATCTCGGGCTTCGGCACGATCCTCGGTGCGGTGAACTTCATCACCACGATCATCACGATGCGTGCCCCGGGCATGACGATGTGGCGGATGCCGATCTTCACCTGGAACACGCTCATCACGAGCCTCCTGATCCTCATGGCGTTCCCGGTGTTGGCCGCCGCGATCTTCGCAGCCGCTGCCGACCGAATTCTCGGCGCGCACATCTACGATCCTCAGAACGGTGGGGTTCTGCTCTGGCAGCACCTGTTCTGGTTCTTCGGGCATCCCGAGGTCTACATCATCGCGCTGCCGTTCTTCGGCATCGTGTCCGAGATCTTCCCGGTCTTCAGCCGCAAGCCGATCTTCGGCTACAAGACCCTCGTCTACGCGACCATCGCCATCGCCGCACTGTCCGTGGCCGTGTGGGCACACCACATGTACGTCACCGGTGGTGTCCTGCTGCCGTTCTTCGCGCTGATGACGATGCTCATCGCGGTCCCGACGGGCGTCAAGATCTTCAACTGGATAGGCACGCTCTGGCGTGGTTCGGTGACTTTCGAGACGCCGATGGTCTTCGCCCTCGGGTTCCTGGTGTCCTTCGTCTTCGGTGGTCTCACCGGTGTCATCCTCGCGGCGCCGCCGCTGGACTTCCACCTGAGTGACTCGTACTTCGTCGTCGCGCACTTCCACTACGTGGTCTTCGGCACCGTCGTGTTCGCGATGTTCGCCGGGTTCTACTTCTGGTGGCCGAAGTGGACTGGGCGGATGCTGAACGAGCGTCTCGGCTACGTGCACTTCTGGACACTGTTCATCGGCTTCCACATGACCTTCCTCATCCAGCACTGGCTGGGCGTCGACGGCATGGTGCGACGCTATGCGGACTACTCGGCCGCTGACGGCTGGACTTGGCAGAACCAGGTCTCGACGATCGGTGCGATCATCCTCGGAGCCTCGATGCTGCCGTTCTTCCTGAACGTCTGGATCACGGCACGTAAGGCGCCGAAGGTCACGGTGAACGACCCGTGGGGCTACGGCGCATCGCTGGAGTGGGCCACGTCCTGCCCGCCGCCCCGACACAACTTCACGTCGATCCCGCGCATCCGCAGTGAGCGTCCGGCCTTCGACCTGAATCACCCCGAGGCAGCGGAGTTCGCCACGACGGCTCCCGGCGAGCGAGAGGCCCACTAAGTCATGCGCGACAACGTCATTCTCTGGTGGATCCTGACGGCGTTCTTCGCCCTCGTCGGCGTGGTCTACACCGGGTGGAACATCATCGCCGACCCGACCCTCCCGCTCGTGAATCAGATCGAGTGGGTAGGCACGGTAGCCCTGTTCTTCTCCGCCTTCATGGCAGCGATGATCGCCTTCTACCTCGACCGCACCCACAGCGCCCAGGGTGGAGAACTGCCCGAGGACATCCTGACCGCCGATATCGACGACGGCGATCCTGAGCTCGGCGAGTTCAGCCCGTGGTCGTGGTGGCCCATCGTGCTCGCCGGGTCGGCCGCCGTCTTCGTCGTCGGTCTTGCCGTCGGACAGTTCCTGCTCCCGATCGGTCTTGCGATCTTCGTCGTAGCGATCGTCGGCTGGGTGTACGAGTACTACCGCGGGAACTTCGCCCGCTGACCCTCTGCCTATGACGAAGGCCCTCGGATTCTTCCGGGGGCCTTCGTCATTCCGTCTACACAGCAGCAGGGCTGCCATCCGACGGTGTTCAGGCGCGCGTGCGGATGCGGGGGATGCCCGTCAGGGGATCGATCGGCCGTCTATGGACGCCATCCGCATCCTCCACAGGGTAGCCCTCGCGCGCCCAGTACTCGAAGCCACCGATCATCTCCCGGACCGGGTAGCCGAGTTTCGCGAACGCCAGTGCACCCTTCGCGCCGCCGTTGCACCCGGGACTCCAGCAGTAGACGACGACATTCGAACCTTCGGGGATCTCGCGCGGCGCGCGCGTGGCGATCGCGCTGTGGGGCATCAGCACTGCCCCGGCGACGTGGCCCTGGGCCCAGGCGTCCGGGGAGCGCACGTCGACCACGACGATCTCCTCTCCGGCCTTGAATGCGGCGTAGACGTCGCTGGGGTTGGTCTCGTAGGCGAGCTTGGCGGCGTAGTAGTCGGCACGATCGATCATGCTTTCAGCGTAGGGGCGCAGGCATCCTGCGACCCTGCCTGTTACGGCCACCTTCCGGCAGAATTCCGCCGGATCCGCCCGCTCAGAACTCCACGGTCATCTGGACGCGGCGCCCGTGGGCGGAAAGCCCAAGCGCATCTTCCGTTGCGACCAGCCCGTGGAGGAACGCTGAATCCGGTGTCGTCTCGATGAAGCCGCACGAGGCGTAAAAGGGCGCGTTCCAGGGCACGTCAGCGTAGGTGCGCAGCGTGACGCGCTGGTGTCCGCGCCGCTGGGCTTCCGCCAGAGCGGCTGACACCAGCAGACGCCCGATCCCTCGCCTGCCGTAGGAGGGAAGTACTGACAGCTGCTCGAGATGGGCACGCCCGTCGGTCTCGAGCACGTGCACGAAGCCCACCGGATCCGTTGATGCGGCGTCATCCAGCCTCTCGGCCACGAGGACGAATCCGGGAGCCGCAGCGCGTTCCTCTGCGCGGGTCGGGGGAGGCCATTCCGTGGCGTGGAAACGCTCCGTGAGGAGTGCGTCAGCGGCGAACTCGATCTGCTCGATCGTTGCGTCGTCGGAGGCGACCGCCGGCCGAATATGCACCGCCACGATTCAGTCGCCCGTCACCACTGCGGTGGCCTTGATCTCCACGAGCTCTTGGTCGTAGCCGCGGACCGTGACACCCAGAAGCGTGCTCGGGACGGCATGGGCATAGGGCGCGTCGGCGCGAGAGTCGGCCCGTATGAGGCGAACGAGGGAAGTCACGCTCCGATCCTTTCATGCCGTTGCAACGAGGAAGGCCCCGTCCTCAATGGACGGGGCCTTCCTTCACTGAGGGAGCAGCTTCTACTTGCTGTCGTCCTCATCCTTCTTGCGGGACTTCTTCGCCGGCTCCGTCGCGATGACGGTGCTCGGAGTGTTGGCCGTCTCGTCGACGTGCGTCTCGGTCGCCGTGAGAGGGGCATCCGGTGCTCCGGCGCGCTCGTGAGCGTGCTGGATCTCGGCGGCCTCTGCCTCCGCGGCCTGAGCCGTGACGTGATGCTGGTGTGCGTCGGCGGCAGCGACCTCAGCCTGCGTCAACGGCGCGAGACGGTCTTCGTAGAACCAGCGGGAGATCGAGGAGCGGGCGTTCTCCGTCCACGGGATGCGGCCCTTGGCGTTCGGACGAACCACAAGGGGCTCGTAGCCGTCGACGTCGATGAGCTTCCAGCGATCGTACTTGTCGACCGGCTGGTGCACCTCGATGAATTCGCCACCGGGGAGTCGGACGATGCGGCCCGACTCGAAACCGTGCAACACGATCTCGCGATCCTTCTTCTGGAGCGCGAGGCAGATGCGCTTCGTGACGAAGTATCCGATGATCGGGCCCAGGATCAGCAGCGCCTGGAGCGTGTGGATGACGCCCTCCATCGTCAGCATGAAGTGGGTGGCGATCAGGTCCGACGAGGCGGCGGCCCAGAGCACTGCGTAGAAGATGACGCCGGCGGCGCCGATCGCCGTACGGGTTGCCGCGTTGCGCGGGCGCTGGGCGATGTGGTGCTCGCGCTTGTCTCCCGTGATCCACGCCTCGAGGAAGGGGTAGATCGCGACGACCACGATGAACAGGCCCAGTACCGCGACGGGAGCGAGGATGCCGAACGACCAGGTGTTCTCGCCGATGACGATGTCCCAGTTCGACGGAGCCAGACGCAGCGCGCCGTCGGCGAAGCCGATGTACCAGTCGGGCTGGGTTCCGGCGGAGACAGGGGAGGGGTCGTACGGTCCGTAGGCCCAAATCGGGTTGATCTGGAAGAACGTCGCTATCAGCACGATGGTGCCGAACACGATGAACAGGTAGCCGCCCATCTTCGACATGTAGACCGGCATCATCGGGTAGCCCACGACGTTGTCGTTCGTGCGGCCGGGGCCGGCGAACTGCGTGTGCTTGTTGATGATCATTAGCATGAGGTGCACGACGATGAGAGCGATCACCAGCATCGGCAGCAGCAGGATGTGCAGCGTGTAGAGGCGTCCGACGATGTCGGTGCCGGGGAACTCGCCTCCGAAGATGATGAACGAGGTCCAGGTGCCGATCAGCGGGATGCCCTTGACCATCCCGTCGATGATGCGCAGACCGTTACCGGACAGCAGGTCGTCGGGGAGCGAGTATCCGGTGAAGCCCTCGGCCAGCGCCAGGATGAACAGCACGAAGCCGATGACCCAGTTCAGTTCGCGAGGCTTGCGGAACGCGCCGGTGAAGAACACGCGGAGCATGTGGACGCCGATACCGGCGATGAAGACGAGAGCGGCCCAGTGGTGGATCTGCCGGACGAGCAGACCGCCGCGCAGATCGAAGGAGATGTGCAGTGACGACTCGAGTGCGGCCGACATAGCGATGCCGCGCATCGGTGCATACGCACCCGTGTAGTGCGTCTCGACCATCGACGCCTGGAAGAAGAACGTCAGGAAGGTTCCGGAAAGGAACACCACCACGAAGCTCCACAGCGCGATCTCGCCGAGCATGAACGACCAGTGGTCGGGGAAGATCTTGCGACCCAGCTCCTTGACGAAGCCGGAAAGGCTGGTGCGCTCATCGATGTAGTTCGACGCGGCACCCACGAAGCGGCCGCCGAGCGGTGCCTTGGTGTCCTTGTCCTCTTTGGACAGCGTTGCGGTGCTCAATGGCGCTCCCAGAAGCTCGGGCCGACGGGTTCCGTGAAGTCGCTGCGTGCGACCAGGTAGCCCTCGTCATCGACGGTGATAGGCAGCTGCGGCAGCGGGCGTGCGGCCGGGCCGAAGATGACCTTGGCGTGGTCCGTGACGTCGAACTGCGACTGGTGGCACGGGCACAGCAGGTGGTGCGTCTGCTGCTCGTAGAGTGCCACCGGGCACCCGACGTGCGTGCAGACCTTGGAGTAGGCGACGATCCCGTCGTATGACCAGTCCTTGCGGTCTTCGGCCTCGACGAGCTGCTCCGGACGGAGTCGCATCATCAGGACGATGGCCTTGGCCTTCTCCTCGAGGTAGCCGTCGTGGTGGCTGAGCTCGGCGAGTTCCTCGGGAATCACGTGGAAGGCGGAGCCGAGGGTCACGTCCGCGGCGCGGATCGGGGTCCCGTCGGGGTCGCGCACCAGGCGCGAACCCTCTTCCCACATCGTGTGCTTGAGAAGAGCCACCGGGTCGCCCGCGGTGGGGTTCTCTTCGGAGGAGTGCGGTGCCAGGCCACGGAAGAGAACGACGCCGGGGATGATCGAGGCGACGATCGCGGCGAACAGCGAGTTGCGGATCATCGAACGGCGTCCGAATCCGGATTCCTCGTTCGCATCTGCGAAGGCCTTGATCGCGGCCTCTCGCGTCGCGTCCTTGCCACGGGTGGGGTGGCGGTACTCGATGTGCTCCTTGTCGGACATCAGCGCCTTGGACCAGTGAATGGCACCGATTCCGAGAGCGAGCAGTGCCAGCGCGATGCCGAGACCGATGAAGAGGTTGTTCTGACGGATGTCGATGAGAGCGCCGCTCTCGATCGGGAACAGCATGTAGGCGGCGACCGCCCAGATGCTTCCCGCGAGCGAGAGGTAGAACAGGGTGTAGACCGTGCGAACCGCGTTCTTCTCAGCGCGCGGGTCTTTGTCGGTCATCCGCTCGCGGTGCGGCGGCAGGCCCGGGTTCTGCACGGGATCGCTGACTGCGACACCCAGCCCTGGAGAGGGCTGGTAGGCCCTGTCAAGAGCCTGCGAGTCGTCGTCGTGTGCCATGGTGCTCCTCGTACGTTCCTCTTCGATGATTAAGCGTCAGTTGGACTTCGCGGTGATCCACACGGTGATGGCGACGAGCGCGCCGATACCGAAGATCCAGACGAAGAGGCCCTCGGAGACCGGCCCGAGAGAACCCAGGGAGAAGCCGCCGACCTGAACAGACTGCTGCTGGAAGAGCAGAGCCGAGATGATGTCACGCTTGTCTTCGTCCGTGAGGTTCATGTCGCTGAAGACAGGCATGTTCTGCGGGCCGGTGACCATGGCCGCGTAGATGTGGAGGGGGCTGGTCTCTGCCAGGCCCGGGGCGTACTTGCCTTCGGTGAGCGCTCCACCCGCTGCGGAGACGTTGTGGCACATGGCACAGTTCACGCGGAAGAGTTCGGCGCCCTTGGACACGTCGCCCTCACCGTCGAGGATGTGATCCGACGGGAACGTCGGGCCCGGGGCCTCCGACTGCACGAAGGAGGAGATCGCGAGGATCTGCTCCTCGGTGAACTGCGGCTCCTTCTGCGGTGCCTGCGGTCCCTGCATCTGCAGCGGCATGCGACCGGTCGAGAGCTGGAACTCCGTCGCGAGCTCGCCGACGCCGTAGAGGCTCGGACCGTTGGGCGTGCCCTCCAGATCGAGTCCGTGACAGGTGGCGCAGTTCGCGGTGAACAGCTTCTCGCCGTCTTCGACGGTCAGCTGAGTCGCTGCCGTCGGCGTCTCGGTGGCTGCGAATGCAGCGGACGCTCCGGCATACACGGCGCCGGTGATCATCAGACCTGCTCCGATGAGCGCGGCCGCCGCCAACGGGCTGCGACGTCCGCGTGAACGGTGCTTCTTCTCTCGTGCCATCTCGGGGATCAGCTCCGCTCTTATTTCAGGAAGTAGATAACGAGGAACAGCACGATCCAGACGACGTCGACGAAGTGCCAGTAGTAGGACACCACGATCGAGGAGGTCGCCTCCTTGTGCCGGAAATTCTTGACGGCGTATGCCCGACCGATGACGAGCAGGAACGCGATGAGTCCGCCGGTCACGTGCAGAGCGTGGAAGCCGGTCGTCAGGTAGAACGCGGAGGCGTACGAGTCCGCGTTGATCGGCATGCCCTCGGCGATCAGCTGGGCGTACTCCCACACCTGACCGGAGACGAAGATGGCACCCAGAGCGAAGGTGAGGAAGAACCACTCGACCATGCCCCAGCCGAAGAGCCGACGCCGACCGGCACCGTTCTTCTGCCCCTTGGCGGTCTTGTACGGCTGCAGGTCTTCAGCGGCGAAGACGCCCATCTGACAGGTGAACGACGAGAGCACGAGGATCGCGGTGTTGACCGCAGCGAACGGCACGTTCAGCAGGTCGGTCCGGTCGGCCCAGAGCTCGGGGGAGGTACTGCGGAGCGTGAAGTAGATCGCGAAGAGTCCCGCGAAGAACATCACCTCACTGCCGAGCCACACAATGGTGCCGACAGCTACCGGGTTGGGCCGCTTGATCGTTCTCGCCGCCGGGGCATACGTCGCTGAGGTCGTCACCCTTCCATTATGGCCGATCTAACGGCATGATTCTCGCACCGGAGGGCTCCGAGTCGTCCGTCTGGAACTTAGGTGCGCCTAAGAAGATCCTGCGAATTGCTGGTGAATCCGCGGGAAACAGGGGACGCTCACGCGTGAGCGCACGCGAAGAGGATCGTCTGCACGTTTTCTCCGCGCCGATAGGATCGCTGACATGGCTGATTCGCTGACGTGGTCCGACGTGCTCACTTCTCTGCTGGAGCGCCGCGACCTGAGCGTCTGGGAGTCGACGTGGGCGATGCGCCAGATCATGCACGGCGATGTGACGGAGGCCCAACTCGCGGGGTTCCTGGTGGCGCTGCGGGCGAAGGGCGAGACGATCGACGAGATCGTGGGCTTCCGCGATGCGATCCTCGAAGCCGCTGTGCCCTTGCCGGTGTCCCCGAACGTGCTGGACATCGTCGGAACCGGCGGCGACCGCGTCGGCACGGTGAATGTGTCGACCACCGCGGCGATCATCATCGGATCCGCGGGTATCCCCGTCGTCAAACATGGCAACCGGGCGGCGAGCTCGGCGTCCGGCTCCTCCGATGTGCTCGGCGCGCTCGGCCTCGAACTGTCGCTCGATCCGGCTGCCGTGGCGTCCATCCTCGATCGCACGGGCATCACGTTCGCGTGGGCCGGCGCCTTCCACCCTGGTTTCAAGCACGCCGGACCGGTGCGAGCCGAGCTCGGAGTGCCCACCGTGTTCAACATGCTCGGACCGCTCTGCAACCCTGCGCGAGCAGAGGCCAACGCCGTCGGCGTCGCTCAGATGGAGCGCGTACCGCTGATCACGGGCGTCTTCCGCACGCGGGGCGCCACCGCGCTGGTGTTCCGCGGCGACGACGGCCTCGATGAACTGACGACGACCGGGCACAGCCGGATCTGGGAGGTCACGCGAGGGGACATCCACGAGCATGATCTCGATCCGCGCGATCTGGACATCCCCATCGCCGATCTGGGCGACCTGATCGGTGGTTCTCCGCAGCACAACGCCGAGGTGCTCCGGCGGACGCTCGCCGGTGAGACCGGCGCGGTGCGTGACATCGTGCTCCTCAACGCGGCTGCCGGCATCGTGGCGTACGAACTCTCTCAGGACGCCGGTCAGGTTCAGCGACCGATTCTGGAGCGGCTCCGTGCAGGGTACGACCGGGCTTCGGCGGCTGTCGACGACGGCCGTGCACTCGCCAAACTCGACGAGTGGATCGGCGTGAGCCGCGAACTGGCAGCTGCCGAGGTGTGATCATGGATCCCGTCGACGCACTGCTCGAGATCGCCTCGCTGCTGGAGCGGGAGCGCGCTTCGCGGTACAAGGCCAAGGCGTTCCGACAGGCGGCGGCGACTCTGCAGGGTCTGCCGGAGGACGTGCGTACGGATCCGACCAGGCTTCGTGCGAGTCAGGGAATCGGCGAGTCGACCTTCGCGGTGATCCGCCAGGCGCAGGCCGGCGAGATCCCCGACTACCTCGTCGAACTCCGTGGTGACGTCGAGCCCGAGAAGGTCTCCGAACTGCGCAAGAAGCTGCGCGGCGACCTGCATGCCCACACCGACTGGTCGGACGGCACGACGTCGATCTCGGTCATGGCGGGGGCCGCGCGGGCTCAAGGCCACGAGTATCAGGCGATCACGGATCACTCGCCGCGGCTGCGCGTGGCTCGGGGGCTTTCAGCCGAGCGGCTCCGTGAGCAGATGCCGCTCGTGCGTGCGGAGTCGGGCGATGGATTCACGATGCTCGCCGGCATCGAGGTCGACATCCTCGAGGACGGCTCGTTGGATCAGGAGGACTCGCTGCTCGCGGAACTGGACATCGTCGTGGCATCGGTGCATTCGAAACTGCGCATGGACGCTCGTCCGATGACCGCTCGGATGATCGCAGCGGTTTCCCACCCCCGGGTGAATGTGCTCGGCCACTGCACGGGTCGGCTCGTCGAGGGAAGCCGCGGAACCCGGCCGCAATCCGAGTTCGATGCGGCAGCCGTGTTCGCCGCGTGTGCGGAGAACGGTGTCGCCGTCGAGATCAACTCTCGTCCCGAGCGACAGGATCCTCCCGATGAGCTCATCGCCATCGCGCTGGAGGCAGGCTGCCTCTTCTCCATCGACTCGGACGCGCACGCCCCGGGGCAGCTCTCGCTACTCGACCATGGGGCGGAGCGGGCCGAGCGTGCCGGCGTGCCCGCCTCGCGGATCGTCACGACCTGGGGTCTGCCACGCCTGCTCTCCTGGGCGGAGTGACCGGGCCTCGCCGCCGTGCGGGACTCAGTCGGTCGCAGTCCTTGCGCTGGCAGCGGCCGACACGGCAGCCACGGCGCGCGACATCGATGACCCGAGGTTCCACTTGTCGGCGAGGGCTGCGGCGGCATCCGTCTCGGCGGGGTCGAGCACGTGCAACGGAATCTCGGGGGCGCTGATCGGCAGGGTCGTGGCGACGGCGACGACTGTCGGGGCGACGTCGAGGTAGTCGGATGCGGCGAGGATCTTCCCTCGTACGCCGGCGCTCATCCCTTCGCCGGCGTCGGCGGCCTCCCGGATGCCGGTGAGGTCGGCGTGAGCCTGCAACAGGGTCGCGGCGGTCTTGTCGCCGACGCCTGCGACGCCGGGCAGCCCGTCCGAGGCATCTCCCCGCATCGTTGCGAAGTCGGCGTACTGGGAGGGGAGCACTCCGTACTTCGCGACGACGGTGGCGTCGGTGACGATCTCGAGGTTGCTCATGCCGCGCGCGGTGTAGATGACGCGGACGTCACGGGAGTCGTCGACCAGCTGGAACAGGTCGCGGTCTCCGGTGACGATGTCGACGGGCATCGTGGCGTCGGTGGCGAGCGTGCCGATCACATCGTCGGCCTCATGCTCGGAAACGCCGATGATCGGGATGCCGATGGTGGCGAGCGTCTGCCGGATCAGCGGGATCTGTGCTTCGAGCGGATCCGGAACCTCTTCGATGTCGGGTGCACCGGGGACGACCTCGACCACCCGATGGGTCTTGTAGCTGGGGATGAGGTCGACTCGCCACTGCGGGCGCCAGTCGTCGTCCCAGCAGGCGATGACGTGCGTCGGCTCATACAGGGTGACGAGTTTCGCGATGATGTCGAGGAGCCCGCGCGCGGCATTGACGGGTGAGCCGTCGGGGGCCTTCACCTTGTCAGGCACCCCGTAGAAGGCACGGAAGTAGAGGCTGGCGGTGTCGAGCAGCATGAGGCGGTCGGCGCGGGGCATGAACTCAGAGTAGAGCGGAGGCGTCCGCCCGTCAGCACCCTGGGGCCGAGGGTCGTTCGGTGCAGGTGCGTTCGACGAGAGCGGTGTGCGCCTCGTAGATCTGGATCGTGCGGCTGGGGCCGTCGACCGAGAGCTGTCCGTCGATGGGGAACCACCCGCTGCCGAGGTCGACCTCGGCGGCATACCTGACGGTGACGCCCGCCTCGTAGGTCCCGCGTTCTCGGTAGGTGTGGCTGGTGGGCGTCGGAGTGAAGGGCGCTTGGCCGAGAGCGGACCAGGTCTGCCCGCCCGTCGAGGTGGTCGCGCTGGCGCCGTCGCCGTAGCTGAAGTCGTATCCCACCGGAGTGAACCGCACGCGGATGGCCGAGCCGAAAAGGCTGCCCGTCTTGATCTGCACGGATGCCGCGGCCACGAAGTTCGCCGGCATCCCTGCCACGCCGAGATTGTCGGGCTCTCCTGAAGTGGTGACCGGATCGGGGGCGAACTGTGCCAGCTCCGTGATCGTGATGGGAGGCGGGGCAGGCTGCTGTGTCTGTGCGTCCGCGGTGCCACCTGGTTCCTGCGGCACGTTGATCGAGATGCAGCGGAGGGTGCTGTCCCAGAAGCTGGTGCAGGCGGCGTTGAACGCGATGTCCGATGCGTTGGGTTCCTGCGGAGCCTCGGGGGCGCTGGGGTTGGCATTCGAATTCGAGTCCGGTGAGAGGACTGGTGGGGCGCCGGTGTCGGGATCCGTGCGCTCGCGGGAAGCAGTGATGTCTACTTGCTGACCGTTGTTTCCAGCAACAACATCGGCGCCACCGACCCCGTTGCCTTCGCCGTTAGTGAGAGATAGAAGTATGCAAGCAACTATTAGAGACCTCATCTCGGCTCACAATCGAGACTCTCGTTGACATCTGCTCTCTCGATGAGAAAGCGGCCGCGTGAGAGGTGAAACGAAACTCGTAGGGGATTTACGTCGGGACGGTCGGCATTGACCACGGAGCCCCCAGCGTCGTTGACGATGTCGGAGCGACTTAGGTCGACGCAGACGTCGGCGAGTACGCGGTCGAGCGACCTGCTGCTGGATACTCCCTCGAACGCCACCACCTCAATCTCGCCCACAAACATGTAGCCGTCTGCGTGAAGGCCGGATAAGGTCTCGCGATCCGCCGCTTCGAAATCACCGCTGGACACCTCAAACAGTCGCTCAAAAGTGGATGGATCGCTGACATCGATGTCATTGAACGCGTCGTTGTACGCCCGGTATGTCTCCTCAGCCGCGGCGAACGCCTCCTCCTCGGACGCGAAAGCCGCGGTCGGGGTCGGTGACGGCTGCGGCGCGGCAGTGCACCCGCTGAACATGACGGACGTCACGGCGAGAGCGGTGATGAAGGAGGATGCTGGGCGGTGGTGGATCACCCCGTCACGGTAACTCGGAGGGCGTGAGCACCGTTCGAGTTATCCACAGGTCGCGTCCGGCAACTTCTTGCCCACCGGCATCCGCTCTTCTGATAGCCTGAGTTGTCACTATTGGCGTGCCTACGCGTGCCCGGTGACGATCACACCAAAATCCAACCGCTGTGAAGCAAGCAGTCGGCCGTGCGCGGCCGTTGCCTCCCAGCCTGAGCCCCATCCAACAAGGACAACCCACTACATGACTACCGCAACGACCGCCCCGGCCACCAAGCAGGTCGCCATCAACGACATCGGATCTGCTGAGGACTTCCTGGCCGCGGTCGAGAAGACCCTGAAGTTCTTCAACGACGGCGACATCATCGAAGGCACGATCGTCAAGATCGACCGCGATGAGGTTCTGCTGGATGTCGGCTACAAGACCGAGGGCGTCATCCCCTCGCGTGAGCTTTCGATCAAGCACGACGTCGACCCCAATGAGGTCGTCAAGGTCGGCGACGAGGTCGAGGCCCTGGTTCTCCAGAAGGAGGACAAGGAAGGCCGCCTGATCCTCTCCAAGAAGCGCGCACAGTACGAGCGTGCCTGGGGAGACGTCGAGAAGATCAAGGAGAACGACGGCGTCGTCACCGGTACGGTCATCGAGGTCGTCAAGGGTGGACTCATCGTCGACATCGGCCTCCGTGGCTTCCTCCCGGCTTCGCTCATCGAGCTGCGCCGCGTCCGCGACCTCACCCCGTACCTGGGGCAGGAGATCGAGGCGAAGATCCTCGAGCTCGACAAGAACCGCAACAACGTCGTTCTCAGCCGCCGTGCGCTGCTCGAGCAGACGCAGTCGGAGTCGCGCACCACGTTCCTGAACAACCTGCACAAGGGTCAGGTTCGCAAGGGTGTCGTGTCGTCGATCGTCAACTTCGGTGCATTCGTCGACCTGGGCGGCGTGGACGGCCTCGTGCACGTCTCCGAGCTTTCCTGGAAGCACATCGAGCACGCTTCCGAGGTTGTCGAGGTCGGCCAGGAGGTCACCGTCGAGATCCTCGAGGTCGACCTCGACCGCGAGCGCGTCTCCCTGTCGCTGAAGGCGACGCAGGAAGACCCGTGGCAGGTCTTCGCCCGCACCCACGCGATCGGACAGGTCACGCCGGGTAAGGTCACCAAGCTCGTTCCGTTCGGTGCGTTCGTTCGCGTCGCCGACGGCATCGAGGGCCTCGTCCACATCTCCGAGCTCTCCAGCAAGCACGTCGAGCTGGCCGAGCAGGTCGTGTCGGTCGGCGAAGAGGTCTTCGTCAAGGTCATCGACATCGACCTCGAGCGTCGCCGCATCTCGCTGTCCCTCAAGCAGGCCAACGAGTCGGTCGACCCCAACGGCACCGAGTTCGACCCGGCCCTGTACGGCATGCTCGCCGAGTACGACGAGAACGGCGAGTACAAGTACCCGGAGGGCTTCGACGCCGAGACCGGTGCGTGGAAGGAAGGCTTCGACACGCAGCGCGAGGCATGGGAGCAGGAGTACGCTGCGGCCCAGGCTCGCTGGGAGGCGCACAAGGCTCAGGTCACCAAGGCCGCTGAGGCCGAGGCAGAGGCCGGAGCCGACTTCGGCGGCCAGGTCTTCGCCACCGAGGCGACCGGTGCAGGCACCCTCGCCGACGACGAGGCACTCGCGGCTCTCCGCGAGAAGCTGTCGGGCGGAAACGCGTAAGCATCACCACACACAGAACGGGTCGTCACCTCACCTTCGGGTGGGTGACGGCCCGTTCTGGTGTATCCGCGACCGATAGCCGGTTGCGTGACCGAACATTACGAGCGCGTTCGTAACATTCGGCGCCCTCGGACAGCATGGGGGTATGACCACCGCACTCTCCCCGTCTCGCGCTGCCACCGCCGCACCCGCGGCCGGCCTCGCGCAGACCGTGCGGCTGGACGGCATCACACGAGCCTTCGCGCTTCCGCGGGGACGACGCGAAGTGCTGCGCGACGTCGAGCTCGACGTCGCAGCCGGTGAGATCGTGGCGGTCGTCGGTCCCTCCGGTTGCGGCAAGTCGACGCTCCTTCGCCTCATCGGTGGTCTCGACACCCCGACGAGTGGCAGCATCCGCCTCGACGGCACCGGGGTGACCGACGTCGACGAGCGCACCGCGATCGCCTTCCAGGAGCCGCGCCTGCTGCCGTGGCGCACTCTCGCTCAGAACGTCGACCTCGGACTGCCCCGCGGAACGGATCGTCGCCTCGGCCGCGACCGCGTGAACGAACTGCTCCACCTCGTCGGATTGGAACACGCCGCCGATCAGCGTCCCCGCGAAGTCTCCGGCGGCATGGCGCAACGGGCCTCCCTGGCGCGGGCACTCGCGCGCAACCCCGGCGTGCTCCTGCTCGACGAGCCGTTCGGTGCTCTCGACGCACTCACCCGGCTTCGCATGCACGACCTGCTGCTGAAGATCCACGCCGCCGAGCCCACCACCATCCTTCTCGTGACGCACGACGTCGAGGAGGCGCTGTACCTCGCCGATCGCGTCCTGCTCTTGCGCACGCTGGGCGGCGATTCCGCGCCGTCGATCGCGCGCACCGTTTCCGTCCCCGGCATCCGCCCTCGAGACCGTGCCGACCGCGGTCTCGCCGATCTCCGTGCCGAGCTCCTCGAAGGACTCGGTGTCGACACCCACCACCGCATCACCGAGGAGTCCCGATGAGCACCATCACCCGCCGAATCGCCCCCGCGACCGCGATCGCCGCGACGATGATGCTCGTTGCGACAGGTTGCGTCGCCGGTGAGGGTGCCACCGCGTCCGACAACGGGAGCACGCAGGAGTCGGGGGAGTGGTCGTCCGACACGCTTTCCATCGACTTCGCCACCTACAACCCGCTCAGCCTGGTGATCCGCGAACAGGGCATCCTCGAGGGCATCCTCGGCGACGACGTCGAGGTCGAATGGGTGCGGTCCGCCGGCTCCAACAAGGCGAACGAACTGCTTCGCTCCGGCTCGGTCGATGTCGGCTCGACCGCAGGATCGGCCGCGCTGCTCGCTCGTGCGAACGGCTCGCCCATCCAGGTCATCGACATCTACTCGCAGCCGGAATGGTCGGCGATCGTCGTCGGCCCGGACAGCGAGATCACGTCGCTCGAAGACCTCAAGGGCGCCTCCATCGCTGCCACGAAGGGCACCGACCCGTACTTCTTCCTGCTGCAGGCGCTCGAAGAAGGCGGACTGTCGCTCTCCGACGTCGAGGTGCAGAACCTCCAGCACGCCGACGGCCGCGCCGCACTCGACGGAGGGTCGGTGGATGCGTGGGCCGGTCTCGACCCCATCATGGCTGCCGCCGAGGTGGAGTCAGGCGACCAGCTCATCTACCGCAACGTCGACTTCAACACCTACGGCTTCCTCAACGCGACCGAAGAGTTCATCACCGACCACCCCGACCTCGCTCAGGCTGTCGTCGACGCCTACGAGGAAGCACGGGCCTGGGCACTGGAGAACCCTGAGGAGACGGCAGCGCTGCTGGCCGAGGTGGCCGGGATCGACATCGACGTGGCCACGACCGTCATCCAGGAGCGTTCCAACCTCGACGTGAACGGTGTGCCCGGCGACGATCAGATCGCCGTGCTGGAGAAGATCGCACCGGTACTCGTCGACTCGGGAGACGTGCAGGGCGGCAAGGACTCCGTCGACAAGGCTCTCGCGTCCATCGTGAACGCGACCTTCGCCGAGAAGGCGGTCGGCGGCGAGTGACCACCCCCGACCAGCTGACGCTGCCCGCGGATTCGCAGGACGCGCTCGACTTCGCGAAGGGCACGCTTCGACGCCCGGATGCCGGTGAGCGGCGCGCTCGGAGTCGCCCCACCGCGCGGATCATCGGGGGCCTGCTCCTCCCGGCACTCATCCTGCTCTCCTGGCAGATCGTGACCACCAGCGGCCTAGTCGAGCCCTACCGGCTGCCGACTCCGGCATCCGTCTTCCTCGCGGGTGTCGAGCTCGCCGAAAGCGGACAGCTCTGGACCCACATCGCCATCTCCGTCCAGCGGGTGCTGCTCGGGTTCGCGATCGGGTCCGTGATCGGGCTCGCCGCAGCGGGACTGGTAGGGCTCTCCCGGCTGGGAGACATCCTGCTGAGCCCGACGCTCGCGGCGGTCCGTGCCGTGCCGTCCCTCGCCTGGGTGCCGCTCCTCATCCTCTGGATGCAGATCGGTGAATCCTCGAAGGTGACACTCATCGCCATCGGCGCATTCTTCCCCGTCTACACGACGGTCGCGTCGGCCCTGCGCCACGTGGATCCGCACCTCGTGGAGGCTGGTCGATCGTTCAGCCTGCACGGCTGGTCGCTGTTCCGGACCGTTCAACTCCCGGCCGTCGTGCCCTCGGTGGTGTCCGGCCTCCGTCTCGCCCTCGCACAGGCGTGGCTGTTCCTCGTCGCCGCCGAGCTGATCGCGTCGTCCATGGGGCTGGGCTTCCTGCTCACGGATTCGCAGAGCAACGGGCGTGTGGATCGCATCCTCCTCTCGATCGTCCTGCTCGCGCTGCTCGGCACCGTCACCAACGGCATCCTCGCTCTGGTGGAGAAGTACCTGCTCAGAAGATGGACCTGACGTTGACCGAAGCGCGACTTCAGGAATCCCGCGTCTACGCGCCGCCTGCGGCATTCGCGGCGCAGGCCAACGTCGACGGTGGCGCATACGACCGGGCCGCCGCAGATCCGGTCGCGTTCTGGGAACAAGCCGCTCTGCGACTGGACTGGACGACGCCCTGGCACACGGCGCATGAGTGGGATCCGCCCACTGCGGATGCCGTTCCCGCCGCACGATGGTTCCTGGGTGGCACGCTCAACGTGGCCTACAACTGTGTCGACCGGCACGTCGAGGCCGGACTCGGCGAAAAGGTCGCGCTGCACTTCGAAGGTGAGCCCGGCGACCGGCTATCCGTCACCTATGCCGACCTCCAGCAACGCGTCTCGCGCGCGGCGAACGCGCTCACCGCCCTCGGCATCCGCCCCGGGGATCGTGTCGTGATCTATCTCCCCGTGCTCGTGGAGACGATAGTGATCACGCTCGCCTGCGCGCGAGTGGGTGCCGTGCACTCCCTCGTGTTCGGCGGGTTCTCCGCCGAAGCCGTGCGATTCCGGCTGGAGGACACCGGCGCCAAGCTGCTGGTCACGAGTGATGGTCAGTTCCGGCGCGGCGCGGCGGCGGAGGTCAAGTCGACGGCGGATCGGGCTGCCGCGGGTCTCCCGGATCTCGAGCACATCCTCGTGCTGCGTCGTACAGGCCAGGAGGTGCCGTGGACGCCGGGCCGCGACGTCTGGTGGCACGATGCGGTCGACACGTCCTCACCGGAGCACGTGGCGCAGCCCTTCGATGCCGAGCATCCGCTCTTCATCATCTACACGTCGGGAACGACCGGGAAGCCGAAGGGTCTCGTCCACACATCAGGCGGGTACCTCACCCAGACGAGCTGGGCGCACTGGGCGCACTTCGATGCCAAGCCCGACGACGTGCACTGGTGCACGGCGGATCTCGCGTGGGTGACCGCTCACACCTACGAGATCTACGGCCCGCTGTCGAACGGGCTGACGCAGGTGATCTACGAGGGCACACCGGACACTCCGGAGCGCGAACGGCATCTCGAGATCATCGAGCGCTACGGGGTGACCGTGTACTACACGGCCCCGACCCTGATCCGTACCTTCATGACGTGGTTCGGCGCCGACCTTCCTGCCGGGCACGATCTCTCGAGTCTGCGTCTGCTCGGAACCGTCGGCGAAGCGATCAATCCCGAAGCCTGGGTGTGGTTTCGGCGGAACTTCGGTCGAGACGAGCTGCCGGTCGTGGATACCTGGTGGCAATCCGAGACGGGAGCGGCCATGATCGCGCCGTTGCCCGGCGTCACGAGCCTGAAGCCGGGTTCTGCCACCGTCGCGCTGCCGGGGATCGATGTCGCCGTGGTCGATCCGGAGGGGCGCGAAGTAGCCCCTGGGCGTTCTGGAACGCTCGTCGTCCGCCGGCCCTGGCCCGGGATGGCGCGCACCGTGTGGGGCGACCCCGCGCGCTACCGTGACGCGTACTGGTCGGCCTACGCCGGCCACGGGGACTTCGGAGGCTTCTACGTCGCCGGAGACGGTGCCACGCGGGACGTCGACGGCTACATCTGGATCCTCGGACGCCTCGACGACGTCGTCAACGTGTCGGGGCACCGGCTCTCGACCATCGAGATCGAATCCGCTCTGGTCGCGCACGAGACGGTCGGGGAAGCCGGGTCAGCCGGAGTCTCGGACCCGGTCACCGGACAGGCCGTCGTCGCATTCGTGACCCCGTCGGGGACAGCGGTGATCACCCCCGAGGACCTCCGTGCCCAGGTGGCCGGAGCGATCGGCCCGGTCGCCAAGCCGCGACACGTCGTCGTGGTCACCGATCTGCCGAAGACCCGGTCGGGAAAGATCATGCGTCGACTTCTCGCGCAGCTGTGGGAGGCCGAGCAGGATCGTCGGCACGGCCGCGAACCCGAAGCTCTCGGGGATACCACCTCGCTGCAGAATCCCTGGGCCGTCGCCGCCATCGCCGACGTGCTCGCCGCCGCCGAACTGAGGACATCATGACCGAAGAACATCGTTTCGGGTTCCGCACCAGGGCGCTCCACGCCGGCGGCACGCCGGACGCGTCGACCGGTGCACGTGCCGTTCCGATCTACCAGACCACCTCGTTCGTCTTCGATGACGCGGCGGATGCCGGAAACCTCTTCGCGCTGCAGAAGTACGGCAACATCTACTCCCGCATCGGCAACCCGACGGTTGCTGCGCTGGAGGAGCGGCTCGCGTCGCTCGAGGGAGGCATCGGTGCGGTGGCGACGGCGTCCGGGATGAGCGCCGAGTTCATCACCTTCGCCGCTCTCGTCGGCGCCGGCGATCACGTCGTCGCGGCGGCCCAGCTCTACGGCGGAACGGTGACCCAGTTGGACGTGACGCTTCGCCGCTTCGGCGTCGAGACCACGTTCGTCTCCTCGACGGACCCCGCCGACTACGCCGCTGCGATCCGGCCGGAGACGAAGGTCGTGTACGTGGAGATGATCGGCAACCCGTCGGGAGAGATCGCCGACATCGAAGGTCTCGCCGCCGTCGCCCATGACGCGGGCGTGCCGCTCGTCGTGGACGCGACACTGGCGACGCCGTACCTCGCGCGGCCGCTCGAGCATGGGGCCGACATCGTGATCCACTCGGTGACGAAGTTCCTCGGCGGACACGGCACGACACTCGGCGGCGTGGTGATCGAGAAGGGCACGTTCGACTGGGGCAATGGCAAGTTCCCTCAGATGACCGAGCCGGTCGACTCATACGGGGGAATCAAGTGGTGGGACAACTTCGGCGAATACGGTTTCCTCACCAAGCTGCGCTCCGAACAACTTCGTGACATCGGCCCGGCATTGAGTCCGCAGTCGGCATTCAACCTGTTGCAGGGTGTCGAGACGCTTCCGCAACGGATCGACGCGCACGTCTCGAACGCGAGGATCGTCGCCGACTGGCTCGCGTCGGACCCCCGGGTCGCCTACGTCACCTGGGCGGGCCTCGAGGGGCACCCGCACCATGATCGTGCCGCGAAGTACCTGCCGCTGGGTCCCGGCTCGGTGTTCGCCTTCGGGGTCCAGGCCGACGACGGACGCGCAGCGGGGGAGACCCTCATCGAGAATCTGCAGCTCGCCTCCCATCTCGCGAACATCGGCGATGCGCGCACGCTCGTCATCCACCCTGCTTCCACCACCCACCGCCAGCTCACCGATCAGCAACTCGCGGCGGCCGGCGTGCGTTCCGATCTGATCCGGATCTCGGTCGGCCTCGAAGACGCGGACGACATCATCTGGGACCTCGATCAGGCACTCACGACGGCGACGGGAGCGAACCGATGAGCGGGCAGGAGACTTCCGGGGCAGACGCATGCGCGCTCCCTGTGGCGACGGAGGCGGCGGCCTGCGCTCTGCCCGCGACGACCATCGCGCAGGGGCGCACCTGGGTCGGCCCCACTCAGCAGGAGCGTTTCGGCGTGCTTCGCCGCGCGAAGTCGGTCGCGATCGTCGGAGCCTCGAACAATCCCGCTCGCGCATCCTTCTTCGTGGCGACGTACCTGCTTTCCAGTACGGCTTACGACGTCTACCTGGTCAACCCTCGGGAGAAGGAGATCCTCGGGCAGACGGTCTACGCCTCGTTGGCAGATCTCCCGGTCGTTCCCGACATCGTGGACGTCTTCCGTCGACACGATGATCTCCCCGCAGTCGCGCAGGAGGCCATCGACGTGGGGGCGCAGACACTGTGGCTTCAGCTCGGTTCGTGGAATGAGGATGCTGCGGTGCTCGCAGAGGGGGCCGGGCTGTCGGTCGTCATGGACCGTTGCCTGAAGATCGAGCACGCACGATTCCACGGGGGGCTGCATCTCGCCGGCTTCGACACCGGCGTGATCAGCTCGCGTCGTCAGCTCCTGGCTCGCTGAGAGAGGGAAGGGGAACTCTAGACTGGCCGCATGCCCCTCATCGCGCTCACCGGTGGAATCGCGTCCGGGAAGTCGACCATCGCTCGACGCCTGCGGGAACACGGTGCCGTCGTCATCGACGCCGACCAAATCGTACGCGACGTGCAGGCGCCGGGATCACCGGTGTTGGAGCGCATCACGGAAGCTTTCGGTCCGACTGTCCTCGCGTCTGACGGGGCGCTGGACCGTGCCGCGCTGGGAGCCATCGTGTTCGGCGACGATGCTCGGCTCCGCCAACTGAATTCCCTCGTTCATCCCGCCGTGCGCGCCGAATCGCAGCGGCGCTTCGAGAAGGCGTTCGGCGACGATCCGCAGGCTGTCGTGGTGTATGACGTGCCCCTGTTGGTCGAGGCGCGCGTCGACGACCCGTGGGATCTCATCGTCGTCGCCCACGCCCCGGCCGCCGTGCGGCTCCGCCGCCTCGTCGAGCTGCGGGGAATGACCGAGACGGCGGCGCAGGAACGGATCGACGCACAGGTCTCGGACGAGCAGCGGCTCGGCATCGCCGACGTCGTCATCGACACCGCGGGCACACTCTCCCAGACCCATGCCCAGACGGATGCGCTCTGGGATCGGCTCCGCGCCCGGGAGAGCTGACGCTGAACGGCCGCGATGTCGGAGGGGCGGCATACGCTTGAGGTATGCAACCCACGCGCAGCGTCCGTCCTTTCGAGGTCATCAGCGAGTACGCGCCCGCGGGCGACCAGCCGCAGGCAATCGCCGAGCTGGCGTCGAGAGTCAACGCGGGCGAGACCGACGTCGTTCTGCTCGGTGCGACGGGTACCGGTAAATCGGCGACCACGGCCTGGTTGGTCGAACAGGTGCAGCGTCCGACTCTCGTGCTGGCACACAACAAGACGCTCGCCGCGCAGTTGGCGAACGAGTTCCGCGAGCTCATGCCCAACAACGCGGTGGAGTACTTCGTCTCGTACTACGACTACTACCAGCCTGAGGCGTATGTGCCCCAGACCGACACCTTCATCGAGAAGGACTCCTCGATCAACGCCGAAGTCGAGCGACTGCGCCACTCGACGACGAACTCCCTGCTCAGCCGTCGAGACGTCATCGTCGTCTCGACTGTTTCCTGCATCTACGGCCTCGGTGCTCCCGAGGAGTACCTTCGCGCGATGGTCGCGTTGCAGGTGGGTGAGCGTTACGACCGAGACGCACTGATCCGCCAGTTCATCGCGATGCAGTACAACCGCAACGACGTCGACTTCTCCCGCGGGAACTTCCGGGTGCGCGGAGACACGATCGAGATCATCCCCGTCTATGAAGAGCACGCGATCCGCATCGAGTTGTTCGGCGACGAGATCGAAGGTCTCTACTCTCTGCACCCGCTCACCGGCGAGGTCATCGAGAAGCTCGACTCCGTGCCGATCTTCCCCGCATCGCATTACGTGGCCGGAACCGACGTCATCCAGCGATCCATCGGCACCATCGAGCACGAGCTCGAGGAGCGGCTGGCCGAATTCGAGCGTCAGGGGAAGCTGCTGGAGGCACAGCGGCTGCGCATGCGCACGACCTTCGACCTCGAGATGCTGCAGCAGCTGGGTTTCTGCTCCGGGATCGAGAACTACTCCCGTCACATGGACGGTCGTATGCCGGGCGAGCCTCCGCACACGCTTCTCGACTTCTTCCCCGACGACTTCCTGATGGTGATCGACGAATCGCACGTGACCGTGCCGCAGATCGGCGCCATGTACGAGGGCGACGCGTCTCGAAAGCGCACGCTCGTCGATCACGGTTTCCGTCTGCCCAGTGCCATGGACAACCGCCCGCTTCGATGGGATGAGTTCAAGAACCGCGTCGGGCAGACCGTCTACCTGTCGGCGACTCCCGGCAAGTACGAGATGGGCATCGCCGACGGCGTCGTGGAGCAGATCATCCGCCCGACCGGGCTCGTCGATCCGCACATCGTCGTGAAGCCGTCGAAGGGGCAGATCGATGACCTGCTCGAGGAGATCCGCGTGCGCGTCGGGAAAGACGAACGCGTGCTCGTCACGACGCTGACGAAGAAGATGGCCGAAGAGCTCACCGACTTCCTCGGCGAGCACGGTGTCCGTGTCCGTTATCTGCACTCCGACGTCGACACGCTGCGCCGCGTCGAACTGCTCACCGAGCTCAGAGCCGGCGTGTATGACGTGCTCGTCGGCATCAACCTGCTCCGTGAGGGGCTCGACCTCCCGGAGGTCTCGCTCGTCGCCATTCTCGACGCTGACAAAGAGGGGTTCCTGCGATCGGGCACCTCCCTCATCCAGACCATCGGACGTGCTGCGCGAAATGTCTCCGGCGAAGTGCACATGTACGCCGACAGAGTCACCGACTCCATGGCGAAGGCCATCGAAGAGACCGATCGGCGACGTGAGAAGCAGGTGGCGTACAACAAGGAACACGGCATCGACCCGCAGCCGCTGCGCAAGCGCATCGCCGACATCACCGAGATCCTGGCACGAGAAGGCGCCGACACCGCCGACATGTTGTCCGGCCGAGGGCGGGCGACGGGAAAGGGCAAGTCCCCGACTCCGAATCTCCGTCGCACCGGCATCGCGGCAGAGGGGGCTCAGCAGCTCGAGGCCACGATTCAAGACCTCTCGAACCAGATGCTCGCCGCGGCCGCAGAACTCAAATTCGAGCTGGCCGGGCGATTGCGCGACGAGGTGCAAGACATGAAGAAGGAACTGCGAGCCATGGAAAGGGCCGGTCACGCGTGAGCGCGCCCGGACGATAGGGGAACCGGAGATGGATGCCGCGGGCGAAGAACTCGCCGACCGTGTTCGTGCGCTGCTCACGGTGGGAAGTGACATCGAGGAGAAGCGCATGTTCGGCACGAAGGCGTTCCTCGACCGCGGTCGCATCCTCGTCTGCGCGCGAAACAGTGGCGTTCTCCTGGTGCGTGTCGACGAGGAGAGCGGCGCCGCACTGGTGACTCAGCCCGGGGTCGCACCCGCCGCCATGGGTACGCAGACGATGGGAACGCGGTGGCTCGATGTGTCGCCCGAGGTGCTCGAAGACGACGACGCCCTGATGCTCTGGCTCGATGCGGCTCGGGAAGCGCACGCGGCGGCTGACGAGACCTGAGCCGGCGGCCCCGCGTGGCTTCACCGCGTCCTAGGGGCAGTGAATCAATGGTTTGGGGCCGCTGCGGTCGATCTCATGCGCCGTCATCGCCGCTCCGCACAGCGGACAGGCTCGCTCCGCGCGTTCCGCGGCGCTGGGCGGCGGCGTCTTCTCATAGGGACCGACGGACGCAGGGCCGGCGAAGCGGATGAGGTTCGTGTTCACCCAGGCGTACAGACCTCCCGCTTCACGGATGCGGGAGCGGAGCGGCGCGCGGTCGGGGTCTTTGGCCATGTTCGTTAGTGTACTAACGATTAGGGCGGATATAGTCGGATCGTGATGACTTCCGACGATCTGCTTCGACTCGAGAACCAGCTCTGCTTCGCGGTAGTGACGGCAGCGCGCAACGTGGTCGCGATCTACCGACCGATTCTGGAACCGCTCGGACTCACGCACCCTCAGTACCTGGTGATGCTCGCGCTGTGGGAGCGCGCTCCTCGCACGCTGCACGATCTGGCTGCGGACCTCGCGATGGAACCCGCCACAGCGTCGCCGCTCGTCAAGCGGCTCGAGGCGGAAGGGCTCGTCGCGCGGCAGCGGAGCAGCCAGGACGAGCGCCGTCTGGACATCACGCTGACCGCCGCCGGCTCAGCGCTGCGTGATCGCGCCGTGGATGTGCCCCGCCAGGTCATGGCCGCCGTGGGGATGGACGTCTCGGAGATCACCGCGCTCCGCGATGGTCTCGGAGCTTTCGCGGGGCGGCAGCCGAACTCGCGCTGAGGGTACTCACAGCCTGCACGGAGCCGATGTCGGTGGCCCCTCGTAGACTTGTCCGGTGCCCATTGTCCCCGTTGCCACCCTAGGAAAACTCAGTGTTCGCGGTGCCCGCGTCCACAATCTCAAGAACGTCGACATCGACATCCCCCGCGACTCTCTCGTCGTGTTCACCGGCCTTTCCGGCTCCGGTAAGTCCAGCCTCGCGTTCGACACGATCTTCGCTGAAGGGCAGCGTCGCTACGTCGAGTCGCTGAGCGCTTATGCGCGCCAGTTCCTCGGTCAGGTAGACCGCCCCGACGTCGACTTCATCGAGGGCCTCAGCCCTGCCGTCTCGATCGACCAGAAGTCCACGAACCGCAACCCGCGGTCGACCGTCGGCACGATCACCGAGATCTACGACTACATGCGTCTGCTGTGGGCGCGCATCGGCATCCCGCACTGTCCCGAGTGCGGCGAGCCGATCCAGCGTCAGACCGTGCAGCAGATCGCTGACCAGCTGATGGAACTTCCCGAGCGCACGCGCTACCAGATCGTCGCGCCGATCGTCTCCCAGAAGAAGGGGGAGTTCGTCGACCTCTTCCGCGAGCTCGGCGCGAAAGGCTACTCGCGTGCGATCGTCGACGGTGACTTGATCCAGCTCGCCGAGCCGCCCACGCTCAAGAAGAGCTACAAGCACGACATCGCCGTGGTTGTCGACCGCCTCGTGGCCTCCGACGACATCCTCGGCCGTGTCACCGACTCTGTCGAGACCGCGCTGGGTCTCGCGGGCGGAGTGGTCCAGGTCAACTTCGTCGACGGCGAGGGCGACGATGCTTGGCAGACCTTCTCCGAGAAGCTGGCCTGCCCGAACGGGCACGCGCTCACTCTGACGGAGATCGAGCCGCGCACCTTCTCGTTCAACGCCCCCTTCGGTGCCTGCCCTGCGTGCTCGGGGCTCGGCACGCGCATGTCGGTCGACGTCGACCTCATGCTCGGCGACGAAGACCTGTCCATCCGTGAGGGCGTCATCATCCCCTGGACCACTCAGGGCAAGGGACTGTTCCAGTACTACGAGCGGTTGCTCGAGGGTCTTTCGCGTGACCTCGACTTCTCGCTCGACACCCCGTGGCGCAAGCTCCACTCCGATGTGCAGAATGCGATTCTGCGCGGGGAGAACTACAAGGTCACCGTCAAGTGGAAGAACCGGTACGGGCGCGAGATGCGGTACGCCTCCGGTTTCGAGGGCGTCGTTCCCTATATCGAGCGGCAGTACCTGCAGGCCGAGTCCGACACGCAGCGCAGCCGGTGGGGCGAGTACCTCCGCGAGGTACCGTGCCCGGTGTGCGATGGCAACCGTCTCAAGCCCGAGGTGCTGGCCGTTCAGGTGCATGGACACTCGATCGCCGAGGTCTCCCACCTCAGCCTCGCCGACGCGCGAGAGTTCATGGAGACTCTGAGCCTCACCGACCGCGAAGCACAGATCGCCGCGCAGGTACTGCGCGAGATCCGGGTCCGTCTCGACTTCCTGCTGCAGGTCGGGCTGAACTATCTGAATCTCAGCCGCTCGGCCGGCTCGCTCTCCGGAGGCGAGGCACAGCGCATCCGTCTCGCCACCCAGATCGGCTCAGGTCTCACCGGAGTGCTCTACGTTCTCGACGAGCCTTCGATCGGGCTTCACCAGCGAGACAACCGCCGACTCATCAACACGCTCATCAAGCTCCGCGACCTCGGCAACACGCTCATCGTCGTCGAGCACGATGAGGAGACCATCGAGGCCGCCGACTGGGTCGTCGACATCGGCCCGGGTGCCGGGGTCAACGGTGGCAAGGTGGTGCACTCCGGACCATACTCGGCGCTGCTCGACGACAGCGACTCGATGACGGGGGAGTACCTCTCCGGTCGCCGTGAGATTCCCCTGCCGACAAAGCGTCGCAAGATCGACAAGAAGCGCATGCTGAGCGTCGTCGGTGCTCGAGCCAACAACCTGCGCAACGTCACCGCCGACTTCCCGCTCGGAGTGCTCACGGCCGTCACAGGCGTCAGCGGCTCCGGCAAGTCGTCACTGGTGAACGACATCCTCTATCAGGTGCTCGCCTCGCGCCTCAACGGAGCGCGCACGGTGCCGGGCAAGCACACCCGGGTGACCGGACTCGACAACCTCGACAAGGTCGTGCACGTCGACCAGGCACCGATCGGTCGCACCCCGCGCTCGAACCCGGCGACCTACACCGGGGTCTTCGACCGCATTCGCAACCTCTTCAGCGAGACGCCAGAGGCGAAGGTGCGCGGGTATCTCCCCGGGCGATTCAGCTTCAACGTCAAGGGCGGGCGCTGCGAGGCCTGTTCCGGCGACGGCACCATCAAGATCGAGATGAACTTCCTGCCCGACGTGTACGTCGACTGCGAGGTGTGCCACGGCAAGCGCTACAACCGCGACACGCTGGCCGTCCACTACAAGGGCAAGAACATCGCCGAGGTCCTGGAGATGCCGATCGAAGAGGCCGCCGAGTTCTTCGAACCCATCCAGGCCATCCACCGGTACATGAAGACCCTCGTCGACGTCGGCCTCGGATACGTGCGCCTCGGGCAGTCGGCCACGACGCTCTCCGGCGGCGAGGCACAACGCGTCAAGCTCGCCACCGAGCTCCAGCGTCGCAGCAACGGTCGCAGCATCTACGTGCTCGACGAGCCGACCACCGGGCTGCACTTCGAAGATGTCCGCAAGCTCCTCGAAGTCCTCAACGGACTGGTCGACAAGGGCAACACGGTCATCGTGATCGAGCACAATCTCGACGTCATCAAGTCGGCTGACTGGGTGATCGACCTCGGTCCGGAAGGCGGCTCGGGCGGCGGTGAGATCATCGCGACGGGCACACCCGAGCAGGTGGCCCGCGTCGAACAGAGCCACACCGGACTCTTTCTCGGCGAGATCCTGGGTGAGGGGCGCGCAGCGCGGAAGGCCAGCTGATGGCAGACGTACTGCCGTACAAGCCACGGGCGGGAGAGATCCCGACCGATCCCGGCGTGTACCGGTTCCGCGATGCCAACGGGCGCGTGCTCTACGTCGGCAAGGCCAAGAACCTGCGCCAGCGCTTGTCGAACTACTTCGCGCCGTTGCGGACGCTGCACGAGCGCACACGGCGAATGGTCACCACGGCCGCTTCCGTCGAATGGACGGTCGTGTCGACCGATGTCGACTCGCTCCAGCTCGAGTACATGTGGATCAAAGAGTTCGATCCGCCTTTCAACGTCCGCTACCGGGATGACAAGTCATACCCGTTCATGGCTGTGACCCTGGCGGACGAGGCGCCACGGGTCATCGTCACGCGCAATCGCAAGATTCCGGGTGCACGCTATTTCGGGCCGTACCCGAAGGTGTGGGCGGTCCACGAGACGATCGACCTGATGGTCAAGGCCTTCCCCATCCGCACATGCAGCGATTCCAGCTACAAGCGCGCTATGCAGACGGGTAGGCCCTGCTTTCCCGGGCAGATCGGCAAGTGCGGCGGACCCTGCTCGATGACCGTGTCGATCGAAGAGCACCGCGCCATGGTCGACGACTTCGTCGCGTTCATGGCAGGCGGAGACGAGCGCTTCACGAGAGATCTGACCAAGCGGATGCTGGCAGCCTCCGCGGCCATGGACTATGAGTCGGCCGCGAAGTATCGCGACAAACTCACGGCGATCGAGGCCGTTCTCGGCAAGAGCGCGCTGGTGCTCTCGCCGGACGAAGATGCCGATCTGTTCGGTATCGCCGAGGATGAGTTGGCCGCGGCGGTCCAGCACTTCGTGATCCGCGGCGGGCGCGTCCGCGGTGTCCGTGCGATGACGATCGAGAAAGAGCTCGACATCTCCACGGGTGAACTCGTCGACCAGGTGCTGCAGCGGGCGTACGGCGACGCACAGGACGTTCCCCGTCGCATCCTGGTGCCCACGCTTCCCGACGATGCCGCAGAACTCGAGGTCTGGCTGCGCGAGCGCCGCGGAAAGAAGACCGAGATCGCGGTCGCTCAGCGCGGCCAGCGCGCCGATCTGATGCGCACCGCGACGATCAACGCGCAGCAGGCCCTGATCAGATACAAGACGCGACGCACGAGCGACTACGTCGCCCGGACCCAGGCGCTGACCGATCTGCAGAACGCTCTCGGAATGAGCGAGGCACCACTGCGCATCGAGTGCTTCGACATCTCGCACCTCGGCGGTACGAATGTCGTCGCCTCGATGGTGGTGTTCGAAGACGGCCTGCCTCGCAAAGATCAGTACCGCTCCTTCGGCATCCCCGAGACGACCGACGACACCGACTCGATGTATCAGGTGCTTCGGCGCCGGCTGGCATACCTCGACCGGCCCGAGGAGCAGGACGACGACCCGGGTGAGGAAGGCATCGTGAAGCGCAAGCCGCGGTTCGCCTATCCGCCGCAGCTGCTCCTCGTCGACGGAGGGAAACCGCAGGTCGAAGCGGCGGCGCGAGCCCTCCGCGACGCCGGCCACACGGAGATCGCCGTGTGCGGTATCGCCAAGCGCCTCGAAGAGGTCTGGCTTCCCGGCGACGACTTCCCCGTCATCCTCCCGCGCACCAGCGAAGCCCTTTACCTGCTTCAACGTCTGCGCGACGAAGCCCACCGATTCGCGATCACACATCAGCGCAAGAAGCGTCGAAACGACATCACGACCGTGCTCGCCGAGGTCCCCGGACTCGGCGCCTCCCGGATCAAAGTGCTGCTGAAGCATTTCGGGTCGGTCACGGCTCTGCGCGGTGCTCGACCCGATGAGATTCAGGAAGTTCAGGGAATCGGTCCCGTCCTTGCGCAGAACATCCACACGCACCTCTCCACTCGCTAGGCTGGAAGCCACTGGGGGAGAGGGAGCGTTGAGCGATGGTTGACGGAGAGAAGGGCGAGTTTCTCATCGTCACGGGGATGTCCGGTGCTGGCCGGACCACGGTGGCGAACGCCTTGGAAGACCTCGGCTGGTATGTCGTAGACAACCTGCCGCCGCAGATCCTGCGTCCTCTGCTCGAGCTGACCGATATGGGCGGCAAGGCACTGCCGAAGGTCGCCGCTGTGGTCGACGTCCGAGGGCGAAACCTTTTCGACGATTTCCCCGGCGTCGCACGTGCACTCCGCTCGCGGGGGTCCGTGCGCGTTCTGTTCCTCGACGCCTCCGACGACGTCCTGGTCCGCCGATTCGAATCGGTACGGCGTCCGCACCCGCTCCAGGAAGACGGCACGCTGCTCGACGGCATCCGTACCGAGCGCACCAGACTCGCCCCGATCCGTGAGTCCGCGGACCTCGTGATCGACACCTCGACGCTGAACATCCACCAGCTCGCCACACAGGTGTCCGACATCTTCTCGGAAGAGGGTGAGGCCCGCCACCGCCTGACTCTCCTGAGCTTCGGTTTCAAGTACGGGTTGCCGACCGACGTCGACATCGTCGCCGACATGCGTTTCCTGCCGAATCCGTTCTGGAACGAGGAATTGCGCGGTCTGACCGGTCAGGACGAAACCGTTCGTGACTACGTGCTCTCGCGTGACGGCGCCATGGAATTCCTGGACGCCTATTCGGCGGCCCTCGTCCCCGTGCTCGAGGGGTATCAGCGCGAGAACAAGAGCCACTCCACGATCGCGATCGGATGCACCGGTGGCAAGCACCGGTCGGTCGCCATGTCGGAGGAACTCGGACGACGCCTCGCCGCAGTCCCCGGCGTGGCGGTCAATGTCCGGCATCGGGACCTCGGCAGGGAGTAGCCGGTCGCCCGGCCGAGTAAGCTGGACGTTTGCGTCGCGACCCGGCGCGTGAACGTGAAGGAGTGTCGTGGCACTAACCACCGACGTCAAGGCCGAGCTGGTCAGCATCCGCAACGCACCCCCGACGGTGCGTGTCGCGGAGGTGACCGCGATCCTCCGGTTCGCCGGTGGTCTGCACTCGATCGCCGGCCGCGTGGCCGTGGAGGCAGAGGTGGATGCCGAGACGCTCGCACGCCGTGTCGCCAGGGACCTCGCTGAGATCTACGGGGTGCGTCCTGAGATCGCTCAGGTGCAGTCGAGCACTGCGAACGAAGGTGCGCGGTGGGCTGTGCGCGTGATCACGCAGGGTGAGACTCTCGCCCGCCAGACGGGGCTTCTCGATCAGCGTCGACGGCCGGTGCGAGGCCTCCCGAACAGGCTGACCACCGGATCCCGCGCCGAGGTCGCCGGCCTGTGGCGCGGTGCGTTCTTGGCGGCCGGCACGCTCAGCGAGCCCGGCCGTTCGGCGATGCTCGAAGTCGTCTGCCCCTCTTCGGAAGCTGCCATGGCCCTCGTCGGCGCGGCGCACCGACTCGGCGTCGCTGCCAAGGCGCGCGAGGTACGCGGCATGCCACGCGTCGTCGTGCGCGAAGGTGAAGCCATCCGCACCATCCTCAACGAGATGGGCGCGCAGAAGACCGCTGTGGCATGGGAAGAGCTCCGCCAGCGTCGGGAGGTGCGCGCGGGCGTCAACCGCCTGGTGAACTTCGATGACGCGAATCTCCGCCGTTCCGCTCAGGCCGCGGTCGCAGCGTGCGCCCGCGTCGAGCGAGCTCTCGAGATCCTCGCCGACGAGGTGCCCGACCACCTCCGGGTGGCGGGAGAGCTGCGTCTCGCACACCGCGACGCGAGCCTCGACGAACTGGGCCACCATGCCGACCCTCCGCTGACGAAGGACGCGGTCGCCGGTCGGATCCGGCGTCTGCTGGCGATGGCCGACAAAAGAGCTCAGCAGGACGGCATCCCCGGCACCGAAGCCGCCGTGCCGATCGGCCTCGACGTCTGAGCTCGTGTCGTCAAGACCCGTCGTCCGGTTTTCCGGTGGCGGGTCTTCGCCATCCGGCGGAAGGAACTGGTCCGGCCACGCGTTGTCGTCACTAGGATGAGTTACGTCCGCTCTACGCCGCACATCGGCGGCGCGGAGGATCGGCAAGCGCCGCGGCGCGGCGCGGATTGGATGAAAGCGATATGGCGACTTACACGCTCCCCGACCTTCCCTACGACTTCGCGGCTCTCGAGCCGCACATCAGCGGCAAGATCATGGAACTCCACCATGACAAGCACCACGCGACCTACGTCGCCGGCGCGAACACCGCGCTCGAGCAGCTCGCCGAGGCTCGCGACAGCGGCAACCTCGCGAACGTGAACAAGCTCGAGAAGGACCTCGCGTTCAACCTCGGCGGCCACGTCAACCACTCCATCTTCTGGACCAACCTGTCGCCGAACGGCGGAGGTCAGCCCGAGGGTGAGCTGAAGGCGGCCATCGACGAGTACTTCGGCTCCTTCGAGAAGTTCCAGGCGCATTTCACCGCTGCGGCGACCGGCATCCAGGGCTCGGGTTGGGCCGTCCTCAGCTGGGATTCGATCGGCTCGCGCCTCATCATCCAGCAGCTGTTCGACCAGCAGTCGAACACCGCGCAGGGCACCATCCCGCTGTTCCAGCTCGACATGTGGGAGCACGCCTTCTACCTCGACTACCTCAACGTCAAGGCCGACTACGTCAAGGCGGCGTGGAACATCGCCAACTGGGAGAATGTCGCACAGCGTCTCGAGGTCGCCCGTAACCAGACGAACGGCCTGCTGGTACTGTCGTAACCAAGACGGGCGTCCCGATGGACGTTTCGCCCGTCGGGACGCCGTTGTCCATGCTTCGCAAGTTGAAACCGCGCGCAAGCGCACAAGAAATCAGGAGACCTGAGTGTCTGTCAAGATCGGTATCAACGGCTTCGGCCGCATCGGACGCAACTACTTCCGCGCGGCTCTCGCGCAGGGAGCTGACCTCGAAATCGTCGCAGTCAACGACCTCACTGACAACAAGACCCTGGCGCACCTGCTCAAGTACGACTCGGTCAGCGGCGTTCTCGACGCCGAGATCAGCTACGACGACGAGAGCATCACCGTCAACGGCAAGCAGATCAAGGCGTTCGCCGAGCGCGACCCCGCCAACCTCCCGTGGGGCGAGCTCGGTGTCGACATCGTCATCGAGTCGACCGGCTTCTTCACGAAGGCGGAGCTCGCTCGCAAGCACATCGATGCAGGCGCGAAGAAGGTCCTCATCTCGGCTCCGGCCTCGGGTGACGACCGCACGATCGTCATGGGCGTGAACGAAGAGACGTACAACGCGGAGACGGACCACATCATCTCCAACGCCTCCTGCACCACGAACTGCCTGGCACCGCTCGCCAAGGTCTTCAACGACGCATTCGGCATCGACCGCGGCTTCATGATGACCGCACACGCCTACACGGCCGACCAGAACCTCCAGGACGGCCCGCACAGCGACCTGCGTCGTGCACGCGCCGCGGCGATCAACATCACGCCGGCCTCCACCGGTGCCGCCAAGGCCATCGGCGCTGTGCTGCCGGAGCTGCAGGGCAAGCTCAGCGGCTCGTCGTACCGCGTTCCGGTTCCCACCGGCTCGATCGTCGACCTGACGCTGATCACCGACCGCCAGGACCTGACGGTCGACGAGGTCAACGCGGCCTACAAGGCAGCTGCTGTCGATGGTCGCCTCGCCGGCTACCTCCAGTACAACGAAGACCAGATCGTGTCGAGCGACATCGTGCACAACGCGCACTCGTCGATCTTCGACTCGACGCTCACCAACGTGAGCGGCAACCTGGTCAAGGTCTCCAGCTGGTACGACAACGAGTGGGGTTACTCCAACCGTCTTGTCGACCTCACCGAGTACGTGGCCGAGCGTCTCTGAGCTCTGACACATGACTCTGCGCACCCTGGACTCACTGGGTTCGCTCGAGGGCAAGCGCGTCATCGTCCGTTGTGATCTGAACGTCCCCCTGCGGGACGGGGTCATAACGGACGATGGTCGTGTACGCGCCTCGTTGCCGACCCTCAACGCACTGATCAACGCGGGCGCCCGCGTTGTCGTGTGCTCGCACCTCGGACGCCCCGACGGTGCCCCCGACCCGCAGTACAGCCTCGAGCCCGTGGCTCAGCGGCTCTCCGAACTGCTGGGAGCGCCCGTCGCATTCGCGCGGGACACCGTCGGCGAATCGGCGCACGATGCTGTGGCCTCGCTGGAGGATGGCGGCGTCGTCGTCATCGAGAACCTGCGGTTCAACGCCGGTGAGACCTCGAAGGACGACGCCACGCGTCGAGCCTTCGCCGAAGAGCTCGCGAAGCTCGGCGACGTGCTCGTGTCCGACGGTTTCGGTGTCGTCCACCGCAAGCAGGCGAGCGTCTACGAACTCGCCGAACTGCTGCCGTCGGCGGCGGGCCTGCTGATCGAGGCCGAGCTGGACGTGCTCGATCGCCTCACCGAGAAGCCCGAGCGCCCCTATGCGGTCGTGCTCGGCGGGTCGAAGGTCAGCGACAAGCTCGGTGTGATCTCGCACCTGCTGCCTCGGGTCGACCGCATTCTGGTCGGCGGCGGAATGCTGTTCACCTTCTTGAAGGCGCAGGGTCACGCGGTGGCGTCCAGCCTCCTCGAAGAGGATCAGCTCGAGACAGTCCGCGGCTACATCGCCGAAGCGGCGGAGCGCGGCGTGGAGCTGGTACTCCCGACAGACGTCGTCGTCGCCGAATCGTTCACGGCGGATGCTGCGCACGAGGTCGCCGCAGCCGACGCGATCGAGTCGACCGCCTTCGGCGCGTCGGGGATCGGCCTCGACATCGGACCGGAGACCGCTGCGCGTTTCGCTGAAGTCATCAGCGGATCCAAGACCGTCTTCTGGAACGGGCCGATGGGCGTCTTCGAGTTCCCGGCCTTCGCCGCGGGCACGAAGACCGTGGCCCAGGCTCTGACCGAGGTTGATGGGCTCAGCGTCGTCGGCGGCGGTGACTCGGCGGCCGCAGTCCGTCAGCTCGGCTTCACCGATGACCAGTTCGGCCACATCTCGACCGGTGGCGGCGCAAGCCTCGAGTTCCTCGAGGGAAAGAAACTACCCGGCCTGGAGGTGCTCGGATGGGCAATGTGACCCGTACCCCGCTGATCGCGGGCAACTGGAAGATGAACCTCGACCACCTGCAGGCGGTCGCGTTCGTGCAGAAGCTGCATTGGACGTTGAAGGACGCCAAGCACGAAGACGGCTCCGTCGAGGTCGCGGTCTTCCCGCCGTTCACCGACATCCGCAGCGTGCAGACGCTGATCGACGCGGACAAGATCCCGTTCGCGCTCGGTGCGCAGGATGTCTCGGCTCACGACTCGGGTGCTTACACCGGCGAGGTGTCCGGTGCGTTCCTGGCAAAGCTCGACGCCAAGTACGTCATCATCGGCCACTCGGAACG
Organism: Microbacterium sp. CGR2; assembly: GCF_003626735.1. Classification (NCBI taxonomy): domain Bacteria; kingdom Bacillati; phylum Actinomycetota; class Actinomycetes; order Micrococcales; family Microbacteriaceae; genus Microbacterium; species Microbacterium sp. CGR2. The sequence continues at coordinate 3,256,070 of NZ_RBHX01000001.1, read as the reverse complement.
GCGTGAGTACCACTCCGAGTCGGATGAAGTCGTCGCCTCGAAGGTGCAGGCGTCGATCAAGCACGGCCTCGTGCCGGTGATCTGCGTCGGTGAGACTGCCGACGACCTTGAGAAGTTCGGTGCCAGCGCGGTGCCCGTCGGGCAGCTCGAGGCAGCGCTGCAGGGTGTTTCGCCGAAGGCTGACATCGTCGTGGCGTACGAGCCCGTCTGGGCCATCGGCTCCGGTCAGGCGGCGACGCCGCAGCAGGCGCAGGACGTCTGCGCCACCCTGCGGGCCGTCATCGCCAAGGTTCTCGGTGAAGACGCTGCCGCGCGTACCCGAGTCCTGTACGGCGGATCGGTGAAGTCGGCGAACATCGCCAGCTTCATGCGTGAGCCGGATGTCGACGGTGCTCTGGTCGGCGGCGCGAGCCTCGTCGTCGACGAGTTCGCCGCGATCATCCGCTTCGAGAAGCACGTCGGCGTGTGAGTGCGGCGGGGCCCCGGCCCCGCTGCACCGTATACTTGACCGTTACGGGGGCTCACATGCCCCGGCGAAAGGCTCTTCCTCGTGGCAATTCTCGAGTTCGTCCTGCAGGTCGTGCTGGGCATCACCAGCGTCCTGCTGACCCTCCTCATCCTCTTGCACAAGGGTCGCGGTGGCGGCCTTTCCGACATGTTCGGAGGCGGTATGACCTCTGCGGTCGGCTCCTCCGGTCTCGCGGAGCGGAACCTGAACCGCTTCACCGTCGTCCTGGCGCTCACATGGTTCGTAGCCATCGTCGCGCTCGGACTCATCACGAAGTTCGAGGTCATCTGATGGCTACTGGCGGCAACGCAATCCGAGGCACCCGCGTGGGCTCCGGCCCGATGGGGGAGCAGGACCACGGCTACCACGCCGACCGGATCTCGGTCTCCTACTGGGACGGCCTCGGCAACGAGACCGTCCGCTACTTCGCGGCGGGCCTCCCCGAAGACGAGATCCCCGAGACGATCGATCACCCGCAGTCGGGTCTGCCGGCGGGTCGCGACAAGGAGAACCCTCCTGCCCTCGCGAAGCCCGAGCCGTACAAGACTCACCTCGCGTACGTGAAGGAGCGTCGCACCGACGAAGAAGCCGTCCAGCTTCTCGAAGATGCACTTGCTCAACTACGCGAACGTCGCGGTCAGTGACCTCGTCGATCTGACACCAAGAAGCCGTCGCGAATCATCGCGGCGGCTTCTTTCGTACCGGGACGGCAGATGGTGGGGGAGTTCGCTGTCAGCGACATCCCGCCGCCGCGTCGATGTAGTTCTGCGGGGGATAGCCGTAGGCCCACACTCCGTTCGCGTCATCGGTGAAGCCCATCCCGATCGCCCACGCCGTCGCCCAGTTCTCGATGCTGTCCTGGGTCGAGGCGTCGTACATGCCCTCGCATTTCACGCTGATCGCGTGGCCGACTTCGTGCGCCACGAGCGCTTTGCTGCGGTCCGCGGGCCATTGTTCGGCCACCGAGTTCGACAGCTCGATGGTCGCGCGACCCGGATCGTCCCACCACCAGGTCGTGTAGCCGCCCATGCTGCCGTTTCCGCCCGCGCCGTTGACCATGGGTGCCCAGTCGAACTCCAACAGGACCCCTGGAGCGAGCGATCGGGCGAATTCCTCGATCTCCAGTCGCTGGGCCAGCAGCGGTCCGGCTTTCTCGTCGAGTTCGGCTCGCTCTGTCGCGATCACCTGATGGGCGGCATCCTGTAACGCCGAGTAGGTTTCGGCGGCGCCTTCGTCGATGCTCGTCGTGGCGGTCGCGTCGGCGGCGGCTTCGCGCAAGGCGATGATCGCCTCGTTGCGCGCGGAGACGTGGGCAGCCTCGAAGCCTGCGGCGGATTCACCGGCAGACACCAGAAGCGAGGTGGTGCTCTCCGTCAGGCCGCGGAAAGCCTCAGCCGTGTCGACGGCGGCCAGATCCATGGCGTCGGAGAGTCGAGTGACCTCTGCCTGATGCCGGTCGAGCTGGGCTGTCGCGCCGAAGAGCTCCCAGAACCAGTCCGGCTTGTCGCCCACGGGCGGGATGTCCACGCCGAGGAGGTCATCAGCCGCAGCAGTGGCTTCACCAGCGACGCCAGCGGCGGTCGATGTCGCTTCTTCCTGGGTGGCGGCGACGGGGATGGCCTCGTTCTCGACGGCGATGATCGCTTCAGCCGCGTCCGATGCATCGACCAGATCTTCGTTCTCCGCGCGCAACTGCGTCTGCGACTCGGACGCTCCGGCGGAGGCCGCCCGGTAGTCGGTCACGGCGCTGTCATAACCCAGGCTTGCGACGGTCTGCGTGATCGCCACGACCGCGATCAGGCCCACCCCACCGAAGATGCCGGAGATGAGGGTGCGACGGCCGCGCCGTGGTCCTGGCGGAGAGGCAAGCGGGGACGTGCCCGAGAAGCGTGCGGCGATGTGGTGACCGCCGGAGGGCGGGAGGACATTCGCGTCGCGCATTCGGTGACCTTCCGATCAGAGTCGGCGTGCATCGACAGTGCCACAGTATTCGACGATCCGGTTTTGACACGAGAAGGCCCCCACCGAGCGGTGGGGGCCTTCTGAAAGCGGAGGGGCTGACGGGAATCGAACCCGCATCATTAGTTTGGAAGACTAAGGCTTTACCACTAAGCTACAGCCCCGGATCCCGCGACTTTCTCGGGACCGACCGGATCGTAACTCCGACGTCATCGATCATAGCGGACTGTCGGAGGTGTTCCTGTCCGTTAGACTCGTGGGGGCTGAATCTGTGCGCGGATTCCCCGGGGCGTAGCTCAGCTTGGTAGAGCGCCCGCTTTGGGAGCGGGAGGTCGCAGGTTCAACTCCTGTCGCCCCGACACAGTAGCGTCCAGCCTGACAGCCGCGGTTCAGCGCGGAGACAACAAGGAGAACACACAAGCATGGCGAACAGCACCGTCGAGAAGCTGACCCCGACCCGGGTCAAGCTGAGCATCACGGTCACACCGGACGACCTCAAGCCGAGCATCGCTCACGCCTACGAGCACATCGCTCAGGACGTCCAGATCCCCGGCTTCCGCAAGGGCAAGGTTCCGGCTCCCATCATCGACCAGCGCATCGGTCGCGGCGCGGTCATCGAGCACGCTGTGAACGAGGGCCTGGACAAGTTCTTCCGCGAGGCGAGCGCCGAGCACAAGCTCCGCGTGGTCGGCCGCCCCGCCGCCGACATCACGCAGTGGCCGAACGAGAAGGACTTCTCCGGAGACCTGCTCGTCGACGTCGAGGTGGACGTCCGCCCCGACATCGAGATCCCCTCCTACGACGGCATCACGGTGACGGTCGACGCCGTCGAGATCGACGAGGCCGCGCTCGACACCGAGCTCGACAACATGCGGGCGCGCTTCGGCACGCTCATCCCGGTCGACCGGCCGGCCGCGAAGGGTGACTTCGTCGAACTCGACCTCGTCGCCACGATCGACGGGGCAGAGATCGACCGCGCCGAGGGCGTGTCGTACGAGATCGGTTCCGGCGAGCTGCTCGAAGGCATCGACGACGCGATCGAGTCGCTCACCGCCGGTGAGGACACCACCTTCCGCTCCGCGCTGGTCGGCGGCGACCACGCCGGTTCCGAGGCCGAGGTTTCGGTGACGGTCAAGGCGGTCAAGGAGCGCGAGCTCCCCGACGCCGATGATGATTTCGCTCAGATCGCGAGCGAGTTCGACACGATCGCCGAACTGCGTGAGAGTCTCGCCGAGCGTGTCGCTCAGCAGGGCGTGTTCACCCAGGGTTCCGCGGCGCGCGACAAGCTCGTCGAGACACTGCTCGAGCAGATCGAGATCCCGGTTCCGCCCCAGCTCATCGAAGACGAGGTGCACAACCACCTCGAGGGTGAAGGGCGCCTCGAAGACGACGTGCACCGTGCGGAGGTCACTGAGGCGAGCGAGAAGCAGTTCCGTACGCAGGTGCTCCTCGACACGATCGCGGAGCAGGCCGACGTGCAGGTCTCGCAGGAGGAACTGAGCCAGTACCTGATCCAGTCCGCCTCGCAGTACGGCATGGCGCCGCAGGAGTTCGTCGAGGCGCTGCAGTCCTCGAACCAGCTGCCCGCACTCGTCGGCGAGGTCGCCCGCAACAAGGCGCTCGCGATCGCTCTGGGCAAGGTGAAGGTCGTCGACACCAACGGCAAGTCGGTCGACCTGTCCGACTTCGTGGTCACCGACGACGCGGCCGAGGAGGCCCCTGAGGCCGAGGCCGAGGAGAAGCCCAAGAAGAAGGCCGCTGCCAAGAAGCCTGCGGCCAAGAAGGCGCCGGCGAAGAAGGCAGACGCGGACGACGCCGAGGCTGACGCCGACGCCGAGAAGCCGGCTGCGAAGAAGCCTGCTGCCAAGAAGGCGCCCGCGAAGAAGGCCGCTGACAAGGCCGAGTGATCGAACACGATCGGTGAAAGGGCGGATGCTGCGGCATCCGCCCTTTCTCGTGGAGGGAGAAGCGGTGAAGAGCTGGGACGAACGGATCGACGACGTGTGGGCGGCCGCATCCGGCGAAGAGGTGGGTGACGAGACGATCGCCCGCATCGACGAACTGGCTGCCGAGCGTGGCGCGGATGACGCGCGAGCGGAGTTCGAGCGTGCGGGGGCGAGGGATTCGGCGGGTCGACCGGCCGAAGCGGTCGCTCTGTACCGACGCGCCCTCGCACTCGGATTGGACGAGGATCATCGTGCGCAGTGCGTCATCCAGCTGGCGAGCTCGCTTCGCATCCTCGGCGAGTTCGAGGAAGCGCTCGACGTCATCCGCGCCGAGGAGGAGATTTCGGCCGAGGGCCCCTATCGCGACGCGGTCGCTGCCGTGCATGCCCTCACTCTCGCGAGCGCCGGCCGACCGGCGCAGGGGCTGTCCGTCGCTTTGCTCGCGCTGGTGCCGCACCTGCCGCGCTACCACCGGTCCATGACCGCCTACGCCCACGAGATCGCGGGCGCCGACACCTGATATGCCGACGGCGAACACGGCCTGAGGGCCGCGCCGGCGCCGGTAGATTCGAAGCACGATCACGGAAACAGGAGCTGAAATGGCTGCAGAACCACTTGTCGCGACCAGCGTCTTCGACAGGCTGCTGAAGGACCGCATCATCTGGCTGGGTTCAGAGGTGCGCGACCAGAACGCCAACGAGATCTGCGCGAAGATCCTTCTTCTCGCCGCGGAGGACTCGGAAAAAGACATCTACCTCTACATCAACTCTCCCGGTGGCTCGATCACCGCGGGTATGGCGATCTACGACACGATGCAGTTCGTGCCGAACGACATCGTCACCGTCGGCATCGGCATGGCGGCATCCATGGGACAGCTGCTGCTCACCAGCGGCACCAAGGGCAAGCGGTACATCACGCCGAACGCGCGGGTTCTGCTGCACCAGCCGCACGGCGGCTTCGGCGGAACCTCGAGTGACATCCAGACGCAGGCGCAGCTCATCCTCTCGATGAAGAAGCGTCTCGCCGAGATCACTGCGGGCCAGACCGGCAAGTCGGTCGAGCAGATCAACGCCGATGGTGACCGCGACCGCTGGTTCACCGCGGACGAGGCCCTCGAGTACGGCTTCGTCGACCACATCCGCGAGCACGCCAGCGACGTCACCGGCGGCGGCGGCACTGCGGACGCCGCAGAGTAATCCGGATTCGAAAGGACACCATGTACACCCCCACTTTCCAATCCGCAGGAAACCTTCCGTCCAGCCGCTACGTGCTCCCGCAGTTCGAAGAGCGCACCGCGTACGGCTTCAAGCGTCAGGACCCGTACAACAAGCTGTTCGAAGATCGAGTGATCTTCCTCGGCGTGCAGGTCGACGACGCGTCTGCTGACGACGTGATGGCACAGCTGCTCGTTCTGGAGAGCCAGGACGCCGAGCGCGACATCACGATGTACATCAACTCGCCCGGTGGCTCGTTCACCGCGATGACGGCGATCTACGACACGATGCAGTACGTCGCGCCGCAGATTCAGACCGTCGTCCTGGGCCAGGCAGCATCCGCAGCCGCCGTGCTGCTCGCTGCCGGCGCACCCGGAAAGCGGCTCGCGCTGCCGAACGCGCGTGTGCTGATCCACCAGCCCGCGATGGGTGAAGCCGGACAGGGCCAGGCATCGGACATCGAGATCCAGGCGGCGGAGATCCTCCGTATGCGCACCTGGCTCGAGGAGACGATGGCCGCGCACACGGGGAAGCCCGTCGAGCAGGTGAACCGCGACATCGACCGCGACAACATCCTCTCTGCCGCGCAGGCGCTGGAGTACGGCATCGTCGACCAGGTGCTGAGCACGCGCAAGCGCGCATAGGTTCTCGCCGAGAAAGGGCGTCAGTCATCGCGACTGGCGCCCTTTCTGCATGCCCGGCGAATGTGCGGGCCACCTGCCTGCATTCGCTCATATGAGCAACGGGGTGCGCGTTGGGGGCCGAGGGCCTACGCTGGGAGAGGAAGGAGGATGCCGTGGAAGACGATCTGCTGATGGTCCGCGTTGCTGAGCTGTACTACGACGAGGACAAGACCCAGGACGAGATCGGCGGACTCCTCAAGATCTCCCGCTGGAAGGTCGGCCGACTGCTGACGCAGGCGCGCGAGCGCGGCATCGTCCGCATCGAGATCGTGCACCCGCGAGCACGTCGCCTCGGCCTGGAAAGACTGCTGGTCGAGCGATTCGACTTGGCGGACGCCGTCGTCGTGCCGTCGCCTGAGGGCGACGAGGGGACCCTCGAACGCGTGGCGCACGCCGCGGCCGACTTCCTCGCCGCTCTGCGCCCCGCACCGCGCACCCTCGGAGTGAGCTGGGGTCGGACGCTGCGCGCCGTCGCCGAAGCCCTCCCGGACGGGTGGGCCAACGGCGTCACCGTGGTGCAGCTCAACGGCGGCGTGAGCCTCAACCGTCGCTCTGGTGGTGCCGCGGGTCTCGCGGTGACGATCGCGCAGCGGGCATCCGGCCACGTGTCGCTGCTGCCCAGCCCGGCGATCCTGGAGCGAGTCGAGACGAAGCAGGCGATCGAGGCGGACCGCACCGTCGCGGCCGTGCTCGAGGAGGCCGCGGAGGCCCAGGCCTTCCTGTTCACCGCGGGCCCCTGTGACGCCTCCTCCGCTCATGTCGAGAACGGCTACCTGAGCCGGGATGATGTCGAAGAGCTCGCCCGCCGCGGCGCGGTGGGCGACGTCCTGGGGCGCTACGTCGACGCGGAGGGGAACATCGTCGATTCCCAGCTCGACGCGCGCACCGTGGGAGTCTCGCTGGATCGGCTGCGCGGAGCCAAGCGCGCCATCTTCGTGACCGCGGGCCCCGCCAAGCACGACATCGCGCGTACAGTCGTGACCAGTGGCCTGTGCGGCGTTCTGGTGACCGATGAGACCACAGCACGAGTACTGTTGGAGGAACAATGACGACCAAAGAACTCAGCCGCAGAACGGCGGTGGACGTGCTCGGCGGTGAGCCGGATGACGCGACACTCCGTCGCTTCCTGCACGGACTCCCGGGAGTGGATGCGGTGGGGCTCGAGCAGCGCGCGGCCGGACTCGGCACGCGCTCGATCAAGACCACGTCGAAGGCATGGGCGCTCGACACCATCATCAAGCTGATCGACCTCACCACGCTCGAAGGTGCCGACACCCCGGGCAAGGTGCGCTCTCTGGTCGCAAAAGCCAAGAACCCGGATGCCGCCGACGCGTCGACGCCCCGCGTGGCCGCCGTCTGCGTCTACGGCGACATGGTGGGCGATGCGGTGACCGCGCTCGGTGGACTGCACGGAGATCCCGACGACGGGCTGATCTCGGTCGCCGCCGTGGCCACCGCGTTCCCGAGCGGCCGGTCTTCTCTCGCGATCAAGCTCGCGGACACGGCCGAGGCGGTCGCAGCCGGCGCGGATGAGATCGATATGGTCATCGACCGCGGTGCGTTCCTGTCCGGCCGCTACGGACTCGTCTTCGACCAGATCGCCCAGGTGAAGGAGGCCTGCCGTCGTGACGACGGCACCTCCGCATCGCTGAAGGTGATTCTCGAGACCGGTGAACTGAACACCTACGACAACATCAAGCGGGCCTCGTGGCTCGGCATCCTCGCGGGAGGCGACTTCATCAAGACGTCGACCGGCAAGGTACAGCCGGCCGCCACGCTGCCGACGACGCTCCTCATGCTCGAGACAGTACGCGACTGGTACCGGGGCACGGGCGAGCGCATCGGCGTGAAGCCTGCAGGCGGCATCCGCTCGTCGAAAGACGCGGTCAAGTACCTCGTCACCGTTGCGGAGACCGTGGGGGAGGAGTGGCTGCAGCCGCACCTGTTCCGCTTCGGCGCATCAAGCCTTCTCAACGATGTGCTCCTGCAGCGCCAGAAGCTCAGCACCGGCCACTACTCCGGCCCCGACTACGTCACCATCGACTGACAGGAACTCGAATGTCATTTCTGGAATACGCTCCGGCACCGGAGTCGAAGTCGGTCCTGAACCTCAAAGACAGCTACGGCCTGTTCATCAACGGCGAGTTCGTCGACGGTTCTGGTGCGAGCTTCCACACCATCTCACCCGCCGACGAGACGCGCATCGCCGAGATCGCCACCGCGAACGACGATGACATCGATCGAGCGGTCGCCGCGGCTCGCCGCGCCTACGAGAAGACCTGGTCGCGGATGAGTGGACGCGACCGCGGCAAATACCTCTTCCGCATCGCCCGGCTCGTGCAGGAACGTGCCCGCGAGCTGGCGGTCGCCGAGAGCCTCGACAACGGCAAGCCGATCAAGGAGAGCCGTGATGTCGACGTCCCCCTGGTTGCTTCCTGGTTCTTCTACTACGCGGGCTGGGCGGACAAGCTCGACCATGCGGGGCTGGGCGCCAACCCCCGTGCGCTCGGCGTCGCCGCACAGGTGATCCCGTGGAACTTCCCCCTGCTGATGCTGGCGTGGAAGGTCGCTCCGGCGCTGGCCGCGGGTAACACCGTCGTCCTCAAGCCGGCGGAGACCACACCGCTCACCGCGCTCATCTTCGCGGAGATCCTGCAGCAGGCCGATCTTCCGGCGGGTGTCGTCAACATCGTGACGGGCGCCGGTGCGACCGGCGCCGCCCTGGTGCGCCACCCCGACGTCGACAAGGTCGCCTTCACGGGATCCACCGGTGTCGGGCGCGACATCGCCAAGGCTGTCGCCGGCACGCCCAAGAAGCTCACTCTGGAACTGGGCGGCAAGGCAGCCAACATCGTGTTCGACGATGCACCCATCGACCAGGCGGTCGAGGGGATCGTCAACGGCATCTTCTTCAACCAGGGTCACGTCTGCTGTGCAGGCAGCCGACTGCTGGTTCAGGAATCGATACACGACGAGGTCATCGATCGGCTCAAGAGTCGTCTGTCGACCTTGCGCCTCGGCGACCCGCTCGACAAGAACACCGACATCGGCGCGATCAACTCGGCCGCTCAGCTCGCCCGCATCCGCGAACTCAGTGACATCGGAGAGGCAGAGGGCGCTGAGAGGTGGACCGCGGACTGCGCCATCCCGGACAAGGGGTTCTGGTTCGCGCCGACGATCTTCACCGGCGTCGAAGCATCGCATCGCATCGCCCGCGACGAGGTCTTCGGACCGGTGCTCTCGGTGCTCACCTTCCGCACCCCGGCCGAGGCGATCGCCAAGGCGAACAACACGCCCTACGGACTCTCCGCGGGAATCTGGTCCGACAAGGGATCGCGCATCCTCGCCGTCGCCGATCGACTCCGCGCCGGAGTCATCTGGGCGAACACCTTCAACCGCTTCGACCCGTCGAGTCCCTTCGGCGGCTACAAGGAGTCCGGGTACGGCCGCGAAGGCGGACGTCAGGGACTCACCGCCTACCTCAAGGGAGCCGCAGCATGAGCAAGCGACTGACCGTGCCGAAGACGTACAAGCTGGCCATCGGCGGTGCCTTCCCGCGGAGCGAGTCCGGGCGCACCTACGAGGTGCTGTCAGCCAAGGGAGCCTTCCTCGCGAACGCTGCTCAGGGCTCTCGCAAGGATGCTCGCGATGCCGTGGTCGCCGCTCGTTCGGCCGTGAAGGGCTGGGCAGGCGCGACCGCCTACAACCGCGGCCAGGTGCTGTACCGTGTCGCCGAGGTCCTCGAAGGGCGCCGCGCGCAGTTCGTCGACGAGATCGTCGCGCAGCAGGGCGTCTCGACCGGCTCTGCGGAGACGCAGGTCGACGCGGCCATCGACCTCTGGGTCTGGTACGCCGGGTGGTGCGACAAGTACGCGCAGGTGGCGGGGAACGCCAACCCCGTCTCCGGTCCCTACTTCAACATCTCGGTTCCGGAGCCGACCGGTGTCGTCGCGATCGTGGCGCCTCAGGATTCCGCGCTGCTCGGCCTCGTCTCCGTCGTCGCTCCGGCTCTGGTAGCGGGTAACACCGTCGTCGTGATCGCCAGCGAACGGCACCCGCTCTCAGCGATCAGCCTCGCCGAGGTACTCGCCACCAGCGACGTGCCGGGGGGAGTCGTCAACGTGCTCACCGGGTCGCCGGCGGAGATCGCCCCGTGGCTCGCGTCGCACCAGGACGTCAACGCGCTGGATCTCGCCGGGGCGGGGGATCTGGACTGGGTGGACATGCAGATCGCCGCTGCTGAGACGCTCAAGCGCGTGCTCACTCCGGGAGAGGTCATCGCCTCGCCCGAGCGGATCGGCGCGTTCACCGAGATCAAGACGGTCTGGCACACCAAGAGCATGGTCTGAACTGATACGCGCCAATGCGGCCCTGTGTCGGATGCAGAGGTTAGGCTCAGAAGACGATCTCTGCATCCCCTAGGAGGACGCGCATGGCCCGAATCGGTGAAAGCGCTGACCTGTTCAAGTGCTCGTTCTGTGGAAAGAGCCAGAAGCAGGTTCAGCAGCTCATCGCTGGCCCCGGTGTATACATCTGCGACGAGTGCGTCGAGCTGTGCAACGAGATCATCGAAGAGCGGATGGCGGAGTCGTCCGCCGAGGGTGTCGCGGAGTTCGAGCTGCCCAAGCCGCGCGAGATCTTCTCGTTCCTCGAGGAGTACGTCGTCGGCCAGGAGCCGGCGAAGCGCGCTCTCTCGGTGGCGGTGTACAACCACTACAAGCGCGTCCGTGCCCACGGAACCCTGCAGACGGCTGAGCAGAAGGCCGAAGAAGTCGAGATCGCCAAGAGCAACATCTTGCTGATCGGACCGACCGGCTGCGGCAAGACGTATCTCGCGCAGACCCTCGCGAAGCGATTGAACGTACCGTTCGCCGTGGCGGATGCGACCGCTCTGACGGAGGCCGGGTACGTCGGCGAAGACGTCGAGAACATCCTTCTCAAGCTCATCCAGGCTGCCGACTACGACGTCAAGCGCGCCGAGCAGGGCATCATCTACATCGACGAGGTCGACAAGATCGCCCGCAAGGCGGAGAACCCCTCGATCACTCGTGACGTGTCCGGTGAGGGTGTCCAGCAGGCGCTGCTGAAGATCATCGAGGGCACCGTCGCCTCGGTGCCGCCGCAGGGCGGACGCAAGCACCCGCATCAGGAATTCCTGCAGATCGACACGACGAATGTGCTCTTCATCGTCGCCGGCGCTTTCGCCGGCCTCGAAGACATCGTGTCCTCCAGGGTCGGCAAGCACGGCATCGGATTCGGTGCGCCCCTGCATGACAAGACGAAGGACCTCGACCTCTTCAGCGAGGTGCTGCCCGAAGACCTCCACAAGTTCGGGCTCATCCCGGAGTTCATCGGTCGGCTGCCGGTCGTCACCAACGTGTCGCCGCTCGACCAGGACGCTCTCATGGAGATCCTGACCGGTCCGCGAAACGCTCTGGTCAAGCAGTACCAGCGCATGTTCGAGCTCGACGGTGTGCAGCTGGAGTTCGACGAGGAGGCATTGCGCTCGATCGCCGACCTCGCCGTCGAACGTAAGACCGGCGCCCGCGGTCTCCGTGCCATCCTTGAAGACGTCCTCGGACCGATCATGTTCGAGATCCCGTCTGCCGAGGACGTCGCCAAGGTCATCGTGACCCGTGCTGCCGTCGACGAGGGCGAACCTCCCACGATCATCATGGAGCGCAAGCGCAAAAGCGCGTAAGTCCCGAACTCGACAGGTTCGATGAACGCCTCCAGGGGCGGTGACGACAGACCCCGCCGGGAGAACAGGTTGCGGCGTTGGGGTAGCAGCCGGTACTCGCTGCACCCTTCGAGTCCGACCGCCGAACGGGGAGATCATCCTGCCGTTCGGCAACCGCACCCGTTGCGGCCTGGGAGCGAAGCTGCTCCACTTACCCCGTGGAGCGCGCCGGTGTGCTGTGCAAAGAAGTATTTGCAAAGAAAACCTTGCAAAGAATCGTTTGCAAGGATATCTTTGCAATATGACGAACGAGACGCAGATCCGGACGCTCGACGCCGGGGCGCTGAAAGCGCTGGCGCACCCGCTCCGGGTGAAGATCTTCGATCTGCTCGCGGCTCAAGGTCCGCAGACTGCCAGTTCCCTCGCAGCGATGGTGGGGGAGACGTCCGGCTCGACCAGCTACCACCTCCGCGCGCTGGCCGCTCATGACCTCATCCAGGAGGTCGAGGGACGCGGTACGGCACGGGAGCGGTGGTGGGAGCGGCCGAAGGGACGCATCGGCGTGCCGGGCCCCGACGAGATGACCTCGCCGGCCGCCCGCGCGGCCGCGCAGATCGTGACCTCCGAGTTCTTCCGCCTCCGTCACGAGACCTTGATGGCCAACATCAATCGACCGGCATCCGAAGCCCCCGAGGGGTGGGACGACATCGGGATGACCACGACCACGCATCTCGACATGACCCCGGAGCAGGTGGTGTCTCTACGTCAAGAGCTCGAATCCATCATGGACAATGCGATCGAGCGATACCGCGGGCAGACCGGCCCCGATGTTCGTCGGGTCTCGCTTCGGATGGACCTGTTCGACCTGCCGACACCGGGTCCGCGGAGCCTCGGCGCGAGGCGCGGGGACGAATCATGACCAGCGCCAGCGCCAGCGCCAGCGCCACGATGGGATTCGTCGCGCCGACACGCGTCGAGCGCGGACTGCTGCGAGTGGCGCGCAGGCTCACGATCCTGGTGGAGCGTCGCGTGAAGCGTCGCGCCGAACAGCGTGAGATCGCGCTCGAGATGCTGCGCGAACAGCAGACACGCAAGCCGGATCTGCGCGCCGTCGACCTGGCTCTCACGCATATGGGGTTGCCGTTGCGCTGAGGCGTTTCGTCTCGCTTCGCTCGCTCAACGACCGAGGGGGAGGAGAGGCGTTTCGTCTCGCTTCGCTCGCTCAACGACCGGGGAGGGTCGCAACGACCGGGCGGTCAGTCCTGGAACGGACGGGCGATGACGTCGCCCGTCGAAGTCTCGAGCACTTCCCAGCCTGCATCGAGTTCGGCGATCGCACGGCCCTCGAGCCAGGTGAGCGTCCAGTGGCCGACGAGGCCCTTCGCCTCCACCTGGGCTATCGACCGGCGCAGGGCCGCCGGCACCGAAGCCGGTGGCTCCGATCCGGCGGCCCAGCGCGTGCCCAGTTGCATCAGGCGCCCTCGACCGGAGCGAGCTCGATCGCAGTGACTGCGAACTCCTCGGCTTCGGAGAATTCGAGGTCGGTGATGCGACCGACCGCACGAAGATCATCGGCGGCAGCGCGAAGGGCGTCGAGCTTCGCAGCCGGAGCGGCGATCGCCGCACGTGCCACCGGCGTCTTCTGCGAGGCCTTCGCTTCGGTCTTGGCCCGACGGATGCCGATGAGCGCCTCGCTCGCGGCGGACAGCACGGCGGGGTCGCCGTCGATTCCGAGCGGCTCCGGCCACGCAGCGGTGTGCACGGAGCCCTCTTCGAACCAGGACCATGCTTCCTCCGTGGCGAAGGAGAGCACGGGCGCGAGCAGTCGAAGCAGCGTCGAGAGCGCCAGACGCAGCGAGAGGGCGGCCGAGGCCTGGCCGACGTCGCTCCGGTCGTACGCACGCTCCTTGACCAGCTCCAGGTAGTCGTCGCAGAACGTCCAGAAGAACGCCTCCGTCAACTCCAGCGCCCGGGCGGAGTCGTAGCGGTCGAACGCCTTGGTGGCTTCGCGGACCACGCCGTCGAGGGCGGCCAACATCGACGCATCGAGAGCATGCGTCACCTGCGCGCCCGCCGGTGCGGGGAACGACAGGACGAACTTCGCGGCGTTGAGCACCTTGATGGCCAGTCGTCGCCCGATCTTCACCTGTGTCGGGTTCTGCGGATCGAAGGCCGCGTCCATGCCGAGTCGGCTCGAAGCCGCCCAGTAGCGGACGGCATCCGACCCATGCGTGGCGAGGACGTCCGCGGGGGTGACGACGTTGCCCTTGGACTTCGACATCTTCTTACGGTCGGGGTCGACGATGAATCCCGAGATCGCCGCATTGCGCCACGGAGTCCTACCGTCTTCGAGTGTCGACCGCAGCATCGTGGAGAACAGCCAGGTGCGGATGATGTCCTGACCCTGCGGACGCAGGTCGAACGGCGCCGTGAGCTCCCAGAGTTCGTCGTCCCGCTGCCAACCACCGGCCAGCTGCGGGGTGAGCGACGAGGTCGCCCAGGTGTCGAGGATGTCCGCCTCGGCGTCGAAACCACCGGCCACGCCGCGCTGATCCTCCGTGTACCCCGCGGGGACATCGATGGTCGGATCTATGGGAAGTGACGCGGCGTCGGGAGCGAGGACGCGCTCGTAGTCGCGTTCTCCGTTCTCGTCGAGGGCGTACCACAGCGGGATCGGCACACCGAAGAAGCGCTGGCGCGACACCAGCCAGTCGCCGGTGAGTCCGCCCACCCAGTTCTCGTAACGGACGCGCATGAACTCGGGATGCCAGGCGAGCTCGTCCCCGTGGGCGATGAGCTGATCGCGCAGTTCACCGTCACGGGCCCCGTTGCGGATGTACCACTGCCGGGTCGAGACGATCTCCAGCGGACGGTCGCCCTTCTCGAAGTACTTGACAGCGTGATTGAAAGGCTTCCCGACGGCGGTCATGTCGCCGGTCTCCTGCAGCTTCTCCACCAGTGCCTTGCGCGCACTGAAGACCGTCTTGCCGCCCATCTGCTCGGCATACCAGGCGCTCGCCTCCGCGTCAGCCACGGACGTCGGTGCCTCGGCGAGGAAACGACCGTCCAGGCCGATCGTCGTCATGTTCGGCAGCGGCTCACCGGCGGTGGTGCGCAGTTCACGCCACCACACGATGTCGGTCACATCACCGAAGGTGCAGACCATGGCCGCCCCCGTGCCCTTGTCGGGCTGAGCGAGGTGATGGCCGTGGATCTCGATCTCGGCTCCGAAGAACGGCGTCCGTACCTTCGTCCCGATGAGGTGCTTGTGCGGACCCTCCGGGTGAGTGACGATCGCGATGCACGCCGGCAGCAGCTCGGGGCGCGTCGTGTCGATCGCGATCGTTCCCGAACCGTCGGCGAACGGGAACGCGATCGTGTGGAACGCGGCCTGCTGATCGCGGTCCTCGAGTTCCGCCTGCGCGATGGCGGAGCGGAAGTCGACATCCCACAGTGTGGGGGCCAAGGCCTGGTAGGCCTCGCCGCGCTCGATGTTGCGGAGGAATGCAAGCTGGCTCTGACGGATCGTGTCGTCGGAGATGGTGCGGTACGTCTGGGTCCAGTCGACGCTGAGGCCGAGCTGACGGAACAGAGACTCGAACTGCTTCTCGTCTTCGACGGTCAGGCGCTCGCAGAGTTCGATGAAGTTGCGGCGGCTGACCGGAAGCTGGTCAGCGGCTCGGCTTGACTTGTTGTCGCCGCCTTCGAAGGGCGGGGTGAAGTCAGCGGTGTAGGGGAGCGTCGGGTCGCAGCGCACGCCGTAGTAGTTCTGCACACGACGCTCCGTGGGGAGCCCGTTGTCGTCCCATCCCATCGGATAGAAGACGGTCTTGCCCCGCATCCGCTCGAATCGTGCCTTCACGTCGGTGTGGGTGTACGAGAACACGTGGCCGATGTGCAGGCTGCCCGATGCCGTGGGCGGCGGGGTGTCGATCGAGTACACGCCCTCACGACCGGCCTGCGCGGCGCGCAGACGATCGAACAGGTAGGTGCCCTGTTGCGCCCATGCGGCGTCCCACTTCGCTTCGAGACCTTCGAGTACGGGCTTGTCGGGAATGGCGGACATGAAGGTCTCCTCGAGCGATGTATGCGGCACTGTGTGAGCGTGCCTGAGTGTGGGTTTGTGTCCGCCAGTCTACCGAGCCGCAGCGGAGAGCGCGGCGACATCACGGCGCCGCTGCGCGGGAGCAGGAAGCGGCGACCGTCAGCCGACGAGCTCGGACCGGATCTGCGCGCCGATCGTGTTCATGGCGGCGAGCACCGGGCCTCGCCCGTCCGTGCCGCGGTTCCAGTTGGCGACCACGGCGAAGGCGATGCGGCGCGTCGGTGACATCACGATCCCGGTGTCGGCGCGGACGGAGGACATCGTGCCGGTCTTGTTGATGAGCCAGATCCCGCGGTCGAACCCGAAGTGAGCGAGAGGGTCGAGTTCGAACGCGGAGGCGACCATGGACAAGTCCATCCCAGCCCCGAGCCACCGCTTGAGCGTGTCGGCCGAGGAAGGGCTGAGATCGTCACCGAGGGCCAGACGTGACATGAAGCGCACCAGATCCTCCGCCGTGCCGTGCGACAGCGTTCGCGGAGCACCGGGCGGGATCGGCCAGCGGATGACGTCGTCGAGGGCGGAGTCGGTGTAGCCCAGCTGTCTCGTGTGCTGCTGGACGGCGGGCAGACCGATGACCCGGCACAGGGTGTTCGTGGCCGCGTTGTCGCTGACCGCGCCGATCAGCGCCGCGACGTCGTAGAGCGAGAGTTCCGCCGCCTGCAGCAGATACCAGAGTCCGGAGTCGTCGATCGTCTCGACCGGTCGCCGGGTGACCCGTTCTTCCAGGCTTCGGGTACCGGCATCGACTTCGGCGAGAAGCCGGTGCAGGAGGAAGATCTTGCCCACGGAGGCAGTGGCGAGCGCCGCTCGCGCGTTCTCGCGGAGAAGCTCTTCGCCGGTGTCCACATCGCGGACCAGGACGGACCACTCCGTCCCGTTCTCGCGCGGCAAGTCGATCGTGATAGCGCTCATCGGGCCACGCCCTGTTCCCGGGCTCGCCCCGTGACGAACGCCCGCAGTTGCTCCCCGATAGCCCGCATTCCGTCGAGCACAGGTGCTCTGAGATCTGCAGCAGAGTCCTTCCAGTTGGCAGCGACCGCGTAGGCGACCCGGCCTGCGGGACCGGACAGCAGCCCCACGTCGACCCGAGCGAACCCCACGCTCCCGGTTTTGTGGCGCAGAACCATGCCCTGGTACTCCGCCTCGACGTGCGCGAGCGGATCCAGGAGGAAAGCGTCCGCGGTCATCGAGGTGTCGGCGTCGGCCGCGAGCCACGACAGGACCCGGTCGCACACGGCGGCGGAGAAGAGCTCCCCGGCACCCATTCGCCGCATCACATCCGCGAGCTCGGAGGCCGTGCCGTAAGACGGCGTCCATGGCAGGTCGGGCGTCCGCTCGTTGCGGATGTAATCGAGAAGGGTCGTGTCGGTGTAGCCGAGCGTCGGTGCGACGCCGCGCACCGCCTCGAGCCCGCACAGGTGGATGAGGGCGTTCGTGGCGAGGTTGTCGCTGACCGCTCCGACGAGGAGCGCGGCATCGTGGACCGTCAGGCGCTGATCACGCATGAGGTAGAGCAGACCGGAGTCCGCGACACGGTGCTCCTCCGGGATGGTGATCCGCTGCTCGTCCGACAGGCTGCCGTCCTCGAGGCGTCGCGCGACCTCGAGAAGCAGGAAGATCTTCCCGATGCTCGCTGTCTCGCACCGCACATTCGGGGTGCGCTCCGCGACGACGGTTCCTGTGTCGGCATCCAGGATGCGGATCGACCAGGTTGCGCGCTTGTCCAGGTCGGGGAGGACGATCACGCCGTACGCCCGACCGTGAGACGCGGCTGGTCGCCGCTCGCGTCGAGGACACCGTCGACTCCGAGCGGGATGCTGAGGGCGTTCGGATCGTGACCGAACCCCTGCTCCCAGAGGACCGGCACCGCAGCGTGGCCGAACTCGTCGCGCATGAGCGAGTGGATCAGGTCCACGTCGCCGCATTCGTGCCACGAACCGAGCACGACCCCGGACGCCGCGGCCAGACGACCTCCTCGACGCAACTGGGTGAGGAAGCCGTCGAGTCGGTACGGTTCCTCGGTGATGTCCTCCAGGAAGAGGATGCCGGATGGCGGCGCCGACGACTCCGGTGCGCCCATGGCCGCGGCCAGAAGACTCAGGTTGCCACCCGTGAACGTCCCCTCGGCTCGTCCTGCCACCATGATCTCGGTCTTGGGACCGATGAGCTCACGCCCCTCCCACGGTTCGAACAGCCAGCGCCGTACGTCGTCTCGGATGAACTCGGAGTCTCGGAAGACATTGGTCCCCGGCATCGGGCAGAAGAGTGTCGGCAGGTCGAGGTGCGCGCGGAACGCCTCGTGCAGCGCCGTGATGTCCGAAGAGCCCGTGAGCAGCTTCGGACGGCCGTCCCGGCGCGCGGCCGCGCCGCGCATCCGCTCCCAGTCGATGCCGTCGAGCAGCCGTAGTGCCCCGTACCCGCCCCGCACTGCCACGACCGCGTCCACCTCGGGGTCGAGCCAGGCGTCGACGAGGTCTCGGCGGCGATCCTCGTCCGGACCTGCCAGATACTTCGCGCGCGGGTGCGGGGTGAGCGCTGAAACCCCGACACGCACCCGGAGGCCCCAGGACTCGTAGTATCCGACCGCACGCTGGAGACTCTCCTCGTTCCCGGGACCGGCAGGTGAAACCAGGGCGACCGTGTCGCCTGCGGTGAGGGGGGCGGTGTCGAGATAGGGGGAGCGTTCGACGGTTTTCATGCGGTCTTCTCCTCGATGCGCGGAGCGGCTGCGAGAAGGTGGCGCGTGTAGTCGTGTTGCGGGTCCAGCAGTATCTGCTCCGTGGGCCCGTACTCGACGATCTCCCCGTGGTACATCACGGCGACACTGTCGGCGATGTTCCACGCGAGCCCGAGGTCGTGGGTGATCACGAGAGCGGATAGGCCGAGTCTGCGGCGCAGAGACAGGAGCAGGCCGAGGATCTCGCCGCGAACCGAGGCATCCAGCGAAGCCACCGGTTCGTCGGCGATCAGCATCTGCGGTTGCACGGCCAGAGCGCCGGCGATGACGACGCGCTGGCGCTGACCGCCGCTGAGCTCCTGCGGGATCGCACCGAAATAACGCTCGGGAGGAGTGAGCTCCGCCTCGGCCAGGCTGCGCGCCACACGCTCGCGTTCATCTCCGGGGTAGTGCTGGACGCGCAGTCCCTCGGCCACGGACTCATACACGCTGTGCTTCGGGTTCAGCGCCGCCCAAGGGTCCTGGAGAACCAGCTGCACCTGGGAGCGGAACTTCGTGAGCCCCCGCCCCCGCGCGGGAACGGCGGTGCCGCCGAACAGGATCTCCGAGCCGGCGTCGGTCGGCTGCAGGCCCATCAGGGCCCGGGCGAGGGTGGACTTTCCTGAGCCGGACTGCCCGACCAAGGCCACGATCTCACCCTTGCGTACCGCGAGGTCGACGTTTCGCACCGCGTGGACGGGACGTCCGCCCGAGCGGTAGGTGACGTTGAGGCCGCGCGCCTCCAGCAGCACCTCGTCGCTGTGGCGCGTCTCAGGCACCTCATCCGCGTCGCGCCCGTGGCGCGTGACCGGGGCGAGGCGGGAAGCGGGGTCTCCGATGGTGGGAAACGCATCCGCCAGCTGCCGGGTGTAGGGCTGCGTCGGGTTCGTGCAGACAGTGAACGCATCGCCGACCTCCACGAGTTCGCCGTCACGCATGATGGCGATCCGTCGGCAGGCCGTGGCGAGCACGGAGAGGTCGTGGCTGATCATCAGCATCGAGATGCCGCGTTCGGACACCAGCCGCGAGATCATGTCGAGGATCTGCTTCTGCACGATCACATCGAGTGCCGTGGTGGGCTCGTCGGCGATGATCACCTCGGGGTCGCACGCGAGCGCCATCGCGATCATCACCCGCTGCTTCTGTCCGCCGGAGAGTTCGTGCGGGTAAGACTGCAGCTTCTGCGGCGCGAGGTCGACGATGTCGAGCAGCTCGAGTGCGCGCGTCTTCCGCGCCTTTTCCGTCGCCCACTGCTCCGTGGAGTGGAGCTCGAGAGCCTCGAGGATCTGCCATTCCACGGTTCGGACGGGGTTGAGCGAGTGCATCGCGCCCTGGAACACGATCGACGTCTGCGCCCATCGGACGGCGCGGAGCTGCCCGAACGACAGTGTCGCGACGTCGGCGTCTCCCAGCAGCACGCGGCCGGTGAGGGTGGCGTTGCGCGGGAGCAGGCGCAGCACGCTCATGGCGAGGGTCGACTTTCCCGAACCGGACTCCCCGGCGATCCCGAGCGTCTCACCCGCAGGGAGAGTGAGCGAGACGCCTCGGACGGCCGCGATCTCGTCGCGTTCGGATCGTCCGGAGGTCCGGTAGGAGATCGATACGTCCTCGAAGATGAGATCGGGCATGTCACCGGGTCCTTAGGATCGGGTTGGTGATGTTCTCGACGGCGCGGCCCATGAGAGTGAAGGCCAGCACGACGAGGACGATGGCCAGGCCGGGAACGAGCACGTACCACCAGTACCCGCTCGTCGCCGCGGACACGTCCATGGCGTTCTTGAGGATCGAGCCCCACGACTGCATCGTGGTGTCGCCGAGGCCCAGGAAGGCGAGGGTGGACTCGGCGATGATCGCGGAACCGACCGTGAGCGTCGTGTTGGCGAGTACCAGCGGGAGGACTCCGGGCAGGAGGTGCTTGATGATGATGTGCCAGTGTCCGGCGCCGAGTGCCCGCGACCGCTCGATGTAGTCGCGGGACTCGACGGAGAGTGTCTGCGCTCGCACGACGCGGGCGGTCCCGGCCCAGGAGGTGAGGCCGATGGCGATGATGATCGTCCACACCCCGCGGCTCAGGACCGAGGAGAGCACGATTGCCAGGATGAGCGACGGCAGCACCAGGAAGAAGTCGATGATGCGCATCATGAGCGAGCCGAAGAAACCGGTGAAATGACCCGCCGAGAGACCGACGAGGGTGCCGATGACCATGGACATCGCCGTCGCCGCGAGGCCGACGAGCAGTGACACGCGCGCTCCCCACACCATGCGTACCCAGATCTCGCGACCCTGGTGGTCGGTGCCGAGCGGGTGCTCCCAGGATGGCGGGGCGAAGCGCTGCACGTCGACGAGCTTGGTGACATCGAGCATGCTGGCGGGGGCAATCACCGGTGCCAGGATGGCGACGGCGGCGACGAGTATGAGGAAGATCAGGCCGACCATCCCCGCACGGTGGTGCGAGAACTGTCGGCAGAAGTCCGCGAACGCAGCGCCGCGGCGATGCCAGGCGAGTGCGCGTGGAGAACGGATTGAGGATGTCGTGGTGCTCATGCGCGCCTCACTCTCGGGTCGAGCTGACGGTAGATGAGATCGGCGATGAGGTTCATCACGATGATGATTGCCGAGAAGACCACGAAGGTGCCCTGCAGCAGGGGAAGATCAGGGCCGGAGATCGCCTCGAACGTGAGCTTGCCCAGGCCCGGCCAGGAGAAGACCGTCTCGACCGTCACCGCCCCGGCGATGAGTCCGCCGATGTGCATGAAGACGAGAGTGACGGTCGGCAGCAGCGCGTTCGGGACGGCGTGCCGGCGGCGAACGAGGTCCTCGCGAAGACCCTTTGCCCGTGCGGTGGTGAGGTAGTCGGCGCCCATCTCCTCGAGGAGAGAACTGCGCATGACCATGAGGTACTGGGCGTAGACGACGGCGACCATGGTGACGACGGGGAGGACCATGTGTGAGACGACGTCGAGCACGACGCCGATCGGATCCGTCGGAGGGTTGGGCGACACCATGCCCCCGGTGGGGAACCAGTGCAGCGTGCCACCGAAGACCATCAGCAGCAGCAGCGCCAGCCAGAACGTCGGGACGGACCAGAAGACGAGCGACGTTCCCGAGGCGATCTTGTCGAACGTGGATCCGTGTTTCCACGCCGCTTTCTGTCCGAGCCAGAGTCCGAGGGCGATCGCGATGATCGCGGCGGTACCGGTGAGCAGGATCGTGTTCCAGAAGTAGTCGCCGATCAGCTCGGCGACAGAGGTGCGGTAGACGTAGCTCGTCCCGAAGTTGCCGGTGAACACGTTGCCGAGATAGTCGAAGAACTGCTGCCACAGAGGCTTGTTGAGGCCGAGCTGCTCCCGGAGCTGCTCGGCCTGCTCAGCGCTCATGCCGCGTTCTCGAGCGACCGAGGCGACCGGGTCGCCCGGCAGAATCTTGAAGGCGAAGAATCCGAGCAGGATGACCATGGCCATGCTGATCGCCGCGCCGCCGAGTTTCACCAGGAGATAGCGCAGCGCACCGACACCGGTCGGCTGCTCGTCGGCGGCCGCGCTGGTGGCGATGACGGAGGTGGATGGGGGTACCGCGTTGGACATGGGGTCTCCTCTACAGCGGACGAGATGCCGCGGGGGCGAAGGGCTCGCCCCCGCGGCATCTCGCAGGGCTCATTCGACGTCGGCGATGTTGCGACGTCGAATCAGGAAGAAGACCACTCCGCCGATGAGCACCACTCCGACCACGATGCCTCCGATGATCAGGCCGGTGTTCGTCCCGGTGCCGCCGGCGGTGGCGCCTTCGACCGGCTCGACGGTGAGGTAGCCCCAGTAACCGGCCTGGTTGGCGATGATCCCGGTCTCCTTCGGCTGCAGGGTGAATCCGGTGAAGCGATCGGAACGGTATGCCTCCAGGGAATTCGCGTACCAGGTGGCGACCTGCGCGGTGTCCTCGTAGTTCAGCGCGAGCATGTCGTGCACGATCTCCTGGCGCTTTTCCGGATCGATCTCCGAACGCTGCTCCGCGTACATCTCGTCGAATTCCGGGTTGCAGTAGCCGTCCTGCGTGGTTCCGCCGGTGCCGTCGGTCGCAGTGGGCAGGTTGGTGCAGGTGTTGATGCCCAGCTGGTAGTCGGGGTCGGGGTTGACGGACCATCCACTGAAGTACAGGTCGTAGTCACCACTCACGGCCTTCGCGCTGATCGTGTCCGAGTCGGTGGATTCGACCGTGATCTCGATGCCGATGTCCTTCATCCAGGGGACGAAGAAGTCGGCGATCGACTGCTCGTTGACGTCTTCGGCATCCGTCAGCAGTCGCAGTGTGAGCCTAGCCCCGTCTTTCTCCCGGATTCCATCGGCTCCGGGGACCCAGCCGGCGTCGTCGAGCTTCGCCTTGGCCGCCTCGGGATCGAACCCGACGATCACGTCGTCCTCGTCGGACAGGTGCCACTTGGGGAAGGACGAGGGGATGAAGCTTGTCGCCTGCACGCCCTCGCCGGCGAGGACCTTGTCGAGCAGCGTCTTCGTGTCGGTCCCGAGCCGGAGAGCCTGGCGGACCTCGACGTCCTTCAGCGCTTCGCTTCCGGTCCCGTAGGGAACGTTGTCGCGGGTCTGCTGCCCGACGTTGATGCTGATCGAGTGGTAACGGCGCCCTTCGCCGGAATGGGTCGTGATGCCGTCGACGCCCTCGAGGGCGTCGAACTGCGTCGGGGTGAGTCCGGTGACGAGGTCGACATCTCCTGCCTTCAGCGCCTGCACCTGCGCGTCCGAGTTCGTGTAATAGACGTACTGGATCCTGTCGATCTTCGGCGCACCGCGCCAGAACGTCTCATTCGCCTTCAGAACGATCGACTGGTTTGCGGCGTAGCTCTCCAGCACGAACGGTCCGGAGCCGACCACGTCCGTGTCGTTCGCGAACGTCGTCGGGTCGTCGACCGCCTCCCAGATGTGCTTCGGGACGACCGGGATCTCAGAGCCCGGGTTCGGGGCTTGCGGAGTCTTGAGGTTGATGACCACGGTTTTCTCGTCCGGTGCGTCGATCGATTCGAAGTTCGAGACCAGGTTGCCGTTCGCCGTGCCGAGGGCGGGCACGGTCATCATCTGCTCGTAGGTGTACTTCACATCCGCCGAGGTGATGGGCTCGCCGTCGGACCACTCGAGTCCATCCTGCAGGGTGAAGGTCCAGGTCTGGCCGCCGTCGGTCACGTCCCAGGAGTCGGCGAGGCCCTTGGTGGGCGACCCGTCTTCGGCGTCGTTCTGCACCAGGGACTCGTACACATACCGGATGACGTTGGTCGGTGCGAGGTAGATCGAGATGAACGGGTTGAACGTGTCGACGAAGCCCGAGGTCGCGATGCGCAGTGTTGTATCGGGTGCGGGAGATTCGGTCGCGGCGCTGACCGTCCGTGCCTGGGCGCTGACGGGCGCGGAGATGAGGAGAGCGGAGGCGATCGCAGCGGCGGCCAGACTTCGCACTGTTCGGGAGCGGGGAGCAAGACGCATGGATGAAGTCCCTTCGGGCACCGCCCGGATTCACGATGAAGGCGGGTCGGTGGAGACCATGCAAGCGGAATACCGGCTCAGGGTCAAGGGATCTGATCCGTATCGCTCAACAATAATTTGTGAGCCCCAGGTCGAACCAGGTGCGCTGACGTCCTTTTGGGCCCATGAATACGCGACTTTGCGCCATGTGCACGCGAGGGCAGCGCGCTGTCCTTCGATTCGATCGCATGGAGATCCGGATCGTATCGTTGCAATCGAGAATAGCGTACTCGAGCCTCTGCTCAGAGGTCCGGGGTCGTGAGCAGCGCGCACAGCAGATCGATGCGTTCATGCAGCGACGACAGTCGGAAGTGCTCATCGCGTGCGTGCGCTCCGCCTCCGCGCGGGCCGAAGCCGTCCACGGTGGGTATGCCCAAGCTGCCCAGCAGATTGGTGTCGCCGGCCCCTGCGGCCGGGCGGGCGGTGATCTGCTGCCTGATTCTCGCACCAGCCTCGGTGACCTGCGCGAGGAGCGTCGCGTCCGCTGCGGACGGCACCCACGCAGGGCGCGAACTCAGCACCTCGGCTGTGAGCCGGGCGCCCTCACGCACGGGGAGAAGCCCTGTCAACGCGGCGAGCACCCGTTCTTCTGTCACTCGATCGGTGAATCGCAGCCCGACTTCGGCCGACGCGTCGGCCGGGACCACGTTCGTGCGTGAGCCCCCCGAGATCCTTCCGACGTTGCAGAGGACAGGGCCCGGCAGCGTGGGATCCGACGTGATCTGCCGCACGCGGAGGAGCTGGTCTACGAGCTCGTCAACGGCAGAGATTCCCTTTTCGGGATCGAGCGCGGCGTGAGCCTCCCGCCCGTGTACGGAGAGCCGCATTCGCGTGCTCCCGCGACGGCCCACCTTCAACGCACCGTCCGGATGCGGCGACTCGAAGCCGATGGCCCCCGCCGTGCCACGCGCCCACTCTCGGAGGTGTGGCGTCGACTCCGGCGACCCGATCTCCTCGTCGCAGACGAGGACGATGCGCACCGCACGGCGCTTCTGAGGCGCGATGCCGCGCAGTCGCGACAGTGCGCCGAGCACCACCACGATGCCCGCCTTCATGTCGTAGGTGCCGGGGCCTCGTACGATGTCGCCGTCGTGCGACCAGGGCAGTTCGCGTTCGATCGTGCCCACCGGCCATACGGTGTCCGTGTGCCCGACGAGGAGGAGGGGATCCCCGATGCCGGCGACGTGCACGACGAGATGGGTTCCGGCCGCGGACGCCACGCGCTCCACAGTTCCGCCGAGCGCTTCGAACCGCCCGGCGAGATCGTCGGCGAGTGCGGCGCTGGCAGCCGCATCGCGACTCGGCGACTCATGGTGAACAAGTTCACGCACGAGTGCGAGGATGTCCTCAGAACGAAGGTCTGGTTCGGGAGCCGGCGCGGAAGTCGTCACGTTTACGAACCGTATCTGCCTCTTGATAGCTATGCAACCCGCCGATAACATCGCTCGCAGCAGGTAATATTCCTCGATCTTAGGAAACGTATCGTGCCTCACACTTCGGTGGCGACCGACGCCGGCATCGGCTACAGCTGCCACGAACTCACCGGCTATCGCGAGTTCCGCGAGGCGGCGGCGCTCTATGCCCGCGTGTTCGCCTATTCCGAGAGCGAGTACACACTCAACACGAATCTCCTCACTGCGCTGGCACGCAACGGGGGATCGGCAGTGGGAGCGTTCGCGTCGGACGGGCGCCTCATCGGGTTCGCTTACGGCTTCGCGGGTCGAGACGGGCGCGGAGCGGACTATCACTACTCTCAGGCGGCAGCCGTCGATCAGGAGCATCAGGGCAGGGGAGTCGGTCAGGCGCTGAAGCTCGCGCAGCGTGACGTCGCCCTCCGCTGGGGGCAGCGGACGATGCGCTGGACGTTCGATCCGCTGCTCGCCCGGAATGCGCACTTCAACCTCAGCTCACTCGGGGCGGTGGGGATCGCCTTCGAGCGCGACTACTACGCTCGCCCTGACACGGACCGCCTTGTGGTCTCATGGGATCTCACCGCCGTCGATGCTCGACGTGACCTGAGCGTTCTCGGCGACCCGCCTGCTCTGGGGCGTGCGGACTGGGGATACGAGGCCGCCGCCGAGAACGGCAGCTGGATCGGCATCCCGCTGCGCGCGGACCTGCTGTCTTCGATGGAGCGCTCCGAGGTTCGCCGCGCGCTCGATCAGACGCTGACCGTAGCCTTCCGACAGGGCGAAGTGCTTGTGGCGGCGTCACGAATCGATGAGCACACTGCCGCGTACCGTGCTATCCCGGGGAAAGGCGCACCATGACCGACCACGATCACGAAGATCGCGACCTCGTCTCACCGGGCGACCGGTTCGGGGAGCGCATCCGCACGAATCTGTCGGCGGAGAGCATCCAGGCCCGCATCATCGAGGCGGAACAAAGGTCGCTCATGCAGACGTTCGACGAGTTGAGCAGTTCGGCGCAGGTGCCGCAGGCCGCCGCGCTCCTGCTGGGTGCCCGGCGCCGCTACATCGCGGGCGAAGGCAAGTCGGGCGCGTACGCGCAGCTCCTCAACGCGGACCTGTCGGCGACCCTGTCGAACGTCTTCCTCGTCGACGGTCACGCACTACAGCCGTTGACGGTGCTCACGGACGTGCGCGCATCGGACGTCCTCATCGCGTTCTCTCTGCGCCGCTATCGCGAGGAGACCGTCCGTCTGGGGCGTCTGTTCCACGAGGCGGGCGGTCAACTCGTCGTCATCACCGACAGTGAGGATGCGCCGCTGGCTCCGCTCGCCGCCTCGCTCATCCGTGTCCGCACGGGCTCCGCGTCTTACGCCGACTCGCCGACCCCCGTGGCAGCCGTGTGTCATCTGTTGAGCGCCCTGACGACGGTGAGTGCGAAGGGGGCGCGTCGCCGTCTTGCCGAGCGCGATCGGTTGGTCGCCCGCCTCGGCCTCTACACTCCGGAGCAGAGCCGCATGCGCAACGATGCGGAGGACGAGGAGTGAAGGTCGCCCGCACTCGGCTGTTCATCCTCCGGCAGCCGCTGCTGCACTCCTTCGAGACGAGCTCGCACCGCAAGTCCCGCATAGAGCACATCCTCGTGGAAGTGACGGACGAGGACGGTCGCACCGGATGGGGCGAGATCGCCTCGCCGAGTGATCCGTATTTCGGCGCCGAGACGACGGCCACGTCCTGGGAGATCGCGACCCGCTACCTCGTTCCCGCTCTGCTCGGACGAGAAGGCGAGAAGCCCGCTGAGCTGGAGTCGGCGTGGGTCAGGATCCGCGGGCACGAGTTCGCCAAGGCCGGGTTCGCGGGCGCGATCTGGGACCTGTTCTCCCGCTCGCGAGGCGTGCCTCTGTCGGCAGCGCTCGGCGGGACGAGGACGGAGGTCGTCGCCGGGGTCTCACTCGGGATCGAGCCGTCGATCGATGACTTGTTGACGCAGGTCGGCCTGCAGCGTGCGGCCGGTTACGGACGCGTCAAGCTCAAGATCGCACCCGGCTGGGACGTGGAACCGGTTCGCGCGGTGCGTGCCGCCTACCCGGACCTCGACCTGCATGTCGACGCCAACGGCGCCTACCCGGACGACCCGGACTCCACGGAGGTGTTCCAGGCGCTCGACCGGGAACGGCTCACGATGATCGAGCAGCCGTTCGAGCCCAGGGACCTCGTGGCGCACTCCCGTTTGCAGGCGCGACTCGACACTGATGTGTGCCTCGACGAATCCGTCGTGGCACTCGGCGATCTGCACACCATGATGCGGCTGCAGGCCGGCCGTGTGCTCAACATCAAGGTGTCCCGCATGGGCGGACTCAGCGTCGCCCGAGCCGCGCACGACATCGCACTCGACGCGGGTATCCCGGTGTGGTGCGGCGGAATGCACGAGTTCGGCATCGGCCGCGCCGCGAACGTCGCGATCTCGTCGCTGCCGGGATTCCTGCTGCCGTCGGACGTCTCCGGGTCCGACAAGTACTACGCCGCAGACATCATCGATCCGCCTGTTCTCGCGATCGACGGCCGGGTGCAGGTGCCTGGTTCTCCGGGGATCGGGCACGAGGTGCTGGTCGAGCGCATCGAGCGGGGTGCGACGCGGGTCTTCGATTCCGCCGCGACGGATGCCGCGGAGAAAGCCGCGATGTCGGCGTCGCTGGATACGGGGAGGGAATGAGATGAGCGCTCTGTCATCGACCGCCGTCGATCGGGTCATCGACGGCCACAACGACCTGCCGTGGAGAAGTCGCCTCACGCTCGGCTACGGCGCCGAGGCTCTCGGAGATGCGGTCGCAGAACTGCACACAGACATCCCGCGGCTCGTCGCGGGCGGGGTAGCCGGACAGTTCTGGTCGGTTTGGGTGGATCCTGTGCTGGAAGGAGCCGAGCAGGTGGTCGCCACGCTGGAGCAGATCGATTTCGTGCACCGTCTCGTCGACGCCCACCCCGAACGGATGAAGTTCGCGCGTACGGCGGCGGACGTGCGTGCGGCGATGGTCGAGGGGCGGATCGCCTCGCTCATCGGCATCGAGGGCGGCGAACAGATCGGCGGCTCGCTGGCGGTGCTCCGACAGTTCGCGCGACTGGGGGCGCGGTACATGACCCTCACCTGGTCGCGGACCATTTCGTGGGCTGACTCCGCCACGGATCGGGCCATCCATGGCGGTCTCACCGCTTTCGGCCGCGAGGTGGTGCGAGAGATGAACAGAATCGGCGTGCTCGTCGACCTCTCGCACGTCGCGCCGAGCACCATGCGCGACGCGCTCGACGAGACATCACGGCCGGTGATGGTGAGTCACTCGGGCGCCCTGGCACTGTGCGACCACCCGCGCAACGTGCCGGACGACGTGCTCGCGGCAATCGGCGCTCAAGGTGGCATCGTCATGGTGCCTTTCGTCCCCACCTTCCTCTCCCAGGAGCGTCACGCCTGGTGGACGGCCGGTGCCGAAGGCGATGCGCCCTCGGTGGGCGTGACACACGTCGCAGACCACCTCGACCACATTCGCGACGTCGCCGGTGCGCACGCAGTGGGGATCGGCGCCGACTTCGATGGCACCGACGCGATGCCGGAGGGGCTCGACGACGTTTCCCACTATCCCGCTCTGTTCGCCGAGCTCCGAAGCCGCGGATGGTCAGAGGCCGACCTCGCCGGCGCTGCGCACGAGAACGTCCTGCGTGTGCTCGAGGCATCCGACGCCGACCATGCGGCGTTCCTCGCCGGGGACACGCGCACGCCGCCGAGGGCCGCTCTGGCGCCGGCGGTCGACACATTGACGCGGATGAGGACTTCGTGAGCGCTCGGGTGCTCGCGGTCGTGAACTCCCCGAACTCGGGGCCCCGGCGCTTCGCGACATGGTTGCATGCCCGCGGGGTGGAGGTCGTGGCCGTCGTGGGCGCCGCGGAACCACTGCCTGCGACTCTCGACGGCTTTGACGGGCTCGTGCTGCTCGGTGGAGGCCTCATGCCCGACGACGATCACCGGGCTCCCTGGCTGCGGGCCGAGCGGGCGCTCGCCGCCGAGGCGATCGCCGCCGACGTGCCGACGCTCGGCATCTGCCTCGGCGGACAGCTGCTCGCCCACGTCGCCGGCGGCGAGGTGCGCGAGAAGACGGGCCCGGTCGAACGCGGGGCGACGCAGATCCTGCCGACGGCCGAAGGGCGAAAGGATGCCGTGCTCTCCGCGCTCGGGGAGGGGGCACCGATGATCGAGAATCATCAGGACATGATCACGCGGCTCCCCGCAGAGGCCGTCCTCCTGGCGTCCAGTGCGGCTGTGCAGAATCAGGCGTTCCGGCTGGGGCAGCGTGTCCGTGGCGTGCAGTTCCACCCGGAGGCATCCGCCGCGGATCTCGCCCGGTGGGACGATGCAGCGTTGCGGGGTGAAGGGTGGTCGCTCACCGATCTGATCTCGGCCGCGGAGCGTGTGGACGCGCACAACACTTCAGCCAGCAGAGCGTTGGTCGATGGCTTCGTGGACGAACTTCTCGGCGCGGGGCGTGTGTGACCTTCCCCGAACGTGAGGACGCCATGTGGGACCCTGTCGCCGAGCACGCGGTGAGCGCCGGACTCGATGAATCCGCCCGGCGGCTCGCCCCGGCATCCGTCGTCGCGGTGTGTCGGGGTGGGCGCGTCCTGGCCGTCGCCGCCCACGGAGAGGTTGGGCCTCGCGCCCCGACCACGCGGGAGACGGTCTTCCGGATCGCGTCGATGTCGAAGAGTTTTCTGAGTGCGGCGGTGCTGGTGCTGCGCGACCGCGGACTGATCGACCTGTACGCGCCGATCACCCGGTACGTCCCGTACGCGCGGGCGCGGTACCGCGGGGCCGACGTCGAGATGACGGGGGATCTGCTCCTCTCCAATCGCGCGGGACTCGGCGAGGACAACGCGTGGGCTGATCGCAATCTCGGGGCGTCTCGCGAACGGATCGCTGCGCTCTTCGCCGGCGGAGTCTCCCTGTCTGCGTCGCCCGGCACCGCATATCAGTATTCGAATCTCGGCCAGGCACTGCTCGGCCGGGCCGTGGAGAACGTGACAGGACGCGCGGTGGAAGATGTCGTACACGAAGTTCTGCTCGCACCTCTCGGCCTCGACCGCACGGCTTACGTCGCCGACGGCTATGACGGCGCGGCGCTGGCCGGCGGATATCGCACCTTCGATGGGGGTGCGACGTTCGCGGCCGAGCCGTTCGTCGGATCGGGTGCGCTGGCGTGCATCGGAAGCATGTTCAGCACGGTGGACGACATCGCGGCGTGGATGGACTTCCTCGGCTCCGCGTTCACCTCGCGGCCCACTCGGCCCGAGGTGCTCTCGGTCCAGTCGCGCCTCGGGATGCAGCAGCCGCACACACCGATCCCCGTCGCGGTCGATGCGCCCGACGGCCGGATCCTCACCGGGGCGGGATACGGATACGGCCTCGTCATCGAGGATGATCGTCGGTTCGGACGGATCGTGCAGCATTCGGGCGGACTCCCCGGATTCTCGTCGCACATGCGCTGGCACGCCGCGACCGGCGTCGGTGTCGTCGCTTTCGGCAACTCCGATGAGTTCGGCGCCAAGCGGGTGGCGACGACGGCGCTGAGGGAGGTGCTCGAGGGCGTCGATGCGCCCGCGGCGGTGGTGCGGCCTTGGCGTGCGACGATCGAAGCCGCCGGCGCGATCGACGCCGCGCTGCTGCGGGGCGAACGGGCGGCGCAGCTCCCGTTGTTGGCCGACAACCTCCTGCGGGACGTCCCGGCGGAGGTGCGCGACGCTGGGCTGGCTCGCGATCGAGAGCAGATCGGCGGCGTGCGCTCGGCGCAGTCCGATTTCGCGAAGCGCATCGTCACGGCCGCGAACGAGGATGAGCTGCGCTGGCGCATCGAGGGGGAGCGCGGCGATCTGATCGTCGAGATCCGGATGATCGCCCTGCCGGAACCGCGCGTGCAGAGCCTTACTGTTTCGGCGATCGAGCGAGGTCACCACGTGCGAAAGGGGCAGTCCTCGGGAGTCGAGGAGCACTATCGCATCGATCTGTCCGATGCTGTCGAGGACCCGAGTGGACGTAGCGAGCCGCGAGTTCGCCACAAATCGACTCCGTCCAAGAATCGGTTCTAGACTGGATTCATCCCGATCCGTTCGTTCTGAGGAATCGTCATGTCCGCACGCCCCGCGCGTCGTCTCCTACCCTTCGCCGCGCTCGCGGCCGCCACCGGACTCGTGCTCAGCGCGTGCGCTGCGCCGACCGGGCAGTCCGAGGGCGACGCCGAACTCGTCTGGTCCATCGAAGGCGCCAACCTCTCCGCCGGGCACATGGACCCGCAGGTCAGCCAGCTCGACGTGTCCGGTATGGTCCAGCGCGCCGTGCTCGACTCCCTGGTGTTCCAGGAAAAGGACGGCAGCTTCTCTCCGTGGCTGGCGGAGGAGTGGGAAGTCTCGGACGACAGCACGGAGTACACGTTCACGCTGCGCGACGACGTGACGTTCACCGACGGCGAGCCGTTCGATGCCGCGGCCGTGAAAGCCAACTTCGATCGCATCGTCGACCCGGAGACGGCGTCCGCGCAGGCAGCGAGCATGCTCGGTGCCGATTTCTACGACGGAACCGAGGTCGTCGATGACCACACCGTCAAAGTCACCTTCACCCAGCCCTATGCCCCGTTCCTGCAGGCTGCGAGCACCCCGCAGCTCGGGTTCTACTCGCCCGCCGTGCTCGAGGAATCCGCAGATCAGCTGAAGGCGGGCGGCCCCGGGATCACCGTGGGAACCGGCCCGTTCGAACTCACCGAGTACACGCCCGACCAGGAGCTCGTCTACACCCGCAACGACGACTACACCTGGGGACCGCACGACGCCAAGGCGCCGAAGTTCGAGACGCTTCGCGTTGAGATCCAGCCCGAGGCGGCTGTGCGCACCGGAGTCATCGAGAGCGGCGAGGCGGATATCGCCAGCAACATCCCGCCGAACCTCGCGAAGGATCTCGGCGACGGCATCACGGTCGACTCGATCGAGTACCCCGGACTGCCGTACTCGCTGTACCTGAACGAGAAGTACGGCGTGTTCGCCGACGAGAAGGTGCGGCAGGCGTTCGCCCGCGGCATCGACGTCGAACCGGCCGTCAAGGAGATCTTCTTCGGTCAATTCCCCCGCGCCTGGAGCGTGCTGGGATCGACGACCCCCGGTTACGACGCCGATCTGGAAGGGACCTGGGCCTTCGACCAGGATGAGGCGAATGCGCTCCTCGACGACGCCGGGTGGACGGAGCGCAATGCCGACGGCATCCGCACCAAGGACGGGGAGCCGTTGTCCGTGCGCTGGATCGCGTGGACGCCGGTGCCCGATGACCGTGCCGCTCTCGCCAACGCCATCCAGTCCGACCTGAAGGCGATCGGGTTCGAGGTCGTGCGTGAGGTGCTCGAGCCGGGTGCTTACAACGCGCAGTACGAGCCGAAGACCTTCGACCTCACGGACTGGGGCTTCTCCGGCGTCGACCCCGACTTCCTCCGCAGCCATCTCCACTCCGAGGGTTTCCAGAACGCCTCCCAGGTCGCCGACCCCGAGATCGACGCGCTTCTCGAGCAGGCGGTGGCATCCAGCGACCAGGACGAGCGCAACGAGATCTACACGCGGCTGCAGGAGTGGAACGCGAAGTACACCGCGATCGTGCCGCTGTACAGCCCGTCGGCGATCACCGCGATCGGCGACCGCCTGGACGGGCTGGACTACGACCTCTACGGCCGACCGCTGTTCTACGATGTGACGGTCGGCTGAACACCTCGGTCGTGGTGCGCGTCGTGCGAGCGCCGTGCTGAGTGAGTGAAGCGAGTCGAAGTGGCAAGACGGTGAAGGCGGGGCTTCTCCGTGTCGTCGGTCTTGCGGCATCGGTCGTCATCGTCCTCTGGGGCGCCGCAACCGTGGCTTTCCTGGCCTTCCGAGTGATCCCCGGCGACCCCGTCTCGGTGATGCTCGGGCCGCAGGCTCAAGTGAGCGAGGCGGTCAAGGACGGCATCCGCCAAGACCTCGGGCTCGACCGCCCGCCGTTCGAGCAGTACCTGAGCTTCATCGGACAGTTGGCACGCGGCGATCTCGGTGAGTCCTATCAGTTGCGGATGCCGGTGACAGAGGTCATCGGGCGTCAACTCGGTGCCACGCTCCAGCTGTCGGCACTCGCGCTCGTCATCGCCGTGGTGCTCGCGCTCGCCGTGGCGCTCTTCGTGCGCGGTCACGCGGCTCGCACCATCGCGGCAGGAGTCGAACTGGTGGTGCTGTCGTCCCCGGTCTTCTGGATCGGACTGGTCATGCTGAGTGTCTTCGCCTTCGGGTTGGGCTGGTTCCCGGTGTCCGGCGCCCGCAATCCGGCCACGATCGTGCTCCCGGCCATCACCCTTGCGCTGCCCGTCGCGGCGCTGCTCAGCCAGGTGCTGCGTGAAGGCCTGATGCAGGCCGAACGGATGCCGTTCGCCGAGACCGTGCGTGCCCGCGGTGCGGGACCGACGTGGTTCACCGTGCGACACGGCCTCCGACACGGCGGAGCCAACGCGATCACCCTCGCCGCCTACCTGACCGGCTCGGTTCTCGGTGGTGCGGTGCTGGTCGAGACGGTGTTCGCGCGCCCCGGGCTCGGCCGTGTCACCCTCGCCGCGATCAGCGACCGCGACCTTCCCGTCATCACCGGGATCATCCTGTTGAGTGCGGTCGTGTTCGTCGGCGTCAACCTCATCGTCGAGTTGCTGCATCCGCTCATCGATCCGCGGGTGACCGTTTCTCGCCCCGGGGGCGTCCGATGAGGCGCGCACAGTCCGGCCTGCTCTGGGCAGCGGTCACCGTCCTGATCGTCATCGTGTTCGCGGCGCTGTGGCCCGGACTCCTCGCCACGCACGACCCGCTGCAGACGGATGTCCGGTCAGCCCTCCTCCCGCCGAGTGCCGAGCACCTCCTCGGCACCGACCAGAGCGGACGGGACGTTTACTCGCGAGTCGTCTACGGAGCGGGACGCTCACTCGGGATCGGTGTGCTCGCCACCGGCGTCGCCCTGGTCGTGGGGCTCCTCGTCGGTGCGCTCGCCGGAGTGGCTCCGCAAGGTGTCGACGCGGCGACGATGCGCGTCAATGACGTGCTGATGGCATTCCCGGAGTTTCTGGTGGCGCTCGTCGTGATCGCGGTGCTCGGTCCGGGCCCGGTGAACATCGCGGTGGCCGTGACCATCGCGGCGGTGCCCGTGTACATCCGACTCGCTCGGGTGCAGACCCGCACGCTTCGCGTCGCGGAGCACGTGGAGGCTGCTCGGATCCTCGGGGTGCCGCCGCTCAGAGCTTTCCTCCGACACGTCGCCCCCGGGGTGCTCGGTTCTCTCAGCGTGCTGGCGACGATCGGCATCGGCTCGAGCATCCTCGCGGCGGCGGGGCTGAGCTTCCTGGGGCTGGGGCCGGCCGAGCCGACGCCCGAGTGGGGGCTCATGCTCGCCGGAGGACGCAACGTCCTCGGTCAGGCATGGTGGATCTCGGTCTTCCCCGGCATCGCGATCACCCTCACCGTCGTCGCTGCCACCGTGGTCGGCCGAACTCTGCGGGCGCGATCGGAAGGGCGGACCCGATGACTGCAGCACTCGACGTCGAGGGTCTTCGGATCGCCTTCGCCGCGGAGACGGTCGTCGACGGCGTCTCGCTGGCCGTCGCTCCGGGCGAATGCGTCGCGATCGTCGGCGAGTCGGGGGCGGGCAAGTCGCTCACGGCCCGCGCGCTGCTGGGATTGACCCCGTCTGACGCGCAGGTCACCGTCGAGCGGCTCGCGATCGACGGGACGGACGCGGGTTCTCTCACCGAGCACGAGTGGCGGGAACTCCGCGGCCGGCGCATCACGCTCGTCTCGCAAGATGCACTGGTCTCGCTGGACCCATTGCGCCGGGTCGGCGATGAGATCGGCGAACCCCTGAAGATTCATCGAATGGTCCGTGGCCGGGCCGCCGTCGCCGAGCGGGTCAGCCAACTCCTCGGACGCGTGTGGATGCCGGATGCCGCGCGCCGTGCGCGTCAGCATCCGCATGAGCTGTCCGGAGGGTTGCGACAGCGGGCGCTCATCGCGTCGGCGATCGCCGCGATGCCTGCGGTGCTGGTCGCGGACGAGCCGACCACGGCTCTCGACGCCACGGTGCAGGCGAGGATCCTCCACCTGCTTCGAGAGATCGCGGACTCGGGCACGGCCGTCGTCTTCATCAGCCATGACTTCGCTGCGGTCCGGCGACTCGCGGACCGGGTACTGGTCATGCGGCGAGGCGAGGTGGTCGAATCCGGGCGGGTGTCGGAGGTGTTGGAGAACCCGCAGCACCCGTACACGCGGCAGCTCATCGCCGCGACGATCCACGAACCACGGGCGACCGTCACGTCGGTATCCGAGACGCTGCTGGCGGCGAGCGCCGTATCGAAGGGGTTCGGCGGCGTCCCCGCAGTCGTCGAGGCCTCCTTCTCCGTCGCGGAAGGCACGACCCTCGGCATCGTCGGGGAGTCGGGATCGGGGAAGACGACGCTGGCGCGGATGATCGTCGGCGTCGAGCAGCCCGATGCCGGTGCACTTCGCTGGCAGGGCGCACGGCGGGTGCAGCTGGTGCACCAGAACCCGTTCGGCGCGTTCGATCCGCGCTGGACGATCGACCGCTCGCTGCGAGAGGCACTCGAGGCAGGCGGCGTGCCCCGCGGGCAGCGGGCCGCGCGCGTGGCGGCGCTTCTCGCCGAAGTCGATCTCGACCCCGCGCTCGGGAAGCGGCGGCCGGTCGCGTTGTCGGGCGGACAGCGTCAGCGTGCGGCGATCGCTCGCGCTCTGGCGGCGGACCCTGAGGTGCTTGTGCTGGATGAGCCCGTCTCTGCACTCGACCCGTCCGTGCGGGAGCACATCCTTCGCCTGCTGGCGACCCTGCAGACGCGACGCGGGCTCACCATGATCTTCGTGTCGCACGACCTCGACGTGATCGGCGCCGTCGCCGACGACGTGCTCGTGATGCAGGACGGGCGCATCGTCGAACAGGGGGCGACGGCGGCGGTGTTCTCGCAGCCGCAGCATCCGTTCACGAAAGAACTGCTGGCCGCGAGCGGACCGGTCAGTCCCTGATCTGAATGCCGAGGCCCGCCGCCATCACCGCGGCGAGATGCTGCACCTGGAGCCCGGAGAGCGTCGTCCCGCGAAGGCTGTTCACATCGAGGTAGGAGAGCGCGTCGAGACCGCGCAGATCCACGTCGGTGGCACGCATGCCCCGTGGGTCGACCTCGTCGCTGGAGCAGTTCGAGAAGCGCACGCGGCGGAGCTCCGACTGCGGCATGTCGATGGAGCGGATGCTGCACCCGGAGATGTCGACGTCGGTGGCGCGGGCGCCGCCGAGGTTCAGATAGTCGATCTTGAGGTCGAGGAGTTCGAGCTCGTCGATTCGCGCACCGCTGAGATCGAGCGTGCCGATGCGGCCCCCGCGGATCGACAGTCGGCGGATCCCGCTGTCCCGCAAGCGCAGAGCCGTCGTCCGTACACCCGTCATCGCGACGTCGAGGACAGTGGCCCCCGTCAGATCGACGGAATCGGTGTCCGCGTGGACCGTGCATTGCTCGAGAGAGGCGTACGCGAGGTCCGCGGTGCCGGTGAGATCGAGGGCGGCGGCGAGCAGGTCGGCCCTGCGGGCGGGCGTCGCCGGAACGAACTCTTCAGGGAGGTCAGGGAGCGAGACGCGGGGCGCGACGGGGGATTCGGATGACCGGGCCATGGTTCGAGGGTAGGCGCTCGGGGGAGCGTGGCAGATCGGGGAAGGACGGAACCCCACTGCGCGCGTACAATGGTCACACGAGCATCGATCCGGCATCACCGGGGAGCTCTCGGAAGAACAGCCGTCCTCACACGAGAACGGCCCAGTAGAACCGAGCGGGGCAGGCCCGTCACAGCCGCAGTGAGAGTGGTCCCTGAGTCCCGACGCTTGTCGATGGGGCGCAGAGGCACGCGAGGTGGTACCGCGGTCCGCGAGGATCGTCCTCGCAGGAGCATCCGCCACGACGACCACTGCGAGACACGATGACCTACCCGCGTTCCTCCTTCGGCCCCGCCGCCGACACCGCCGACCAACCGACAGGCCACGCCGCTGTCTCTCCCAGCCCACGCTTCCCCCAGATCGAGGAGGAGGTGCTGGACTTCTGGGCGAAGGACGACACCTTCCGCGCCTCCATCGCGCAGCGCGAGGGTTCGCCGGAATGGGTCTTCTACGACGGCCCTCCGTTCGCCAACGGCCTGCCCCACTACGGGCACTTGCTCACCGGTTACGCCAAGGACGTCTTCCCGCGTTTCCAGACCATGACCGGCCACAAGGTCGACCGTGTGTTCGGGTGGGACACCCACGGACTCCCCGCCGAACTCGAGGCGATGAAGCAACTCGGGATCACCGAGAAGAGCGAGATCGAAGCCATGGGCATCGACGTGTTCAACGCGAAGGCCCGGAGCTCCGTCCTCGAATACACCCGCGAGTGGGAGGACTACGTCACTCGCCAGGCACGATGGGTCGACTTCGACCGCGGCTACAAGACCCTCGACGTGAACTACATGGAGAGCGTCCTCTGGGCGTTCAAGACCCTCTACGACAAAGGTCTCGCCTACGAGGGATACCGGGTGCTGCCGTACTGCTGGCGCGACGAGACACCCCTCTCCGCCCATGAGCTGCGGATGGACGACGACGTCTATCAGATGCGTCAGGACCCCTCCGTGACGGTCACCTTCCCGCTGACCGGAGCGAAGGCGGAGTCACTCGGCCTCACCGGCGTTCGAGCGCTCGCCTGGACGACGACCCCGTGGACCCTTCCGACGAACCTCGCGCTCGCCGTCGGCCCGGACATCGACTATGTCGTCGTCCCCGCTGGCCCGCTCGGCGCCGCAGACGTGCATCAGACCCCGGGAACGACGGATGCCGCCGTCGAAGCATCCGCTCATCGCTATCTCCTGGCGCGCGAACTGCTGGGGGGATACGCCAAGGACCTCGGTTACGAGAACACCGAGGACGCGCTCGCCGCTGTCGACGCGACGCTCCGGGGCGCGGAGCTGCAGGACGTCACCTACGACCGGATCTTCGACTACTACGCGGATGCCGAGGTCTACGGCACCGAGAACGCGTGGCGCATCCTCGCCGACGACTACGTGACGACCACCGACGGCACGGGCATCGTCCACCAGGCTCCGGCCTACGGCGAGGACGACCTTCGCGTGGCGGGAGCGGCCGGCATCCCCACGATCATCTCCCTCGACGACGGCGGGCGGTTCCTGCCGAACGTGACCGATGTCGCCGGTGAACTGTGGATGGAGGCGAACACGCCCCTCATCCGCATGATCCGCGACAGTGGACGGCTCGTCCGGCTGCAGAGTTACGAGCACTCGTACCCGCACTGCTGGCGGTGCCGGAACCCGCTGATCTACAAGGCCGTGTCGAGCTGGTTCATCCGTGTCACGGACATCAAGGACAAGATGCTCGCGAACAACGAGCAGATCACGTGGGTGCCGGAGAACGTCAAACACGGCCAGTTCGGCAAATGGCTCGAGGGTGCGCGCGACTGGTCGATCAGCCGCAATCGCTACTGGGGTTCACCGATCCCGATCTGGAAGAGCGACGACCCGGCGTATCCGCGGCTCGACGCCTACGGGTCGCTGGAGGACCTCGAGCGCGACTTCGGCACGCTGCCGCGCAATCCGGAGGGAGAGGTCGACCTGCACCGTCCCTACATCGACGACCTCACCCGTCCGAACCCGGACGACCCCACCGGTAAGAGCACGATGCGGCGGATCGAAGACGTCTTCGACGTGTGGTTCGACTCCGGGTCCATGCCGTACGCCCAGGTTCACTACCCGTTCGAGAACCAGGAGTGGTTCGACTCGCACGCACCGGCCGACTTCATCGTGGAGTACATCGGGCAGACGCGCGGCTGGTTCTACCTCATGCACGTCCTCTCGACGGCGTTGTTCGATCGTCCCGCGTTCACGGGGGTGAGCTGTCACGGCATCGTCCTCGGCAGCGATGGCTACAAGATGTCGAAGTCGTTGCGGAACTACCCGGCCGTGTCCGAGGTGCTCGACCGCGACGGTTCCGACGCCATGCGCTGGTTCCTGATGTCGAGCTCCGTCCTTCGCGGCGGAAACCTCGCCGTCACCGAGGAGGGCATCCGCTCCGGGGTTCGCGAGTTCCTGCTCCCGCTGTGGAACTCCTGGTACTTCTTCGCGACGTACGCGAACGCGTCGACCTCGGTCGTCGAGCGAGCGGAGCGAGACGAAACGCCCCAGGGGTACGAGGCGCAGTGGCGCACCGATTCGACGGACGTGCTCGACCGCTACATCCTCGCCCGTCTCGGCGATCTCGTGCGCGAGGTGCGGGCGGACCTCGAGGGTCTCGATTCGACGACGGCCTCTGCGCGACTTCGTGACTTCGCCGAGGTGCTCACCAACTGGTACATCCGACGCTCGCGCGATCGTTTCTGGGTCGGCGTGACCGACGACCCGCGCAGCCGTGAGGCGTTCGACACGCTCTACACGGTGCTCGAAACGCTGTGCCGCGTCGCCGCGCCGCTGGTGCCGCTGATCAGCGAGCGCGTCTGGCAGGGGCTCACGGGAGGACGCAGCGTGCACCTGCAGGACTGGCCGGACGCTGAGGTCTTCCCTGTTGCCGATGAGATCCGCGATGCGATGGATGCCGTCCGCGAGCTGTCGAGCGTCGGCAATGCCCTGCGCAAGAAGGAGAAGCTGCGCGTGCGTCTGCCGTTGGCCCGGTTGACCGTGGTGTCACCGCTCGCGGCCACTCTCGGTCAGTTCGAAGACATCCTTCGCGAGGAACTCAATGTCAAGTCGGTCGAGCTGGTCTCTCTGGGTGAGTCCGCCGCGGCCGAGTACGGTGTCAGCCAGCGCCTGAGCGTGAATGCACGTGCGGCGGGCCCTCGACTGGGTAAGAACGTGCAGACGGTGATCAAGGCCGCGAAAGCCGGCGACTGGTCCGAGGTCGACGGGGTGGTGACCGCCGGCGGCATCGCGTTGGAACCCGCCGAGTACGAGCTCGCCCTCGAGACGACCGGGAGGCCGGACGGAGAGGCGCTGGCGATCGTTCCCTCGGGTGGCTTCGTGCTGCTTGACACGCAGACGACGCCGCAGCTCGAAGCCGAGGGACTCGCTCGAGACGCGATCCGTGTCGTGCAGGAGGCGCGCAAGAATGCGGGCTTGGACGTCAGCGACCGCATCGTCCTCGCTCTCAACGCTGCGCCGAGCGACGCCGAGGCGCTGAATGCGCATGCGGACCTGATCGCGGGTGAGACGCTGTCGATCGCCTTCGCGGTCCAGCCGACGGACGGCATCGACGAGCTCGTCGATCACGTCACCAGTCCCGGGGACGGCGTGTTCCGGTCCGGCGCACGGGCGCTGGGCTCCACGAAGGCGCCCCTCATCGTCACCATCGACACCACCGCGGTTGTCGGAGAGGAGGCGTCATGAGCGATCGTGAACGGGCGGATGCCGTCTACGAAGCGCTCCTCGCTCGCGCGGGCGAGCGCTGGGTGCAGCCGCGAAAGGAGCGCACCGCGCGCGTGCTCGCCTTCCTGGATGATCCGCAGCGCACCTATCGGGTCGTGCATATCACCGGCACGAACGGGAAGACCTCGACGGCCCGGATGATCGAGAGCCTCCTGCGCGCGCATGACCTGCGCACCGGCCTCTTCACGAGTCCGCATCTGGAACGCTTCACCGAGCGGATCATGATCGACGGTGAGCCGATCGACGACGCCGCGATCGCGGACGCCTGGGATGAGATCGAGCCGTTCGTCGACATCGTCGACGCCGAGTTCGCGGCCGCCGATGACGCGCCGTTGACGTTCTTCGAGCTGCTCACCGTCCTGGCCTTCGTGGCGGTGGCGGATGCGCCGGTGGACGTGCTCGTGCTCGAAGTCGGCATGGGGGGCGAGTGGGACTCGACCAACACGGCCGACGGTGACGTCGCGGTCTTCGCGCCCATCGACATCGACCATGCGGATCGGCTCGGCGCGACGATAGCCGAGATCGCGGAGGTCAAGGCAGGCATCATCAAGGAGGGCGCCGCCGTCGTCTCCGCCCAGCAGCCGGCGGAGGTGGTCGAGGTGCTCCGCCGCGTCGCGGCAGAGCGCAGCGCCACGATCGTGTTCGAAGGTGAGGACTTCGGTCTGGCGGATCAGAAGCTCGCCGTCGGCGGGCAGCTCCTCACCGTCCGAGGGCTCGCGGGGGAGTACGTCGAGGAATACCTGCCGCTTTACGGCGCGCATCAGGGACATAACGCCGCCCTTGCGGTCGCCGCCGTAGAGTCTCTCATCGGAGGGGGGTCGCGGCCCATCGCCGCGGACGTCATCTCGGACGGTCTCCAGGGGGCGACGTCGCCGGGACGCCTGCAGCTGCTCGGCATCGCGCCGACCGTCGTCGTCGACGCCGCGCACAACCCCCACGGTGCGCGAGCCCTGGTTCAGGCCCTCGACGACAGTTTCGATTTCGACGAGTGGGGTCTCGTCCTCGGCGTGCTCTCGGACAAGGACGCTGCGGGCATCATCGGGCACCTCGCCCCCGCGGCCGCGCACGTGTTCGCCACCGCACCCGACTCGGACCGAGCCAGCGACGCGGATGCCATCGCGGACCTCGTCGAGCAGGTCGGGCAGCGGGTCACCGTCCACGATTCCCTCGCAGAGGCGGCCGACGCGGCGCGCGAATGGGCGGCATCGTCGGACCGACGCGCGGTGATCATCACCGGTTCCGTGGTGCTCGCCGGTGAGGCGATCGCTCTCGCCGAAGCCGAGGACTGGAAAGCGGGGTGGCGAGCGTGACTGCGGACGCCGCACCGGCTCGTGCTCCTCGACCTCCCCGGACGCTGGTGCAGAAGCTCGCACCCATCGTCCTCGGTTTCGAGGCGATCGTCGTCTTCCTCGTCGGGTTGACCATCTTCGGACTCAAGACACTCCCCGCCGGCATCGAGCAGTGGTGGGGAATCGTGGCGGGGGCCGCCGTGGGCGTCGCCTGCATCCTGGTCGCGGGGATGATCACGAGGCCGT
This sequence comes from Microbacterium sp. CGR2, assembly GCF_003626735.1. NCBI lineage: Bacteria > Bacillati > Actinomycetota > Actinomycetes > Micrococcales > Microbacteriaceae > Microbacterium > Microbacterium sp. CGR2. The sequence continues at coordinate 3,213,262 of NZ_RBHX01000001.1, read as the reverse complement.
GGGCGATCACCGCCGGCTGGGTCATCCAGGTCATCATCGCCCTGGCGGCTATCCTCGTCCCGGCCGTGCTGCTGGTCGTCCTGATTTTCGGCGGCATGTGGGCGTATGCGACGATCATGGGGGCCCGACTGGACGCACGACGCCCGACCGGGCCTTCGACCGAGACTCAGACAGAGAGTGAATGACTGACATGGCCACCGAAGAAACACTCGTCCTCGTCAAGCCCGACGGCGTCGCCCGCGGACTCACCGGCGCGATTCTCGCTCGTATCGAGGCAAAGGGTTACGCCCTCGTCGACATCCGCCTCGTCGAGCCGGACAGGGACCGTCTGGCCGCACACTACGCCGAGCACGAGGGCAAGCCGTTCTACGAGCCCCTCATCGAATTCATGCTCTCGGGTCCGGCTGTCGCCATCAGACTGGCCGGCAATCGTGTCATCGAAGGATTCCGGTCCCTCGCCGGCACCACCGACCCGACCACTGCGGCCCCGGGCACGATTCGCGGCGATTTCGGCCGCGACTGGGGCCTGAAGGTCCAGCAGAACCTCGTGCACGGGTCTGACAGCCCGGAATCGGCCGCGCGCGAGCTCGGCATCTGGTTCGACTGACGCCCGTCGCACGAAAGCCCGTCCACTGCGCAGTGGACGGGCTTTCGTCTGTACGGGAGTGGATCCGGGTGTCGATCAGAACAGGATCTTCGCCATCTCGCCGAGGAAGTCCAGGCCCTGCAGCTGAGCGAGGACGATGATCAGGGCATAGGCGAGGACGGTCGCCAGCGGTACCCATGGCATGAGCTTGTCGGCGCGCTCCCGTGCCTTCTCGTTCGTCGTGAAGGTGCCGTTGCGGGTGAGGTGCACCATCGTGGCGAAGAAGGTGGGGATGGTCACCGCCCAGGTCACCATGCACCAGGGGCACAGGACGAAGAGGTCGTAGAGGCTCTGGCCGATCAACCAGCAGACGAAACCGAACGCGAAGGTGATCCCGGCGCCGAACGCGCCCCAGAACCAGCGGGGGAAACGGACGCCTCCGAGAAGCGCGACGCCGACCACGAGGGGGGCCATCCATCCGGTGAGGCCCAGAATCGGGTTCGGGAAACCGAACACCGAGCCCTGCCAGGAGGCGAGGTTGGTGCTGCACTGGATGAAGGGGCTGAGGTCGCAGGACAGTGCTTCGGAGGGATTCTCCAGAAGCGCGAACTTCTCCACCGTCAGCTGGAAGGCGGCGAACCAGCCGATGACGCTGGCGATGATCAGCCAGACGGCGTAGACGACGGGGCGGGGACGCTGCTCGCTCATATCCGGATTATCTCAGTGACGGCTATGGAAGCGCGGAGAACAGGCCGGTGAAAACGCGGTGTCGGACCCGAGATGCCGTATTCGGGACGACTTGGTGCGATAATGGCCTGTGATGCAATGAACGGCGCAGCCGTGACACGCATCGACGCAGACTTCGGGGCCCATGCCCCACGCGACCAGAGCCATGAGCCGGCCGCACGCCGATTGAGTTCGCGGCACCCGCGGGTGCCGCATGAGATTTCGCGGAGCAGCAGTGCCCCGCGCAGGGAGTTAGCCAGAGATGGCCGATGAGACGAATGACACCAACACCCCTACCCACGAACTGTCGGCTGACGCCCAGGCGCCGCTGACGCCGTCGGACGAATACGGCGGTGACGCAGAGTCCCAGGCCGAGGTGAGCCGCGATTCGGCGTCGTCGGACGCAGACGCGGCGGTCGGTGAGGCGGAAGCCGTCGCCGTGGTGGTCGCCGAAGCCGCCATCTCGGCGGAGGCCGCCAACGAGGAGGCATCGGCCGCGTCCGAGGGGGGCTCTCGAGAAGCTGACCAGACGGACGGCGGAGCCGAAGCGGTCGCCGAGGCGCTGGTGGCGGCGAGCCTCGAGGCCGAGTCGGACGTGAAGCCGGCAGTTTCGGCCGACGCGGAATCGTCTGAGGCCTCCACCGCGGACTCGCAGGCCGACGCCGATTCGGCCGCGTCCGACGACACCGCCAAGACGGCGTCCGCGGAGACGAAAGTCTCCGACACCGCAGAGGAGGCTCCTGTCACCGCTGTCTCGCTCGGGCTCCTGCCCGAGGTGTTCGTGTCGCAGGTCTCGACTCAGCTGCACTTCTACGCACCCGAGGTCGTCGCGCTGCCGGCGCGCCCCGGACGGGAAGAGCGCATCTTCGATCGCATCGCCGAGCGCGACGAGGAAGAGCCGGCATCCGCTCGTCGTGGGCGTCGGCGTCGGGGCGGATCGGACGCGGACGAGCAGCGCGACGAGCCCCGTCAGCGCCAGCGAGTGGTGGAGTACATCACCGAACCGAAGGCCATCAAGGGCTCGACGCGCCTCGAAGCCAAGAAGCAGCGCCGCCGCGACGGCCGCGACGCCGGTCGCCGTCGCCCCGTCGTGACAGAGGCCGAGTTCCTCGCCCGCCGCGAATCCGTCGACCGCAAGATGGTCGTGCGCTCCAAGAACGGCCGCACCCAGATCGGCGTGCTTGAAGACGGCGTGCTCGTCGAACACTACGTCGCCCGCAACCAGGACGCGTCGTTGATCGGCAACGTCTACCTCGGTCGTGTGCAGAACGTGCTGCCCAGCATGGAGGCGGCCTTCGTCGACATCGGGCGCGGACGCAACGCCGTCCTGTACTCAGGTGAAGTCGACTGGGACGGCGTCGAGACCGGCAACCAGCCCCGGCGTATCGAGCTGGCACTCAAGCCGGGCGACCGTGTGCTGGTGCAGGTCACCAAGGACCCGATCGGTCACAAGGGTGCGCGACTCACCAGTCAGATCTCGCTGCCGGGCCGCTACCTCGTGTACGTGCCGGGCGGCTCGATGAACGGCATCAGCCGGAAGCTGCCCGACAACGAGCGTGCGCGCCTCAAGCGCATTCTCAAAGAGGTGCTCCCCGAGTCGTCCGGAGTCATCGTCCGCACCGCGGCCGAAGGTGCGACCGAAGATCAGCTCACCCGGGATGTGCAGCGTCTCACCGCGCAGTGGGAGCACGTGCAGAAGCACCTCGAGAACCAGCAGGCTCCCGCTCTGCTCCACGCGGAGCCGGACCTCCTCGTCAAGATCGTTCGTGACGTCTTCAACGAGGACTTCACCAAGATGCTCATCCAGGGTGAAGAGTCGCAGCGCACGATCCGTGCCTACCTCGAGAGCGTCGCGCCCGACCTCCTCGAGCGGGTCGAGGCGTACGAAGACGAGTCCGACCCGTTCGACGCGTTCCGCATCACGGAGCAGATCGAGAAGGCACTCGACCGCAAGGTCTGGCTGCCCTCGGGTGGATCGCTCGTCATCGACCGCACCGAGGCGATGACCGTCGTCGACGTCAACACCGGAAAGTTCGTCGGTTCCGGCGGCAATCTCGAAGAGACCGTCACCAAGAACAACCTCGAGGCGGCGGAGGAGATCGTCCGCCAGCTCCGTCTGCGCGACATCGGCGGAATCATCGTCGTCGACTTCATCGACATGGTGCTCGAGTCCAACCGTGATCTCGTGCTGCGGCGCCTCATCGAATGCCTGAGCCGAGACCGCACCAAGCACCAGGTGGCCGAGGTCACCTCGCTGGGTCTCGTGCAGATGACCCGTAAGAAGCTGGGGCTCGGTCTGCTCGAGACGTTCAGCGAGGCGTGCGAGGTGTGCGCCGGTCGAGGTGTCATCGTGCACCACGATCCCGTCGTCAAGCACCGGTCCAACGGCAACGGCAACGGCAGCGGCAACGGCGGTGGTAACGGGAACGGCAACGGTCAGGGCAACAACCGTCGCCAGCGCGGGAACAGCGGTCAGAATCAGACCCCGCCGCCGGCGCCCAACGTCACGCACAGCATCCCCGAGGGCGCCAAGACCGCACTCGCCCAGATCGCGGCATCGACTCTGGCGCCGAACCTGGAGCCCGTCGAGATCGCCGCGGATGCCGGGTCTGCCGAGTCCGCCGAGGCGGCTCCGGTCACGTCCGACCGCGCGAAGAAACCGCGGAAGAAGCGCGGCGCCGACCGCAATGCGCCGAAGTCACCCGCCGAGCAGCTGCTCGATTCGGTGCTCGACGCCCTTCCGGAGCCCAAGGCGCCCGGTCAGGGACGCGGTCGCCGTCGTGTCAGCACCGCGGCGCTGACGGGCACACCGGTGTCGGTGAACAACGACGGTTCAGCCGCGGTCGCGAGCGCGGACCCGGAGGCCTGACGCGATCAGTCGTCGCACCAGCTCCTTCCCGCCGACGTGCTGAGCGCCCGCTGCGATGAGCCGGGGGACGATGTCCTCGGGAACGTCGTAGTGGTCGCGGTCGAACGCGCGGGCGGGCACATCCTGTGCCTGCGCGAAGGCGTGCAGCTCGGTGAGGCTCGCGTCGCTGACGAGGTGCGCCCACAGGCGTCCGTGCGCCGGCCAGCGGGGGTCGTCGACGAGAACGGTCATCCCGCCAGCCTAGAACCGGGCGGGCCGGGGAGGCGCGAACACGTCCACGGAGGAGCGGATGTGCGACACGCTTTGCGACAGTGTCTCGCATCGGGTAAAGTAGTCCCTTGGTGCGTATGCCGCCCTGTCCTCGACGGACGGAGCGGAGAGTCTTGTGTTCGTGCCCGTCGTCCGCGACGCATGCAAGCAACAGTCTTCCCGTGAGATTCTCGGAGCCGACGAGCTCCCCAACGAAACAAGGTATGAAGTGGTTTACGCAGTAGTGCGCGCCGGTGGGCGGCAGGAGAAGGTCGAGGTCGGCACGATCGTTCAGCTCGACCGCGTGAAGGCTGCCCAGGGCGAGAAGATCGAGCTTGCCGCTGTGCTGCTCGTCGACGGTGCCACGGTGACCACCGACGCCGATTCGCTGGCGAAGGTCAAGGTCACCGCTGAGGTCATCGCGAACCTCCGTGGCCCGAAGATCATCATCCAGAAGTACAAGAACAAGACCGGCTACAAGAAGCGCCAGGGGCACCGTCAGGAGCTCACTCGCGTCAAGATCACCGGCATCAAGTAAGACCGAGGAGACCAGGACATGGCACATAAAAAGGGCGCAAGCTCCACCCGTAACGGTCGTGACTCCAACGCCCAGCGACTTGGTGTCAAGCGCTTCGGCGGTCAGCAGGTCCTCGCCGGCGAGATCATCGTCCGCCAGCGCGGCACGCACTTCCACCCCGGCGTGAACGTCGGACGTGGCGGAGACGACACGCTTTTCGCTCTGGCCGCCGGTGCGGTCCAGTTCGGTGCGAAGGGCGGCCGCAAGGTCGTCAACATCGTCGCTGCTGCTGAGTGATCACAGCGCAACACTGAACATCCGGACGGGGCGGGCTTCGGCTCGCCCCGTCCGCGTATCTGCCCTCCGGGCCCCGATGGGCTGAGAGGCCCACATCTAGAGGAGATCGAGACATGATCACGTTCGTCGACACCGTGACGCTGCATCTGCGCGCGGGTAAAGGCGGCAACGGCTGTGTCTCCGTTCACCGCGAGAAGTTCAAGCCGCTCGGTGGTCCCGACGGGGGCAACGGCGGGGACGGAGGCGACGTCGTTCTCGTCGCCGACCCGCAGACCGGCACCTTGCTGTCGTACCACCACTCGCCGCACCGCAGCGCCGGCAACGGCGGACCCGGAATGGGCGATCACCGCTCTGGATTCGTCGGACAGACTCTCGAGCTTCCGGTTCCCGTCGGCACGGTGGTCAAGACTCCGGCCGGCGACGTGCTGATCGACATGGTCGAACCGGGCGAGCGCTTCGTCGTCGCTGCCGGCGGTCACGGTGGTCTGGGCAACGCCGCTCTGTCGTCCCCGAAGCGGAAAGCTCCCGGGTTCGCCCTGCTCGGCACCCCCGGATACGAAGGCGATGTCGTCCTCGAGCTCAAGACGGTCGCCGATGTCGCGCTCGTCGGCTATCCCTCCGCGGGCAAATCGAGCCTGATCGGCGCGATCTCCGCCGCGCGGCCGAAGATCGCCGACTACCCGTTCACCACCCTGCACCCGAACCTCGGGGTCGTGCAGTCGGAGGACTTCCGTTACACGGTCGCCGACGTACCCGGTCTCGTCGAAGGCGCGAGTGAGGGGCGAGGACTCGGACTGGAGTTCCTCCGCCACGTCGAGCGCTGTTCCGCGCTCCTGCACGTCCTCGACTGCGCCACCCTCGAGCCGGGTCGCGACCCGATCTCCGATCTCGACGTGATCCTCGCGGAACTCGCCGCCTACACGGTGCCTGAGGGGCAGACCCCTCTGCTCGAGCGCCCGCAGCTCATCGCGCTGAACAAGATAGACGTCCCCGAGGCCCGCGAGCTCGCCGAAATGGTGCGCCCCGACCTCGAAGCCCGCGGCTTCCGAGTGTTCGAGATCTCCACCGTCTCGCACGAGGGTCTTCGCCCGCTCACGCTCGCACTCGGCGAACTCGTCGACAAGCACCGGGCCGAGGCTGTCGTCGCGACGCCGCGCGAGCGCGTCGTCATCCGCCCCCGCGGCTCCAAGAAGGAGTTCAGCATCCGCGTCGAGGGTGGCAGCTACGGCAACGTCTATCGCATCCTCGGCGAGAAGCCGGTGCGCTGGGTGCAGCAGACCGATTTCCAGAACGAAGAAGCCGTGGGGTACCTCGCGGACCGGCTCGAGAAGATCGGCGTCGAAGACGAGCTCTTCCGCGTCGGAGCCGTACAGGGCTCCACCGTGGTGATCGGCGAGGGCGACAGCATCGTCTTCGACTGGGAGCCGACGATGAGCTCCGCTGCCGAGCTGATGACCGCACCTCGAGGAACTGACCCGAGACTCGCTCCCAACGACCGTCGTACGACATCCGAGCGCCGTGAGAAGTACTACGAACGCATGGACGCCAAGGCTCAGGCTCGTGCGGAGGTGGAGGCTCAGCGCCTCGCGGCATACCGCGAGGACGGAGAGTGACCGCTCACACGCGCGCAGATCTCGCCACGGCATCCCGCATCGTGGTGAAGGTGGGTTCCTCCTCCGTGAGCGGGGAATCGTCGTGGCGGATACCGGTGCTCGTCGAAGCTCTCGCGGCGGCGCACGCCCGCGGCGCAGAAGTCGTGCTGGTGTCGTCCGGTGCCATCGCCACCGGCATCCCGTTCCTCCGCCTCGAGGCGCGCCCGACAGATCTGGCAACCCAACAGGCCGCGGCGGCCGTGGGGCAGAACATCCTCGTCTACCGTTACCAGGAGTCGCTTCGTCCCTTCGACATCGTCGCCGGGCAGGTGCTGCTCACCACGGGTGATCTCGAGAACCCGACGTCGCGCTCCAACGCTCGACGGGCGATGGAACGCCTGCTCGGTCTGCGCATCCTTCCGATCGTCAACGAGAACGACACGGTGGCGACGCAGGAGATCCGCTTCGGCGACAACGATCGACTCGGCGCTCTCGTCGCGCAGCTGATCGAGGCCGACGCATTGATCCTGCTCAGCGACATCGAGTCGCTCTACACGAAGCCACCGACCGATCCGCGCGCTGAGCCGATCGACGTGGTGGCGCCCGACGCCGACCTCACCGGACTCGAGTTCGGATCGACCGTGGTCAACAGCGTCGGTACCGGGGGAGCGGCGACCAAGGTATCGGCAGCACGCCTGGCCGCGGCATCCGGGATCGGTGTCCTGGTCACCAGCGCCGACCTCGTCGATCGGGCTCTCGCCGGCGCCGAAATAGGAACCTGGTTCGAACCGGCGGTCTCCTAAACTGGGCGGATGACCGACCAGACTCCGCAGCTGCGCCTGGAGCTCGCGAAAGACGCCTCTCGCGCCACGGCCGCTCTGACCAGCGCTGACAAAGAGCGCGCCCTCGAGGCGATCGCCGTCGCCCTCGAACAGCACTCCGAACGCATCATCGAGGCGAACGGACGTGACGTCGCACGAGGGGAAAGCGACGGGATCGGCGACTCGCTGGTCGACCGCCTGCGTCTCGACGACAAGCGCGTCGCCGCCCTCGCCGCAGCGGTGCGACAGGTGGCAGCTCTTCCTGACCCGGTCGGGCGCGTCGTCGGCGGCCACCGGATGCCCAACGGGGTGTCGCTCGAGCAGGTACGCGTGCCGTTCGGTGTCGTCGGCGCCATCTACGAGGCCCGGCCCAACGTGACAGTAGACATCGCCGCTCTCGCGCTGCGTTCGGGCAACGCCGTGGTGCTCCGGGGAGGAAGCGCGGCGCGCGACTCCAACACCGTCCTCGTCGAGGTCATGCGCGATGCCCTCCAGGGTGCGGGGTTGACCCGAGAGGCGATCCAGACCGTCGACGACTTCGGTCGTGAGGGGGCGAAGGCGCTCATGCACGGGCGGGGCTTCATCGACGTGCTCGTGCCGCGCGGCAGCGCCGGCCTCATCGAGACCGTCGTCACCGAGTCGACCGTGCCCGTGATCGAGACCGGCGCCGGCAACGTGCACATCTTCCTCGACGAGACGGCACCTGACGACTGGGCCCGCGACATCGTGGTGAACGCCAAGGTTCAACGTCCGAGCGTCTGCAACGCCGTGGAGACGGTCCTCGTGCACCGTCAGGCGGCTCCGCGACTCGTCCCGCTCGTCGCCAGCGCACTGCAGAGCGAGGGGGTGGCGATCCATGGCGACGACATCGTCGCCGGCATGGTGACCAACGTGATCCCTGCCACGGAGGAGGACTGGGAGACCGAGTACCTGAGTCTGGACATCGCTATGAAGGTCGTCGACTCGCTCGACGACGGGCTCGCACATATCCGGCGTTACAGCACAGGTCACACGGAGTCGATCGTGACGACGGACGCGCGCAACGCGGAGCGGTTTCTCGCCGAGGTCGATTCGGCCGTGGTGATGACGAACGCTTCCACTCGGTTCACTGACGGCGGCGAGTTCGGGTTCGGAGCAGAGGTCGGGATCTCCACGCAGAAGCTGCACGCCCGCGGACCGATGGGTCTCTCTGAGCTGACCAGCACCAAGTGGCTGGCGCGTGGATCGGGTCAGACGCGCGGCTGAGGGCTAGACTGGGGGACGCTGTACCGCGCTGGATCCCGCACAGCACGCCACGAAACGGAGTCAGGATGAACCTCGTCGCACAGATCGCGATGGCCGCTGCCGAAACCGAGCACCATGGCAACGTCGCGCTCGAAACACTCATCTTCGGGGTCATCGCCGCGATCGTGTTCGCCTTCCTCGGTCTCGTGACCCTGTCGTACAAGAACGTCGCCAACCGCCACTCGGCGAAGGCAGATGCGTGGGCCGCTCGACACGGCAAGGACGGTCACGAGGCAGGACACGGCCACTAGGCCCTTATGAACACTGCTGCGACCACGCGCACCCCGCGCATCGGCGTGATGGGCGGAACGTTCGACCCCATCCATCACGGTCACCTGGTCGCCGCAAGCGAAGTGGCCCACTCGTTCGGCCTCGACGAGGTCGTCTTCGTACCGACCGGTCATCCGTGGCAGAAGTCCGACGTCACCCCCAGTGAGCATCGCTACCTGATGACGGTGGTCGCGACAGCATCCAACCCGCAATTCACGGTGAGCCGAGTCGACATCAATCGCGAAGGCCCCACCTACACCATCGACACTCTGCGAGATCTGAAGCGCGATCGACCCGATGCGGAGCTCTTCTTCATCACCGGAGCGGACGCCGTAGCGCAAATTCTCAGTTGGAGGGACCATGATGAGTTGTGGGAGTTGGCTCACTTTGTCGCGGTCTCTCGCCCAGGACACGTTCTGAGCACCGACGGCCTCCCGACCGACAATGTCAGCCAGCTGGAGGTGCCGGCGCTGTCGATCTCGTCGACGGCATGCCGTGAACGCGTTCGCGACGATCAGCCGGTCTGGTACCTGGTCCCTGATGGAGTAGTCCAGTACATCGCGAAGCATCATCTGTATCGGAGCAAGGCATGAGTACATCGGATCAGCAGGAGCACGGTCCGCTGACGCGCAAGCAGCTGCGGGAGATCCGGTTGACGGGTTCAACTCCCGTGATCACACCGGAGCAGGCAGAGGCCGCCGCAGAGGCGGCGCGAGCCGCACCCCCCTTGCCGCGCGCCGCCGAGCCCGCCGACGTCGCCCCCGCTCCGGTGGCTGATGACGAGGTGAACCTGGGCACGTCGCCGCTGACCCGACGTCAGGTCCGCGAGCAGGAGCGCATCAAGGCCACGTCGACGGCACCCGACGACCAGGACGCCGAGCCTCAGGCACCTGTCGTCGATGAGGCCCCGGTCGAAGAGGCCCCTGTCCTCGAAGCGACACCTGTCTACGAAGCACCTGTCGAAGAAGCCCCTATCGTCGATGAGGCGCCCGTCGAAGAGGACGCACCTGTCGAAGAACTCATCGTCGTCGAGGCTCCCACTGTGGATGATGCTTCGACAGAGCACCCGATTGCCGGTCAGTCCGACACCGATGGCGGCGGCACGGCGCCGGTCGCCGACGAGGACGGCCTCCCGCGCATCGTGGCCGGTGTTCCGGCGTTCGCCGCTCCGGCCGCACCCGACACGGCGGGCGACGACGACGATGTCGAGGACGACGAATCCGCAGAGAAGGAGCGCCCGACCGTCAATCCTGCTTTCGGAGTCGGCGTGATGACCGACGCTCCCGATCCGCAGACGCCCTTCCGGCCTTCGTTCGATGAGCTGCTCACGGTGAGCGGCGACTCGACAGGATCGCAGCACTCCGCCCCGAATGCTCTGATCTTCACACCCGCCGCCGGTGACGGGTCGCTCTCGGGCCCCGTCGCCTCGACGGGTGAGATCCTCGTCACGGGCTCCTACGAGCTTCCCCGGGGGATGGGATCGCGCGGCCACGCAGACGGCACCACCGACGGCAAAGACATCGATTCCGTCCTGATCGACGGTGAACTTCCGCCTGCGTCATCGCCGACGCCCATCGCCGCGAGCTCCGCGGTCAGCACCATCAAACCCGCGGGCGAGGTCATCCGCCCGCCTGCGCCCGAAAAGGGCAACAAACTCATGCTCACCCTGGCGATCGTCGCGGGGGGTCTCGCCCTCGCTCTGGGCGTCGCTCTCGTCTTCGCCTTCACAACGAATGTCATCTGATGCAATCACCTGAAACTGCCGAAGAGATGCTGCGGATCGCAGCACAAGCCGCCGTCGACAAGGGCGGTGAGGACTTGGTCGCGCTCAACGTCTCCGAGCCTCTGCCGCTGGTCGACATCTTCCTTCTCGTCACCGGAAACAGCGAGCGTAACGTCGCCGCCATCGCGGACGAGATCGAAGACCGCATGATCGAATCGGGGCACAAGCGCGTTCGCCGCGAGGGCCGCGCCGAGTCCCGCTGGGTACTGCTCGATTTCGGCGACCTGATCGTGCACGTCTTCCACCAGGAGGAGCGCGTCTACTACGGTCTTGAGCGCCTGTGGAAGGACTGCCCGGTCGTTCCGATCGAGGCAGGAGAGCCGGCGGATCGGTCCTGAGTTGACCACTCACCTGATCACGGGTGCGGGATCGGGCATCGGCGCGGTCCTCGCCGGGCGCCTGCTCGAGCGTGGCGATGAGGTGATCGCGATCGCCCGCGACCACGGACGCGCGCAGGAGATCGCCGCACAGCTCCACGGCGCATCGACCCTGGTCACCGACCTCGCTCAGCCTGGTCGGCTGTCCTGGGCCCTGTCCAAGCAGCATCTTCCGGAGCGCATCGACTCGCTGATTCATGCCGCGGGCGTCGTCGACCTCGGCCCGGTCGCAGATCTGCCCCCAGGGCTGTGGGAACAGCAGCTGGCCGTCAATCTCGTGGCGCCCGCGGAACTCACGCGCCTCCTGCTGCCCGTTCTCCGGGTATCGCGGGGTCAGGTCGTGTTCGTCAACTCTGGTGCGGGTCTGCACGCCCACGCCGGCTGGTCGGCGTATGCCGCCTCCAAGCACGGATTGAAGGCGCTGGCCGATGCGCTGCGGGCCGAAGAAGCGGAGCACGGCGTACGGGTGACGTCGATCTTCCCGGGGCGAACGGCCACGCCCATGCAGGAGCGCGTGCATCAGCAGGAAGGGCAGGCGTATGACCCCGAACGCTTCATCACTCCGGATGCGGTCGCCACCACCATCCTCACGGCACTGGACCTCCCGCGTGACGCGCATCTCACCGACCTGACCGTGCGGCCTGGCCACTGATTCGGCGCCCAGCCGGGGGAGAACACGGCGTCTGCACCCTGTGAGCGACCTGTCAAGGGCCTTCTCCTTGCCTGCATGCCCGGGCACTCTGATCTGAGAGAGAGTCCTGGAGGGCCGACAGATGTCACAAATTCCGGATCCACGCTATGTGCTCCACCGCATCACCTCATCGGAATGGGTGATCAACGATCTGAAATACCCCAACAACGATCCGCGTCATGTCGTCGCGTGCGTGTACGAAGTTGCGGACACCGAAGTCGAGGTCACATGGCTGCGCGAGCTGCCGCTGGCGATCCGATACGGCAATGCGTTCGAGGTGCTCGAGGACGTCGAACGGATGCACGGGTCGAGTCGCGCGACTCGACCGATCACCATCGCTCACCGGCCTCCGCTGCTGACGGCCTGATCGCACACCCGCGGGGGCAATGGCGCCTGCGCGATGAGCACCTGAATAGGAGCGCGCCCTCTCGAACTTCGAGGGGGCGCGCTTCTGCGTGCCGGCGGTCTATCGGTCCTCGTCGCCATCGACATCGACATCGACATCAGCAGCAACTCTGTCCGCCTCTGCGCTGTCTACGAGGGCATCGTCGACGTCCGGGTCGATGACGTTCTCTCCGTCGACGTCCTGGGTGGGGACGTCGTTCGAGTCGCCGTCATCGGGGAACGGAACGAGGGGAGGGATGGGGTTCGACATGACAGCATCCTTTCGTGGGTGATGCGGATGCCGTCACCCTACGACCGTCGGCACGGATGCGGAACACGGGTTGACCTCGGTGGTCGGTCGCGCTAGAAACAAGAAAGCCCTCCGGATTCGGAGGGCTTCTCTTCGGTGGACCTGGGGGGACTCGAACCCCCGACCCCCTGCATGCCATGCAGGTGCGCTACCAGCTGCGCCACAGGCCCGAACACTGCTCCGTGAACCCCGGAGCAACTTGAAAAGAGTACTACACGAATCCGCGCGAGCACCAATCGGGGAAGGGCGCCCGGGCGCGTCGTCAGACCGCGGAACAACGGGGGCAGAGCCGACGTTGACTTCCATCGTGAACATCCTCGACAGCGTCGTGATCGGAGCAGGGCAGGCCGGCCTCTCGGCATCGTTCCACCTGTCCCGATTGGGCATCTGGCACGTCGTCCTGGATCGCGACCCGCATCCGGGCGGAGCGTGGCAGCACCGGTGGGACGCCCTCACGATGCGTGACGTGCACGGTGTCGCCGAGCTGCCTCAGGACACACCGCCGCCCCGTGACGGCAAACCAGCGAACATCGCCGTCCCCGCCTATTTCGCGGCGTACGAGCGCGCGCACGCGCTGCCGGTCATCCGGCCCGTGGTGGTCGACCGCGTCGAGGACGACGGTGGCCTGCTCATCGTCCGCGCGGGTGACCGGGAATGGACGACCCGCACACTGGTGAACGCGACCGGAACGTGGACCCACCCCTTCCTCCCGCACTACCCGGGCATGGAGACCTTCGTCGGAGAGCAGCTCCACACCGTCGACTACCCCGGACCCGCGCACTTCGTCGGCAAACGGGTACTGGTCGTCGGCGGGGGAGCGTCGGCGGTGCAGTTCATCGGGGCGCTCGCGCCGATCACCGACACGCTCTGGGTGACTCGCAGGCCCCCGGTGTGGCGCACCGATGACTTCACTCCGGAGGCAGGTGCCGCCGCGGTCGCGCTCGTGGAGCAGCGCGTCGCTGCGGGCCTGCCGCCGCAGAGCGTCGTCAGCGTGACGGGCCTCATGCTGCGCCCTCAAGAGCGGGAAGCCGAGCGCCTGGGCGCATACGCGTCGCCAAGACCGATGTTCGAACGCATCGAGCCCGATGGGGTGCGCTGGGCCGACGGCTCGTTCGAGCAGGTGGACGTCATCCTCTGGGCCACGGGATTCCGCCCGGCGATCAACCACCTGGCGCCTCTTCACCTTCGCACCGTGGCCGGGGGCATCCAACTCGACCGGGACGGCCGCGGTACGACCGCGGTGACCGATCCACGAGTGCAGATGGTCGGCTACGGCCCGTCGGCGAGCACCATAGGCGCGAACCGAGCGGGACGATCCGCTGGGAAGGGGGTCCAGAGGATGCTGCGAATGACCGGCGCTCCCGTCGTCGAAGACAGTCCCCATGTCGACGTCGGAGCGGGCGCGTAGGGTGAAGACATGTCCCGCATCATCGTTTTCGGCGGCCACGGCCGCATCGCCCTTCTGCTGGCCCCCCTGCTGACCGCTCGGGGTGACGAGGTGACCGCTGTCATCCGCAATCCCGACCACACCGCCGATGTCGAAGCGAGCGGGGCGAAAGCGCTCGTCGCCGACATCGAGACCATGGACGTCGCCGCCCTCGCCGACATCGTTCGCGGGCACGATGCCGCGGTGTGGTCGGCCGGCGCCGGAGGCGGAGACCCGGAGCGCACCTACGCCGTCGATCGCGACGCCGCCACACGTTCGATGGATGCTGCCGAGCAGGCGGGCGTCAGCCGCTACGTGATGGTGTCGTGGATCGGCTCCACCGCCGACCACGGAGTGCCGCCGACTGATTCGTTCTTCGCCTACGCCGACGCCAAGTGGGCGGCCGACGAACACCTGCGCGGCACCGGCTTGGAGGGCACGATCCTCGCGCCCGGCTCGCTCACCTTCGACGAGCCGACCGGCCGGATCCAGCTCGACCCCGAGGGCGACGGCGCGGTGGCACGCGCCGACGTCGCCGCTGTGATCGCGTCGTCGCTCGCGGAGCCGTGCACGATCGGACGCACCCTTCGCTTCGGCAACGGCACCGCAGACGCTTCCGTGCCGATCGCTGAGGCCATCGCCTGCTGACGCACCGCCGCAGAAACGAGGAAGATGCGTGAAACGTCGATTCCGGGGCGTCGCCGCCACCGCGCTCGTCGCCATCGCCGTCGCTGCGGCATCCGTGTCCTCAGTGACAACGGCGGCGGTGGCCGAGCCGGCGAGGTCGGCGACCCCCGTCTCTGCTGCCGACGGGCCCGCTGAGAGGGCAGCGGCGATGGTCCAGCAGATGACTGTCGCAGAGCAGGCCGCAACCGTGGTCATGGGACACGTGGCAGGAACGGATGAGGCCGCCCTGCGGTCGTACATGGAGTCCGGGCTCGGCGGCTTCATCCTGATGGGCGGAAACATCCCCGCAACAGAGATCCAGCTCCAACGGCTGACGGCGGCGCTCACGGTCGATGCCGCGGTACCGCCCCTGGTCGCGGTCGACCAGGAAGGCGGCATCGTCTCGAGGCTGCACGGCGACGAGTACGCCTCGTCGACGACGCTCAAGGACAGCCCGGTCGCCGACACCGCCGCCGCTTTCGCGGCTCGCGGCTCGCTCGTCGCCCGCGCGGGGATCACGGTGAATTTCGGCACGGTGGCCGATGTGCCCGGCAGCCCGGGATCATTCATCTACGGGCGGGCACTGGGAACCGACCCGCGGTCCGCCGCGGATCGTGTGACCGCCGCGACGACGGCGCAAGAGCAGTTCCTCGGCTCCACCGTCAAGCATTTCCCCGGTCACGGCGCAGCGCCGGGCGACTCGCACCGGGGTATCCCGAGCACCGACCTCAGCTTGAGCGAATGGCGGAAGACAGAGGCGGTACCGTTCGCTGCAGGAATCGAAGCAGGAGCCTCGCTACTGATGTTCGGGCACCTCGCCTACACCGACGTCGACACCGCACCGGCGTCGCTGTCGCCGCGCTGGCACGAGATCGCCCGGGACGAACTCGGCTTCCAAGGCGTCATCGTGACCGACGATCTGGGCATGCTGTTGTCCTCCGGCGACCCCGCGTACGCCGATCCGGTTGCGAACGGTGTGGCCGCCGTGGCCGCCGGCAACGACCTGGTGCTGATGATCGCCGGCTCCGATGCGGGTACAGCAGGGAGGATGGCCGCCGGGATCGCCGCGGCCGTTGACGCCGGGACGCTGCCGGCCGAGCGGCTGACGGACGCAGCGACCCGAGTGATGACGCTGCGTCTGCGTCTGGCGGCCGCTTCTGCGCAGTGGTCGGCGTGTACCGACTGCGCGCCCGTCGGCTGAATCAGGTGGACCATGGGCGGTCGGCTGACACGCTCAGACCACGGATCGACCCTCAGGCCGCTGCGTGGGCAGACTCTGGGAGCCACGACGCGAGCAACGCTGTGCGCAGCGCGGCCCCCCGCTCGGCGTACTCGCGCTGACGACGCACGTACTCCGCCTTGCCCTCGGGCGTCTCGATCGGCACCGGAACGACGTCCCACGCGGAAAGATCGTAGGGCGCTGCCTGCATGTCGAGCAGGCGGATGTCGCGGGCGAGCTCGAAGGTGTCGAGCAGCAATTCACCGGGTATGAGCGGACCGAGCTTCGTTGCCCATTTGTACAGATCCATCCCCGCGTGCAGACATCCCGGCTGCTCGAACAACGGCTGGTCGTCGCGCGTCAACGCCGTGCGGTTGCGGGGTACCGCGTCCGGAGTGAAGAAGCGGAACGCATCGAAGTGAGTGCAGCGAAGATCGTGTGCGTTCACCACGGCATCGGTGCCTGCTTGTCCCAGTCGGAGCGGCACAGAATGCCGGTGCTCGTCCGCGCGGTACACCATTGCCCATTCGTGCAGCCCGAAGCAACCGAACTGCCCGGGGCGAGAGGCGGTGCGGCGCAGCATCCGCTCGATGAGAGCCGCCAGTTCGGGCTTCTCTCGGGCGAAAGCAGCGGCATCGGGCACAGCGGCCGTGTCCGATCCTCCCGGTCCGTACCAGCGCCAGGAGCGCCGCTCGACGGCATCCGTCAGCTCTACACCGGCACCCGGATGCCAGCGCCGCAGCCGAGCCGGCTTGTAACCGTAGTACGTGAAGAGGAAGTCCCACACCGGATGCTTCTCTGCGCGCGTCGCCCGGTCGCGATGGGCCGCGGTCAAGGCGTCGGCCCGCTCCTGGTGCGCGCTCTCACGCATTCGCCAATCGTCGAGTGCCATGACCATGTCAGTTCAAGATGCCGACTTCACCGAGCTGATCGCGCAGCCCGGCGCCGTCTTCGGCGCTCACCCACGGAGCGGAATCGGCGGCATGTGGTTCCGGCTCGGCGCGACCACCGGCGAGCACTGCCTCGGCGGGGGAGAGCCGCCGGATGGCGACGCCGGCGACGGAATCCGGATGCTCCTCCATGAACTGGGTGTAGATCGCCTCGTCATGCTGACCGTCGTCTCCGATCAGCAGCCACTTCACGTCGGGGAACTCCGTGGCCAGCCGTCGCAGGTTGCTGAGCTTGTGGTCGCGACCGCTGCGGAACCAGCGGTCGTGCGTGGGTCCCCAATCGGTGAGCAGCATCGACCCCGCGGGGAAGAGATGGCGGCTGAGGAAGCGCCAGAGCGTCGGGGCGACGTTCCACGCTCCCGTCGACAGATAGACCATCGGTGCTCCGGGATGCTGGCGTAGCACCTGATCGAGGAGAACGGCCATGCCGGGGACCGGAAGGCGAGCGTGCTCGTCGAGCACGAAGGAGTTCCAGAACGCGATGAACGGACGAGGAAGCGCGGTCACCATGACCGTGTCGTCGACGTCGGAGACCACGCCGAACTTCGTGGTGGCCGCGACGATGAACGCCCGGGCCTCGACGGGCTCCTGCCCTTCGACCGAGATGGTGAACGTCTGCCACCCGGGTTCGAGGTCGGCGTGGATGACGGTGTCGATCACACCACCGCGATCCGCGGCGACATGATGCACCGTATCTCCGAAGTGGACGGTGACGGACGCGAAGCTCACGGGGATTCCGACGAAACTCCGCCAGCCACGCACGCTCGCCGGCTCACCGTCTCGGGTGCGACGCGCGGGCGGCACGATCAGGACTCGCCCGACCACTCGCAGCCACCCCGGTCCGCCATACCCGGGGAAGGGCAGGATCGTGGCGATCCGCCCGCGACGGCGGGCACGGCCTTCACGCCAGACGTGGAGGCGGTGTTCGAGTCGCGCGAACCAATGGATCCGGGGCGCCGGGGGTGCGGAGGCCATTGGCTCAGTCTTTCACGTCGGCGTCGAGGTCTGCTTCCTCGGACTCCAGGTGTCGGGCTTCACGTCGATGCAGGAGCCTCTTGCCGAGGTAGACGAGAACAAGGAAGAGAGCGATGACTCCGACGAAGATGTAGCCGGCGAAGTGCACCTGCTCCACCAGTTCGCGGAAGCTGCCCGCAGCCAGCGACGTCACGCTCACGTATGCCGTCGCCCAGAGGATGCAGGCGGGCGCCGTCCAGGCGAGAAAGCGCCGATAGGCGAAATCGCTCATCCCGACGGTGAGCGGCACGAGGGAGTGCAGGACAGGAAGGAAGCGGGACAGGAAGATCGCGATGCCGCCGCGACGGGCGAGGTAGTTCTCTGCGCGCACCCAGTTGTGCTCGCCGATCTTCCGCCCCAGCCACGATGACCGGATGCGCGGCCCGAGCCAGCGCCCGAGTGCGAAGCCGATGCTCTCACCGATGAGGGAGCCGATGACCACGGTGACCCCCATCGCGATTCCCTCGAGGGGGGTGGTGACACCCATGGACGCGATGATCACGATCGTGTCGCCGGGAACGATCAATCCGATGAGGATGCTCGTCTCCAGCATCACCGCGAGCCCGGCCACCAGAGTGCGAGTGACCGGGTCGATCGACTGCACGGTGTCGAGGAGCCAGAGCAGGAGGTCATCCACTCCATGAGGATACGGGAGCAGCCCGGTCCTAGGCTGGAAAGATGTCTGAGCGCCTCCGACCTCGCCCGCTCCCCGCCTGGGTTGAGCCGACGACGGTGTTCCGGAAGCTCGAGGCCGAAGTGGACGACGTGTTCTGGCTCGACGCGGGAACGGGAGCCGCCGAAGGGTGGAGCTTCGTGGGCACGGGAGAACGGTCTGCACTGGGGGAGGACGTGCGGCTCGATGTCTCCGCTGTGACTGCAGCTGATACCGGTATCGCGGAGGTCACCCCACCGTTTGTCGGCGGCTGGGTGGGGTGGCGCGACTACGAGCGGGGTGCGCGCGACGCCGGCGCTCCTGTGAACACGGACGGCGGAGACGAGCGACCTTCCTGGCTGCGCGCCACTCGTGTCGTCGCCTTCGATCACGCGGCGAAGCGTGCGTGGACGCTCAGCACTGACGAAGACGCCGACGAGTGGACTGCTGTCGTGGAGCGGGCCACGGCACCCACGCCGTCGAGAGGCGCCGGCAGGAGTGACACGCCCACCCGAATCGCCGAGGCCGGGCACGATCCCCGTGAGTACGGCGACCTGATCGAGAGATGCCGAGCCCTCATCCGCGCAGGGACCGCCTATCAGCTGTGTCTCACCACACGGTTCACCGTGGCCGGCGATCATGACGCTGTCGCGGTGTACGAGCGCCTGCGCGCGGCGACCCCCGCTCATCACGGAGGATTCGTCCGCATCGGGGGGAGGGCGCTCCTCAGCGCCAGCCCCGAGCAGTTCCTGCAGAGCGCCGGGGGAGTCATCCGCACCCGACCCATCAAAGGCACCCGACCCCGCCACGCCGACCCGCAGAAGGATGCTGCGCTCGCCGCGGAGCTCGCGACCGACCCCAAAGAGCGGGCTGAGAACGTCATGATCGTCGATCTGATGCGCAACGACCTCTCCCAGGTGTGCGTTCCCGGGTCGATCCGCGTCGACGCCCTGTGGAAGGTGGAGAGCTACCCGGCGGTGCATCAGCTGGTCAGCACGGTCAGCGGGACCGCGGCGGAAGGCCTCACCGTCGGAGCGCTGCTGATGGCGGCTTTCCCCGCGGGGAGTATGACGGGAGCGCCGAAGCTGTCGGCGATGACACGTCTGCACGAGCTGGAGGGCGGGCCCCGCGGCATCTATGCCGGATGCTTCGGCTACGTCGGCATCGACGGCGCCCTGGACCTGGCCATGGTCATCCGCAGCATCGTGATCGATGGGGGCGAGGCGGTCGTGGGTGCCGGTGGCGGCATCACCTGGGGCTCGATCGCGGCGGCGGAGGTGGCCGAGGTCGCCACGAAGGCTCGTGCGCCCCTCGCGGCTCTGGGTGCGGAAATGCCCGTGCCCTGGCGTTCCGATATCCTGAGCTGATCCCGTTTTTCCTCCCAGATTGGTCGTGCGTTCGTTGTCTGAGAACCTGTCCACCGCTCCCGCCGACGACGAGACCCCGTCGGCGCACGCCATCCAGAGCAAGTGGCAGAAGTACTGGGCGGAGAACCAGACGTTCCTCACCGGTGGAGACGACGACACCCGCCCGCGCCGGTATGTGCTGGCGATGTTCCCGTACCCCTCGGGTGACCTGCACATGGGGCATGCGGAGAACTACCTGTACTCGGACATCGTGGCCCGCTTCTGGCGACACCGAGGCCACAACGTCCTGAACCCCATCGGGTGGGACTCCTTCGGGTTGCCCGCCGAGAACGCGGCGATCCGCCAGGGCGCAGACCCGCGGGAGTGGACCTATCAGAACATCGCTCAGCAGAAGAAGGCGTTCCAGGCGTACGGGGTGTCCTTCGACTGGTCCCGCGTGCTGCACACGTCCGACCCCGAGTACTACCGCTGGAATCAGTGGCTGTTCCTGAAGCTGCACGAGCGGGGACTCGCGTACCGCAAGAAGAGCGCCGTGAACTGGTGCCCGCACGACCAGACGGTGCTCGCCAACGAGCAGGTCGTCGACGGTCGCTGCGATCGCTGCGGCACCGTCGTCGTGAAGAAGAAGCTGACGCAGTGGTACTTCAAGATCACGGACTACGCCGATCGCCTGCTCGACGACCTGAACCAGCTGGAAGGCTTCTGGCCGCACAAGGTGCTCCAGATGCAGCGCAACTGGATCGGGCGCTCGGTCGGTGCCGATGTCGACTTCGTCATCGAGGGCCGCACTGAGCCGGTGACGGTGTTCTCCACCCGCCCTGACACGCTGCACGGCGCGACGTTCTTCGTGGTCGCTCCGGACTCCGATCTTGCTGCCGAGCTCGCCGCCGACGCCCCCGCCGAGGTGCGCGAGCGGTTTGAGGCCTATCTGGTCGATGTGCAGAAGGAGACCGACATCGATCGGCAGGCCACCGACCGGCCGAAGACCGGTGTGTTCCTGGAGCGGTATGCCATCAACCCGGTCAACGGCGAGAAGCTGCCGGTCTGGGCGGCCGACTACGTGCTCGCCGACTACGGGCACGGAGCCGTCATGGCTGTGCCCGCACACGATCAGCGCGATCTGGACTTCGCCCGTGCCTTCGATCTCCCGGTGAAGGTCGTCGTGGACACCTCGGCTCCCGTCACCGGCGCGATGCCGGTCATCGAGGTCGACGAGGAGGGTGTGCCCATCGACACGGGAGCGGCGCTCGATGAGCAGCACCCGTCATCCACCGGTGTCGCGCTGACCGGCGAGGGCCGGATGATCAACTCCGGCGCCCTGAACGGTCTGTCCAAGCGGAACGCGATCGCCCGCGCCATCGAGCAGCTCGAGTCGACCGGCACGGGTCGCGCCGCCAAGAACTACCGTCTGCGTGACTGGCTGATCTCACGTCAGCGGTTCTGGGGCACGCCGATTCCGATGCTGCACGGCGAGGATGGCGAGATCGTTCCCGCGCCGGAGGATCAGCTGCCGGTGAAGCTGCCGAGCATCGAGGGGCTCGACCTGAAGCCGAAGGGCTCGTCGCCGCTTGGCGCCGCCGAAAGCTGGGTGCAGACGGTTCACCCCGACTCCGGTGAACCGATGCTGCGTGACCCGGACACCATGGACACCTTCGTCGACAGCTCGTGGTACTTCCTGCGCTTCCTCTCGCCGAACAGCGACACGGTCGCGTTCGACCCGTCGCAGGCGGCTCGTTGGGCTCCGGTGGACTCGTACATCGGCGGAGTCGAGCATGCGATCCTCCACCTGCTGTACGCGCGCTTCATCACCAAAGTGCTGTTCGACATGGGGTTGATCGACTTCACGGAGCCGTTCTCGAACCTGATCAACCAGGGCATGGTCCTTCTCGACGGTGCGAAGATGTCCAAGAGCAAGGGCAACCTCGTCCTGTTCGAGGAGGAGCTCGACGCGTACGGAGCGGATGCTCTGCGTGTCGCGCTCGCGTTCGCGGGCCCGGTGGAAGATGACAAGGACTGGGCCGACGTCTCCACGACGGGCGCGCAGAAGTTCCTCGCGCGTGCGTTGCGGGTCGCCGGCGAGGTCGCGAGCCCTGTCGACGTGGTGTTCGCGAGCGGCGACGCGGCGCTGCGCCGTGCCACTCACAAGCTGCTGGCCGAGGCGCCGGCACTCGTCGAGCACACGAAGTTCAACGTTCTCGTCGCGCGGTTGATGGAGCTTGTCAACGTCACCCGTAAGACGATCGACGGGGCGGCCGGAGCGGCAGATCCCGCGGTGCGTGAAGCGGCGGAGACGATCGCCGTGACGCTCGACCTGATCGCGCCGCACACGGCGGAGGAGATGTGGGAGATCCTCGGTCACGAGCCTTCGGTGGGCTTGGTGACGTGGCGTTCCGCTGACCCGGCACTGCTCGTCGAGGACTCGATCACCGCGGTCGTGCAGGTCGGCGGTAAGGTTCGCGCGCAGCTCGAGGTCTCGGCCCGGATCGGTGAAGCGGAGCTCGAGGCGCTTGCTCGCGCTGACGAGCGCGTGATCCGTTCGATCGGTGATCGCGAGATCGTCAAGGTCGTCGTGCGTGCGCCGAAGATCGTCAGCTTCGTGGTCAAGGGCTGAGTCGAGCGCTTCTCCACCGGACGCGGGGCCGTCCGGTTCTCCACTGTCGCTGGTGGCTGACGCTGTCGAGGCGATCGCGGGAACTTAGCGTGGCGGGATGGCTCCAGAGCAGTCACCTCCCACCTCGCGGCCCCGTTTGCGTCTGAGCATCGGAGCTGCCGTGGTGCTCGCGCTCGTCGTGCTGTCGGTTGCGGTGGGGCTCGGTCTCATGCGCGGCCAAGCAGCTCCGAGCGAGACCGTGCCGTTGACGGACTCCGGGCAGGTCGATGATGCCGGTGGCGCCAACGATTCCGACTCGGCCGGCGAACTCTACGTGCATGTTCTGGGCGCTGTGGGGCGGCCCGGCCTGTATGTGCTCGACCTCGATGCTCGCGTCGTCGATGCGGTGGCTGCCGCCGGGGGAACGGCGGCGGATGCCGATCTGGCGGCCATCAACCTCGCACGGGTTCTCACCGACGGCGAACAGATCGTCGTGCCCGTCGTCGGCGCGGTGGCCGAACCAGGCGCGGCGCCGCCGGGTGACGACCGGATCGACCTCAATACGGCCGACCAGGCGGCATTGGAGAAGCTGCCGCGGATCGGACCGGCGCTCGCGGAGCGGATCATCGCCTGGCGTGAGGAGAACGGCCGCTTCCAGTCGGTGGACGACCTCCTCGCGGTTCCCGGCATCGGCGAGAAGCTGATCGAAGGGCTGCGCGACGGCGTCCGCGTGTGATCGTGTCCCTTCTTCTGATCAGGGCGTGACGATGTCGAACGCCGGATCCCCCGCGGTGAGCACCGAGGAGAGCGTGCCGAATGCCGAGGTATCGCCGGTGATCTCCACGCCGGGGCTGTCAGCGTCTCCGGCGACCAGTGCGAGCAGCCGAGGCTTCGTCAGTGAGAACGATGCCTGCGCGGTCTCAGCGTCGGCTTCCTTCTCGATGTAGACGAGCACGCCGTTGCGGAGCGTGACTCGGAAGTTCCGGCCTTCATCGGTCAAAGTGAAGTCGAGCGACACGTCGAGATCCCACGCTCGCGGACCGTCGACCGAGATCGCGACGGAGTCGAACAGCTGCTCCACAGTGAGCTGGGCGACGATCTCGGGGGCGTTCGTGGTCGTCGGTGTCCCGAAGTTGCCGGTGCGGAGTTCTGTCGCACCCGACATGTAGAAGTTCCGCCAGGTGCCGTTCTCTGAGCCGTAGGCGAGCTGCTCGAGTGTTGCCGCATAGAGCTCTCTCACGGATGTGTTCTCCGGTTCCGTGAAGATCGCATGGTCGAGGAGGGTCGCAGCCCAGCGGAAGTCGCCCTCGTCGTAAGCGAGCTGTGCTGCTTCGACGATGCGGTCGATGCCGCCGGCAAGGGCGACGTACCGCTCAGCGAGCGCCTTGGGCGGGTGCGGCCAGAGGCGGGCGGGGTTGCCGTCGAACCAGCCCATGTATCGCTGATAGATCGCCTTCACGTTGTGGCTCACGCTGCCGTAGTAGCCGCGCGCATGC
Source organism: Microbacterium sp. CGR2 (assembly GCF_003626735.1). Lineage (NCBI taxonomy): Bacteria > Bacillati > Actinomycetota > Actinomycetes > Micrococcales > Microbacteriaceae > Microbacterium > Microbacterium sp. CGR2. The sequence goes on along the minus strand of NZ_RBHX01000001.1, from coordinate 3,189,126 downwards.
CAGGAGTTCTCCAGGGCCGGCGGCAGCTGGATCTCCTCGGCGATTTCGGTGCCTGTCATGCCCTGGTTGGTCATCCGCAGGGTCTGATCGTGCAGGTAGGAGTACAGGTCGCGCTGGAGTCCGAGGAACTCGAGGATCTCGGCGTTGCCCCAGGTCGGCCAGTGGTGCGAGGTGAACAGGACGTCGGCCTGGTCCCCGTAGCGCTCGAGCGCCTCGGTGAGATACCGCGCCCACACACGCGGGTCGCGCACGAGTGCCCCGCGCAGAGTGAGCAGATTGTGGAGGGTATGGGTGGCGTTCTCCGCCATGCACAGCGCCCGGTACTTCGGGAACAGGAAGTGCATCTCGGCGGGCGCTTCGGTGCCCGGTGCCATCTGGAACTCGATGGTGAGCCCGTCGATCGTATGGGTCTCACCGGTCTGGGAGACTTCGATCGTCGGGGGGATGATGCCGGCGTGCCCGGTCGACGTGGTCTGCCCGAGACCGGCTCCCAGCGCGCCCTTCGCGCTGCGTTCGAGCGCGGCGCCGTACATGTACCCGGCCCGGCGTGCCATCGCAGTGCCCGCGTAGACGTTCTCTGCCACCGCCTCAGCGACTGTTCCCTCGGGCGCGATGATCTGCACCTTGCCGGATTCGACGTCGTCCTTGGTGACGATGCCGAAGATCCCGCCGAAATGGTCGATGTGGCTGTGGGTGAAGATCACGGCCACGACGGGGCGCTCACCACGGTGCTCACGGTAAAGAGTCAGAGCGGCCGCGGCGGTCTCCTTCGAGATCAAAGGATCGATGACGATCACACCCGTGTCGGACTCGATGAAGCTCACGTTCGACAGGTCGAATCCGCGTACCTGAGAGACGCCATCGACGACCTCGAACAGGCCGTGCTTCGAGACGAGCGTGGACTGACGCCACAGGCTCGGGTTCACGGTCTCGGGAGCATCGCCGTGGATGAAGTCGTAGCTGTCGGCGTCCCAGACGACGTTGCCGTCGTCGTCGTGCACGACAGCGGGGCTGATGGTTCCGAGGAATCCGCGATCCGCGGCATCGAAATCTCGTGTGTCATCGAAAGGCAGCGCGGCTTTCAGCGCCTCCTGCTGCTTCTTGATCGCCGTGGTCGCAGCGTTCTGAACCATTGTCGCCTCCTACAAGATGATTTGCATTCCCGTGTCCGAATGCATCCAGCCTCATACGGGACAGCGCGGTGCCGCAATCACGTACTCACCCTCCGAAGGTGAGGCGCCCCGTCAGGGAACTCGCGAACGGGACCGCCTCGTGCAGGTCGATGTTCCGGACCTTGGCCAGGGGGTGAGGTCCTTGCCGTGCGGCAGTATGCTCGACCATATTCGGCCCCGCCGCCGAACAGCGGGAGTGCTGGAGGCGTGTCACAAGCGTCGAGACTAACCGCGGGCAGCCGACTTCGCGGCGTGGAAGCTCGTGCTTTTGGGAGGATTCCTATGACCGTCACTGCCGACGACGCGGTGCATCTGCGACGCTGCATCGAACTCGCCAGGGAAGCTCTGGAAGACGGCGATGAGCCGTTCGGTTCCGTCTTGGTGTCCCAGGAGGGCGAGGTTCTCTTCGAAGACCGCAACCGCGTGAAGGATGGCGATGCCACCCGCCATCCTGAGTTCGAGATCTCGAGGTGGGCGGCCGCCCACCTGGTACCGGACGAGCGCGCACGCGCCACGGTCTACACGTCCGGTGAGCATTGCCCCATGTGTGCGGCGAGCCACGGGTGGGTGGGACTGGGGCGGATCGTCTACGTGGCGTCGTCCGCGCAGCTGAACTCCTGGCTCTCGGAGTGGGGGATCGCCGGTGCACCCGTGGCCGCCCTGCCCATCACGGACATCGTCCCGTCGGCCGTCGTCGATGGGCCAGCGAACGAGCTCATTCCCGCTATCAAAGCGCTCCACCGCGCACGACTGGCTTCGAGGGGATGACCTCAGGTGGCCGGCTGGCGCTCGAAAGCCAGCTTGACCGCGAAGCCGGCGAGGAAGGTTCCGGCGACCCACCGCTGCAGCAGCATCACTCGCGGCCTGACGCGCAGGAATCTGGCGAGGCTTCCCGCGCTGACGACCACGAGGCCGTTCACCGTGACGCCCACCAGGATCTGTACGACGCCGAGCACGATGAACTGCGACCACATGGGCCTGTCCGGGGCGATGAACTGCGGGAGAAGGGCGGCGTACAGGAGCGCGATCTTGGGATTGAGCAGATTCGTCAGGAGTCCCATGCCGAACAAGCGCGCGGGGTTGATCGGCGCGACCTCCGCCGGGTCGAAGGGTGATCGGCCGCCGGGTCGGAGCAGCTGCCACGCCAGGTACCCGAGATAGAGCACCCCGGCGAATTTGACCACCAGGAAAGCGGCAGGAACGGCGGCGAACAAGGCAGCGAGTCCCAGCGTTGCGGCCACGAGATAGACGACGAATCCGACGGCTGTTCCCGTCAGCGCGATGAATCCCGCCCGAGTTCCCTGGCTCACCGACCGGGCCGCGAGGTGCACCATGTTCGGCCCAGGGGTCACCGCCATGCCCAACTCCACGAGCGCGACCCCGAGGATCGCGCCCCAGGTCACCGGAATGAAGTCGCTTATCGGATCCACAGCTCGAACATACTGCTTCGGATCGACGACTCGACCCATTCTGTCGTGCGGGTCGGCCGCGGTCGTGGCTCAGTCGAGGCCGTCGTCGACGACTTCTGCGATCGCCTCGTAGCCCGCATGCTGGTAGGCCGGAGCATCGTCGCTGTGGGCGAGAAGCAGCACGCCGATGGCGGCCGCCCACGCGTGTGCGCGTTTCCAGGTTTCGGCGTCGTACTGTGTGCCGATGGCGGTGCGGAAGCGCTCGCGACCGGATGCATCGAAGGCGAGCCAGGCGACAGCGAGGTCGTAAGCCGGGTCTCCCGCAGTCACGTCGCCGAAGTCGATGATCCCGAGCAGTGCGTCGTCACGCGAGACAAGGTTTCCGGGATGCAGGTCGCCGTGGATCCAGACCGCGGGAGCCGACCAGATGGGGGCGGTGACACCGCGGCGCCAGATCTGTTCCAGCACTGTCGCCGTGGCGGAGTCGACCAGCTCGGCTCGCCGCAGGGCCTCGAGCCGCTCACCGAATACCGTGTCGCGCGTACTCAACGCGCGACCGCGCACGGGATTGACGGGATGGTCGGAGGGTGCCGGAATGTGAAGAGCGTGGAGCGCGGCAGCGAGGGGCTCGGCCCACCCGGCGCGATGCTCGCGGGGAACGTCGATACCTGAGACACCCTCCATCCAGGGCACCACCGACCACGGCCACGGGAACTGCGCACTCGGGATGCCGACGACCAACGGCGCGGGGACCAGGAGACCGGTCGGCGCGATCCGCGTCGCGATGCCCGGAAGCGCTCGTTGCTCGTTGAGCACGAGAACCGCTGCTGGTTCACGGCGCGGAAGCCGGACCGCGAGATGCGGGCCCAGGCGCCAGAGTTCGCTGTCCCAACCCTCTGCGACCTTCTCCAACGGGAGTGCTGCGGCGCCCTGGGGGAGTCGGGCGGCATGACTTGTGACGAGGGCTCGGACAAGGGTCTCGTCGATCCGGATGTCTGCGGCGGGCTTGTCGACCATCGTTCGACCCTACCGAGGCTCTTGGCGCACACCAGGCAGCGATACGAACGCCGTCTCTGGCGTTCCTTCGCGCAGGCTCGTGCAGCGGGACACAACCCTGTTGGCCGCTATCGGTATTCGGTAGTTGCGCAGTGCGCCTGTCCGGCGGCGGTGGACACGTTCTGCACCGCCGAGCCAGCATCATCTGTGGCGGACGCACTCTTGGAGCTCCGCACCGGTGAACAGTGCCGAATCTCACCCGACGTCAGGGCGGGTAGTCAGTGGTGAGCGCAGGTGCCGCATGAGGTCTGGGCTGGTGAGCGGCACAGTGAGCCAGACCAGTCGTGCGACCTCGTCCTCGACAGTGAGTTGAAGAGCGTGTGGGGTCGCCGTGAGGCGGATGTGCGCGACGAAAGTTCCGTTGCACCACGCACCTGATGCCGCCACCGGGCGCCCGAGCGGCAGGCTCTCGCGCCAGGCGCCGTTTCCGATCGTGAGGAGGCACGAGGAACCGAGGTGAACACGCCATCCCTCGGAGTCCGGCTCGACGGTGACTTGCGTTCCCGCCGGGAGCGCCGACGTACCCCCTGCATCATCGACCAACACCGCCCGACCGCGGTCGTCGCTGACCGCACCCGAGACAGACGGAATCTCGAGCGTCGCGAGCGTCTTCCGAAGTCGCAGATCGTCTCCCGAGCCATCCGCAGCGTCGATTCCCGGCAGGAGCCGATCCCAGGCAAGATCCAACACGTCCTGCGCGTGCCGCACTTCGCCGTGCGCAGCGGTCAGCACGACGACCAGCTCTGCCGAGGGGACGACGATGCATTGTTGTCCGAATGCCCCGTTCCCGTGGAAACCGTGCCGCGACATCCAGAACTGGTAGCCGTAGCCGGCCTCGAAGTCCTCACCGGTCGCGCCCGGGGAATAGTGGCGGCTCTCCACCTGGTGTGCCGTTGCCGCCGCGATCCACTCCGGTGATATGAGCCGCTGGCCGCGCCACACGCCACCGACTCTCATGAGCTCACCGAAAGCTGCGATCGCTTCCGTCGTCAGGTGCAGACCGTGGAAGCCGAAGGCCTTTCCTGTCCTGACTCGATCCCATTCCGTATGTCGGATTCCCATCGGCGCGAACAGCCTCTCGTCGAGGAAGTCCGGCAGCGATCGCCCGGTGACTCGTTCCACCATCCGCGCGAGAACGAACGTCGTGGCGTTGTCGTACATATGCCGCGATCCTTCGACCACCTCGAAGGGCATGCCCAGGAACCCGCGCACGAGATCGTCGGGACTCGACGCCCACGCCTGCTCGAGCGTGTCCTCATGATGACCGGTTGTCATCGTGAGGAGGTGGCGAACTGTGAGGCGTCGAGCCTGTTCGTCGAGCTTCGCCGAGCCATACTCACTGAGCACGTCGATGACGCGGTCATCCAGGCTCAGTGCACCATCATCGACCGCGATGCCGACGGCAGTCGACGTGAAGGACTTGGTGAGCGAGTACAGCAGATGAGGACGGTCCGCCGAGTACGGGGCCCACCATCCCTCGGCAATCACGCTGCCTTGCCGAACGATCATCAGCGAGTGACACTCGATCTCTTTCTCGTCAAGCCCGTCGAGAAAGTGCTGCACGGCCCTCGAGGAGACGGCGAGAGACGAAGGCGACGCACGAGGCAGCAGCATCCCGTCATGCTAACCGTCGAGCCGCTGCATTGATGACGCTGTCGCTCAGACACCGACCTGCGCCGCCCCGGAGCTAGAACCCGATCGCGCCGAAAACGATCGCTAGCAGCGAGACCAAGTCGAGCGGGCGCCGGCAACACTGATCCGAGTGGCGACGGGGTTGGGCTAGATCTCCTCGCACGAAGGATTTCCGGCTTCTTGTCGAATACCGCGCACGGCGTTCGTAGCAGTGGTGAGAGAAAGGATTTCACCATGAAACTCACCATCAGCTTGCAGGTCACCCTTGACGGCGTGGCACAGGCGAACGGCGGCAACAACGAGGAGATGGATCCTGGCTTCACCCGCGGCGGCTGGGCGCTTCCGCTCGGTGATGAGGGGAGCGAGCGGTACATCCTGGACACATGGCGGCGTCCCGACGCGTTCCTGATGGGCCGCAAGACGTTCGACCTGTTCGCGACCTTCTGGGGTGCTCGCAGCGCCGATGACGGGTTCGGCGAAGCGATCAGCACGAAGCCGAAGTACGTCGTGTCCCGCACCCTGATCGATCCGGCCTGGGAGCAGACCGAGGTGATCTCGGGCGATATCGTCGCGGAGATCCGCCGACTCAAAGCTCAACGCGGTGGCGAGTTGCTGCTGGTGGGGAGCACACAGCTCGCGCGTTGGCTGCTGGAGAACGAGCTGGTGGATGAGATCAACCTCGTCCAGTTCCCGGTCATCGTGGGCGAGGGCACGCGCCTGTTCCCGCAAAGCGGGTCCGACTTCGGGCTCGAGCTGTTGGACACCCAGGTGTTCAGCACGGGAGTGGTCGGTCTCACCTATCGGGTGGCCGGTCGCCCCGAGTACGCCTGAGTGAGAGGATCACCCCATGCAGTATCTGGTGAACGTCATCGACGACCGCAGCGATTCCGGAACCGCGGAGGAAATGGCTGCTATTCACGTCTTCAACGATCGGCTGATCGCGAATGGCAACTGGGTCTTCGCGGCCGGGCTGGCCGACCCGACGATCTCGACCGTGATCGACGGACGCGGCGACCAACCTGTCTTCATCGACGGGCCGTTCATCGAGAGCAAAGAGTGGGCCGCCGGCTTCTGGATCATCGAAGCCCCCGACCTCGACGTCGCGCTCGAGCTGATGGCCGAGGGGTCGAAAGCCTGCAACCGCCGCCTCGAGGTGCGTCCGGTGCTGGCTCCGCCCCGATGAGCGATGTCCAGCAAGCCCTGGCGCGCAGCCACCACGAGGAGTGGGCGCGGGTCGTGGCGACGCTCGCGAGACGGTTCGGGAATCTCGACACCGCCGAGGAGGCTGCCGCGGAAGCATTCGTGACTGCGGCGGAGCGTTGGCCGCGGGACGGCATCCCACCCCACCCCGGGGCGTGGCTCACTCTGACGGCGACCCGCAAAGCCATCGACCGGATCCGACGCGAGAGCAGCCGCGACGCCCGACACAGGGAGGCTGAACTCTTGTACGTCACCAGGACCGAGCCTCTCGGTGCGATCGACGACGACCGTCTGCGGTTGGTCTTCATCTGCTGCCACCCGGCGCTCGTGATGGAGGCCCGTGTCGCGCTGACGCTCCGAATGGTCGGCGGGCTGACCGTCAGCGAGATCGCCCGCGCATTCCTCGTGCAGGACACGACGATGGGCGCGCGGATCACGCGCGCGAAGGCGAAGATCGCCACCGCGGGGATTCCCTATCGGATGCCCTCTTCAGGCGATCTTCCGCGCCGCGTCTCCGGAGTGCTCGCGGTGCTCTTCTTGATCTTCAACGAGGGATATCTCGCGACCGGGTCCGATACGGCACCCGTGCGGGAGGAACTGACTGCCGAGGCGATCCGCCTCACGCGGTTGCTGCACCGGCTGCTGCCCGACGACGGCGAAGTGACCGGGATACTGGCTCTCATGCTGCTCACCGAGGCACGCCGGCCGGCGCGAGTGTCGCGACACGGCGCTCTGATTCCTCTGGCTGACCAGGACCGCGGTCTGTGGGATTCGGCTCTGATCTCGGAAGGTCACGCCCTCGTCCGTGAGCGGCTGAACTCCGGCGTCGCACCCGGCCGCTACCAGCTGCTGGCCGCGATCAACGCCGTGCACACCGACGGCCACGCGACCGACTGGACGCAGATCGTCGCGCTCTATGACCAACTGATGCGACTGGATGGATCGCCCATCGTGCGGCTCAACCGCGCCATCGCGATCAGCGAGCGCGATGAGGCCGAGGCTGGGCTCTCCCTCATCGACGAGCTCGCACCCGAGCTGACGGAGTACCACTCTTTTCACGCCGCTCGTGCCCACCTGCTGCGGCGACTCGGACGTGACGCGGCGTCTCGCGAGGCGTGCGACGCCGCGATCCGGCTCGCTGGCAACACCGCAGAGATCGCCTATCTGACCGCGCAGCGGGACGGAGGCACACATCACCAACGCAGTGCTCGCCAATGAAGCTCCAAAACCCATCCGCTCACCGAACCAGGAGATCCACATGCCCCGATTCGCCGTTCTCATCTACACCGAAGACTCCGCCCATGCCCTCGACGCGACAGACGAGGATCTGGCCGAGCCCAACGGACACGGGGAAGCCCTCGCCGAGTCCGGTGCGCTGCGCGCGGCTTTCGCATTCACACCCCGTGCGATGGCGCGGTCGATCCGCGCGGACGGAATCAGCGAGGGTCCGTTCGTCGATGCTCCGCAAGTCGTCGCCGGCGTGTACGTCATCGACGCATCTGACTGGGACGAGGCACTGGCCATCGCCGCCACGAACCCCGAAGTCCGTGGTCGCGGGGGAGTCGAGGTACGTCTCATCCACAGCGGTGGCGCCAGCGACGCCTAGGCCATTGGTCAGATCGACTGCCGGTATCCGAAGAATTCGTGATCGTTGTTGTAGCCGCCGAGGCCTCCGCCGACCTCTTCGAAGCGCTCGACGAACTCGATCCCCTGGATCCACTTGACCATCTTGAAGCCGAGTTCCTGCTCGTTGCGGAGCCGAAGGGGAGCCCCGTGCGAGAAGGTGAGTGGCTCGCCGTTCATGTCGTAGGCCAGCATTGTCAGTTGGTGCCTCATGAGGTCAATGTCGTGCGCGTCGTAGTACAGCCCGCCCTCGGGTCCCTCGGCGAAGGAGTAGAAGACGACCCACTTCGCCTCGGGCTTCGGGCGGACGAGGTCGAGGACGGTCGACATCGATACGCCGCCCCACTTCGCTACGCCAGACCACCCCTGGATGCAGAAGTGTTGCGTGATCTGTTCATGGTGCGCCAGATCATGGAGGTCGTCGAGGCTCAGCGACACCGGGTTCTCAACCAGCCCGCCGATGCTGAGCCGGTAGTCACGGAACCCGTTCTCCTGCGAGATGCGGTACTCGTCGCTGTCGGGAACTTTCCCGTTCGACCAGAAGTACGGTGAGATGTCGTTCTCGGTATAGCTGCCGGGCTTCGCGTCGATGTGTTCGAAGAGCCGCTGCACGGGGCCGATGAGCGCGATCCCGAAGCGGCGAACCGCCCGCGGGTACCGGTAGGTGACCGGCGATGCCGCGACCCACACAAGGGCGAGCACCGCGGATGTGGCCAAGAATATCCAGAATCCGGTCCAGGACTCGGTGTCGTTGCCGGCGTACATGTGGTTGAGGTTGCGCAGCGCCCCCGTCGCGAAGACGAGCGCGACGTGCACGATGACGAACATCACGTACCAGCAGAGCACCAAGAAGTGCAGCGACCGGGCGAACTGGATGTTGAACACGCGGCTGATGCGCTTGAAACGGGTCGACAGCGCCGGCGACATGCCGAGCCCGGTGATGAGGGCCAGCGGTGCGGCGATGAACACCGTGATGAAATAGGCGATGAGCTGCAGGGCGTTGTAGTTCGTCCAACCAGCCTCGATCGGCCAGTCGAGAGAGAGGTACTGGACCGCTGCGCTGATCGCATTCGGGATGATGTCCCAGTTCGTCGGCACGATGCGCGCCCATCGCCCGGTGACGAGCAGAAGCACGACAAACACGAGTCCGTTCACGAGCCACAGCACGTCCACGCCGAGGTGCCACCACCGGGCGAGGCCGATCGAATGCCGTCGACCGGGCAGTCCGACGCCGTCAGGCAGCGTGAGCGAATCGCCCTTCGCCGTGTACGTGGGGTCGTCCGGCACGGGCCGCTGCATGCGGAACCACTCCTTGCCCGGCGTCGAGTGTCGCGTCCAATACAGCCGCGGGTGGTCGGCGAGGATGCTCAGCCCCGACCGCACGATGAAGACCATGAAGAAGACGTTGAGCCAGTGCTGCCAAGCCAACCAGGCTGGGAAGCCCTCGGGCGTCCCCTCCGGCAGCTCGGACGCTCCGGGATACGTCCGCATGAAGTCGCGCACCGCGGGGAGGTCGACAATCCCGCGTGCGATTGCGATCCCGGCGATCATCAGAGCCACGCCGATCGGCACCAGCCACAAGAGGTTGAACCACTTGGTCCGGCCGATCCGGATGCGAGGTGCAACGCCGTACTGCGCGGGGAGCCCGCCTGCCCAGTCTGCGCCGACGCGGTCGTGCCGGGTGGTGTCGAGCGCCTCACGGAAGCGCGGTGACATCTCCTGCAACTGCTGCGCCCGCTGCACTTCCGGCGTTCGCGCGAGCGATTCCGGCCCGGCGTCGCTTGTGCTCTCGTTCACGTGCCACCCCCCTTAGAAGGTCGTGCTCGCCTGCACGGGGAGCATCGGCCTCCTAGCGATAAGGATGACAGAAACCCGACCAAGAAAACGAGTGGATCGCGAGGAACTCCTTGCGGACGTGCGGTTTGATGGCAGGGCGGCGACCGCACCGGCAGGTCCGGATAAAATCCGGGCATGGCTTCACACGATGCCCGCCGTAGCGGGTCGCCAGCCCCGCAATCTTCGTCTCACGACAAGCGCTGGCTCTTCGCAGCGGCTGCAGCGGTCGTTGTACTTGTGATCAGTTACGTTCTTGCCGTGCTCACGCAGGGAGGGCAGGCTCTCGAGAACGCTGCGCTCCGCGGGGCGGACCAGGCGAACAGCGAGGAACTGTCAGCGGCGAGTCAGGCGCTCGGGGACATCACCGTCGTATCCCTCGCCGTCGCCGCGACCGTCGTTGCCCTCATCGGTCTGCTGCGCAGACGGATCGACCTCGCCATCGCAGGCGTCGGCGTCATCGTGCTCGGCCAGGTGATCACACAGACCCTCAAGCGGTTCGTCCTGCCCAGACCCGCCCTCGTCGACGTCACTGGCGACTTCGTGCACAACAGTTTCCCGAGTGGCCACACGACGATCGCGATGACAGTGCTGTTCGCCGCGCTCATCGTCGTCCCGTATCGCTGGCGTGGCGTCACACTCTTCCTCACCCTGACATGGGCAGTGGGCATCGGCGCCTTCACCGTCACTGCGAAGTGGCACCGACTGAGCGACACTCTCGGCGCGGACGCCGTCGCGTTGCTGTGCGCCTGTCTCGCTTCGTGGTGGCTCGCCAGAAAAGGGGTGATCGTCCCGTACACAGGGCCCACCCGGCGTGGGCGGATCGTCCTCGGTGTCTTGCTCAGCTGCGCCGCTGTGGGGTTCCTCGCACTCGGCGCTTTCCTGTGGATGGTTCCTACTCTGCGGGGCGTTGACTACTCGATGCCGAATGAAGCCACCGACTACACCGCCTACCTCGGTGCGCACGCCCTCGCCGTGGGGTTCACCGCGGTCACTGCGCTGCAGTTCTGGGCCCTCTGGCATCGGCTCGAAACACGCGGAGCGGATCCCCGCACGACATGAGCTTGACTCGCGCCCCGAATAGCGCCAGCGTGCCGTCTCGGGCATCGAGTCGACCGGCCACTTCTTTCTGACTTCTCAGCCGGCCGATACTGCATCGGGACGGGGCCGGCGATCGGCTGATTGAGGAGGGCCGCCCCCGCTCTTCCTTCCAGCCGTCCGGGTGGATACGCTCGCGGACATGACAACCCGTGTCGGTACCGACCAGCCGGCCCTTCGGGGCCAGCTCCCGCAGGTACTGCTCGCGACGTTGGCTTCGACAGTGGGCTTCTGGGCGTGGATGTGCATCGCCCCGCTCCAGGGGACGTATGCGGCGGAGATGGGGTTGGACGAGGGGCAAATCTCCCTCATGCTGGCGACGCCCGTGCTCGTGGGCGCCCTCGGGCGCATCGCGGTCGGTGCGATGACAGACCCGTTCGGCGGACGCGTGATGTTCACTGTCGTCCTGCTGGGATCCGTCCCGGCCGTGCTGCTGGTCGCCCTCGCCGGCAGCATCCGCAGCTTCCCTCTCCTCCTGGTCGCGGGGTTCTACCTCGGTATCGCGGGCACGATCTTCGCGGCCGGCGTGCCGTTCTCGAGCGCCTGGTATCCGCCGAACCGTCGCGGGTTCGCGAACGGCGTCTTCGGGATGGGCATGATCGGTACGGCGGTGTCCGCGTTCCTCACCCCGCGAATGGTTGAGTGGATCGGCTACCTGACGACGCACTTCGTGATCGCAGGAATCATGGTCCTCTTCGCCGGGCTCAGCTGGTTCTTCCTGCGGGACTCCCCAGCATGGACCCCGAGTCACATGCCGCTGGTGCCGAAGGTGATGGGGGCGCTGCGCCTGACCATCACCTGGAAGATGTCGTTCCTATACGGCATCGTGTTCGGCGGCTTCGTCGCGTTCTCCACATTCCTGCCGAAATACCTCACGACGATCTACGCGGGCGATGTGGATGCCGTCGGGGCGGGCACCAGAGCTGCAATGTTCGCTGTTGCCGCCGTCATCGCGCGCCCCATCGGCGGCGTTCTCGCCGACCGGTTCGGCCCCAAAGTCGTCGCACTCATCTCGCTCGCTGGCATCGTCACGCTGGCGTACATCGTCGGACAGCAACCGCCTGAGGGGATACTCACGGGCGCGACGTTCTTGGGGATGGCTGCGGCCATGGGCCTCGGCATGGGCGCGGTGTTCGCGTGGATCGGCCCCTCTACTCCGAAGGACAAGGTCGGGGCGGTCAGCGGCGTCGTTGCTGCGGCTGGCGGTCTAGGCGGCTACTTTCCTCCGCTCGTCATGGGGGCGACGTACAACGCCGAGACCAATTCCTACTGGCTCGGGCTCTGGTTGCTCGTCCTGGTCGGTGCTGGTGCGCTCGTTGTCGCCGGCATGATGAAAGACGCGGATCGATGAGACGCGACCAAACGCGTTACTCGAGCTGGTTGGCAAAGATTCCGGCTGGCGTGATCAGTCCATGCTCGCGGAGAGAGCTCACGACATAGCTACGGAACGCTGGCGAATGGTCCTGATCGCGGACGACGCGTAGCCAACCGTTCACGTAATTCGCTCATCGCCGCCTCATCTCGTCGATCGTCGATCCTGAATCAGCGTGTGGCCCGCCGATGTCAGGATCTCCCGGGCACGATCACCGTGCGAGGCCGGAACCATGAGAACGTCCCCATCGAAGGTCGACACGACGAACACCGGACTGCCCGCGGCGGAGAGTGGGCCGACGAGCGAGGCGACCACGCCGGTGAGCCCGAAAGGGATGGGACCGCTCGCGTACAGCGCCATCCACGGTCCATCAATCTCCGCTCCGGCTGGTGCAAGTTCCGCTGGGCACACGACAGACACCTCCTGCGGTGTGCGCGTGAAAGACACGAACCCTTCAATGGCCTGGGTCGTCAGTAGATCAGCGGGAAAGGGATCCCCTGACGGGAGTCGGGCGATGACGTACGCGCCCGGGAAAGAGCTCAATTCAACAGTTGGTGTGCGCATCTGTGCATCACGATGTGAACACGCGGAAGGCATCTCGAAGCGAACGCCACGATATCGCGCGGAACAAGTATGGCAGGGTGCCATGAGTCGACATCTCGGGTGGGGGTGGCGCCAGGGCAGAGCGTGATCTCGGGCTTCGTCATCGTGAGTTCGGACCGGTGGGATGCGAGAGATCGTACGCGCGCGAGACCTTCGCGGGGACAACCATCCGCCAGGCATCCACGACCAGCTCGCGGGCCTCGGCCGGCTCCAGGACCGCGAGATCGGCGTGGACCCAGTTGAAACGCAGATCCGACTCCGCAGGCATTTGGAACTTGCATGGATTCCCCGCGACCAGCGCCGCACGCTCCTCCCTCGGAAAGGCGAATCCCATCACCCGCTCGTCCAGCGAGAACGCGACGTAGACCATCTGCCCGACCCGGAACTTCAACCGCCCGCGCACCGAGGCATGGTATGAACGCTCCAACTCCGCGCCCAGCGCTCGAACGTCATCGATGACGGCCATATGCGTATTCCGTTCCCTAGATCATTCGATGAGAAGTTCGACAGGAATGTTGCCGCGCGTCGCATTCGAGTACGGGCAGACATCGTGTGTTGTGCGGATGAGTTCTCGACCGGCCTCGGGAGACAGGCGCTTCGGAAGCGATGTCCGCAGCGTGACTTCGAGGATGAAGCCACCCGCGCCGTTCGGAAGCAGGCCGACCTGGGCAATCACCGACACACCTGAAACGTCGATTCTCCTCTGGGCTGCGACCAGCTGCAATTGGCGTGCTCGTGCTGGCGCCCCTGGTCAAGGAGCACTCCACCCGTCCTCGCCATTCATAGCGTCAGCTCATCGGGAGTCGTCGTGTGGCGTCAGTCGGCCCGTCGGCGCCGGGCTCTTCCCCTCGCGAGGCCGGAGGCCATAACGACGATGATCACGACGGACACGACGGTCAACAACCCGCCCAGCCCCGCGACAGTGCGGCCCGGGGCCCCGTGGCCCTCGACCACAGCCGCGCTCGGTTCGGTAGCGCTGTAGATGACCGTGACGCTGCTGCCGAGAGCGGGCTTCTCGTCGGGCGCCCAGTCGGCCCAGACCGAATGCGAAGAAGCGTCGCCAGCGAGGTACTCGACTCTGAAGTTGTGCGTGCTGGCCTCGGCCCCATCGTTCACTTCGACCACCGTTCCCGTCGTGCGCGAACCGGTCGCGACGAGCTCCCGGTCGGCGGCGTTCATCGACGACCCGGTCACCAGCAACACGGGCCCGACGAGGAGGAGGGCCACGACCATGATCTTTTGGAACACGGGGTGGTACACGAAGCTCCGGGGAGCGTTGCCGGAGTTGTAGGACATCATCACGTGCTCATCTCAGCACAGACTCACCCCGTCGACAGAAATCAGCAGCCGATCCTCGTTCTCGAACGAGTGTGTGGCCTTCACCGAGAAGTTGCGGATCCTGTCCAGCGGTGGTGGCATCCGGACCTGGGTTCGCGGCGACGTCATCTATCGCTTCTACGAATATTCACCCTCTTCACCCTTTCGGGGCTACGTTGATAGCGATCGCCAACGCGTGACCGGCGACACTGTAGTGTCTTCTGGACCGACGATCCCAATAGGGGTGGTGCTGCCGGTAGACCGGCGGGTGGGCGCTGACTGACATCGATCGCGAGGGGTTGGCCGACATTGCACATGAATCTGAGTGAGCTCATGTTGGGCGTTGCAGGGGTTTCCGCCACCCTCATCGGTACTTTCATAGTGGGAGTGTTTTTCTATATCGACACGGATTTGCACCGGCGTCACATGGGGTCGAATGCGGCGGATCGCTACCTGCGTTCTGGCGTGCGCTGGGTCTTCGCCGTCTATGCTCTGCCGCTGTTCGTGTGCTTGGCTTTGGCGGCGTTCGAACCGGTCTGGGGCGGCGCGATATTCATCGCTCTGAGCGCGATACTGGTGCTCTCCACCGTGGACACGGGGCGGATGATGTCAGTGCGAGGAGGATCGGGCGGCTCGGTCGCCCTCGCGGTGAATCAGTGGTTGTGCACGGGAGCGGTAGTCGTGTTGGTTTCGCTTCCGTGGGTCATCGGGGGATGGACGCCTGCCGCGACCGCATTCATTCCGTCCATGGTGCTTGCTCTTGCCTCTGGCTTCGCCAGCACGGTGGCACTGATCATGGCGCAGTTCGACGCGACCGCACCGATGGCGGATTCGAGTCCCGCCGAACCCGAGTCTGAGGTTGCTCACCGGTAGACGGACTCAGGACCGTGGCAGCCCTATGCATGGGCGAGGCCGAGAGATCGCCAGAACGCTTGCAGTCTTCGCACACTCGAGGCACGTGCTGATCGGGCGACAGCGCAGTGTCGTGCAGGATGGGGGTGTGACCGAGGAACTGCGCACCGTGATGCAACAGCTGACCGACACCACCATCGAGGAACCAGTCTTCTTCATCGCGGCAGTCCCTTGGACCCGCCCGTCGGAGGACGGGAAGCCCGTCCCGAACCGCCCCATCACCCTGGCACATACGACGAACACGCTGGCGGACTACGCCACGCTCGACCAGCTGGACAGCTACGTCAGCATGGGGTACAACTCGCTGCTCGTCGGGCAGCGCATCGGTCTGATGCGCGCGGGCGAGGTAGCTGCTGCGTGGCCGGTCGACAATACCGGGTGGCCATGGCCCGGCACACGCGATAAGGGTGCCGCGTGGGCGTTTCGCGCAGATCCCGGCCCGGCGGGGTGGCAGAGGCATCCCGCCTCCAGCAAAGGCATCATCGTGTCCAAAGGCACACTGACAGAGGTCATCGATGAAGCCGCCTCGGCATCGGAGGCCGACCCTGAAGCAACGATCGTCGTCGCCGGTCAGTGTTTGTTCGAAGCCCATTGGCACTGACGTCGCACTTCTCTGCGGACGATGCATCACCGCGCTGGGTCGCGCGATGGCAACCGGTCACGGTGCCCGCGTGAACGGGACCGACTCGTCTACGTGCAGGTTGAGGACGTCGCCGGGGTGCACGGTCGGATAGATGTTGTTGAACTGCAGCACAGTCACGTAGTCGACGCAGAATCGGTTGCCGATTCCGGCCGGCGCATCGCCGGCGACGACCTGTACGTCTCGGGCCGGCCGTCGTCTGTCAGGCTGACCTGACCGGCCGCAGTTACCGTCGCGCCCGTGTCAACAAGGCCGGGTCCGTCCAGGTGAACAGACGTGGTGACGTCATCCTCGTCGCCGTAGTAGCCGAACCGGATCGCCGACCACGTCGTGCAGTTGTCGGGGAGGCCGCCGTTGGCGGCGTTCGGAGGGACGAACTCCGGCTTCGGAGTGTGCGTGGGCGCGCTATCTGCCGCAGCTGCGGCCGGCGTGGGGTCGGCGGGAGCAGCGAGCAACTGTCCCGCGACGAAGGTCCCGACGCCTGCGACCGCGGCCGCTGCGACGCACATGGTGATCTTGGCTCCTCGCTTCATGTCGTCCAGCCTCTCAGTACACGGTTCGAAGATCCATTTGCCCCGCATCAAGCCGGTAAAGGTTGGTCCTCCCCACTCGCGGGAGGAGTCCGTGCTTTCGGGGAGCGCGCGCCCTGCAGATCGGTCGTTATGGTGCTGTCGTACGAGCTTCTAAACTCATCGGCATGAGCGACGCGTCCGGCCGTGCAGTCGGGGTTTCCCGGCCAGACGTTCGTCATGCTAGGCAGCCTGGACGACCCGGAATCCGTGAAGCCTCCGATCATGGCGATCTTCACCGCGCGCCGTGTCACATGGACGACGGCGCTCGATGTGCCGCAGTACCCGGCCCGCCCCACACCGCACCAGGCTCCACGGAGGGACGGCTGGCCGGAGGGTGCGGATAACAGGATCCCGTCGAGCAGAATAGTCGGAGAGTACGAGGCGGGGGAGTGTTCGACGCCCCCGCCCCACCATTTCGGCAGGCTCACATGACAGCGCTCTTTGCGGACTGTGCAACAGGAGATAGAGGATGAACCCAGAGATCATCACCTTCATCATCCTCGGCGCGGCCGTGATCGCGTTCGTGTCGAACCGCATCCCCATGGTCATCGTCGCGATGGCGGTGCCCATCGCACTGTGGGCCACCGGCGTCCTCACCCTGGGTGAGTCCTTCGCTGGATTCGGTGACCCGATCGTCCTGTTCATCGTGGCGCTGTTCATCGTCAGCGAGGCGCTCGACGCGACAGGCGTGACATCGTGGGTGGGCCAGCAACTCATGCGGCGGGCAGGGAAGGGCCGTTCGCGGCTCCTGCTGATCGTCTGCCTCCTCGCAGCCGTGCTCTCCGCCATCATCAGCATCAACGGGGCCGTCGCAGCCCTTCTTCCGATCGTCGTGCTCGTGGCAGTGCGGGCAGGGATCGTGCCCTCGAAGATGCTGCTTCCGCTGGCGTTCGCGGCCGGCGCTGGTTCTCTCCTGACATTGACCGGAACACCGGTCAACATCCTCGTGTCCCAAGCTGCCGCAGAAGCAGGTGGGCGCCCGTTCGGATACTTCGAGTTCGCGATCGTCGGGATCCCGATGGTTGTCCTGACCGTGACCCTCGTGATCGCGCTGGGGGACCGGCTCCTCCCTGAGCGGGTCCCGGACCGGCTCGCAGAGCCGGCGGACCCGAGCCATGACGCGAAGGCCTGGCGTGAGACCTATGACGTTCCGCTTGACACCGGCCGCCTCTTCACGGTTGGCGAAGGTGTCGCCGAGGTCCTCATCGCACCTCGCTCGAGCTTGATCGGACGCAGTGTTTCGCCGGGCATGACCACCCGTCAGGAGGACCTGGTGATCCTCGCCCTGCGACACAGCAGTGGGCCCGGCGACGTTGGCCGAAAGGCGAACCGCGCCGTCACTCTCCAAGCGGGCGATGCCGTCCTCGTACAGGGTCCGTGGGAAGCCCTGCATCGCTACACGAGCTCGCCCGACGTCATCCCGGTGAGTTCACCCCGGCAGACGCAACGGACCGTACCGCTCGGGCGAGGAGCCCGCCGCGCGCTCGTGATCCTCGGCGTAATGGTCGTGCTGCTCGCCACAGGTATCGTCCCTCCGGTCATCGCGGGACTCCTTGCAGCTGGCGCTCTCATCCTGACGCGCGTGCTCACCGTGTCGCAGACGTTCTCCGCGATTTCATGGCCCACCGTCACTCTCATCGCAGGGATGATCCCGCTGTCATCCGCATTCGTGTCCACCGGCGCCGCCGACCTCGTCGGCGACGCGGTGCTGCAGCTCGTCGGGGACACCTCGCCGTACCTCGCGCTGCTCACCATCTGCGTCGCATCTGTGGTGCTGGGGCAGTTCATCTCGAACGTCGCGACCGTCCTCGTCATCGCTCCCATCGCGGTATCGGTCGCGTCGAGCATGGACGTCAGCGTGCAGCCGTTCATGATGGCGCTCACCGTCGTCGGAGCCGCAGCCTTCCTGACGCCCATCGCCACACCCGTGAACCTCATGGTCATGCAACCCGCGGGATACCGGTTCGGCGACTACTGGCGACTCGGCGTTCCTCTCGCCCTTGTCTACATCGCCGTCGCGGTCCTGTACGTGCCACTGATCTGGCCGTTCTGAGCACACGAGTTGTGCGCGGCGCGACATCGGATGCGCCGCCTACTACGTCAGTTCCGGAGGGGTCGGGGGTGGTCGCTGGGCGCGGAGACATTAGCGAGTCCTTCCGCCGAAACTTCGAACGAATAGTTCGAGTCTCGAGAAGGAGAGTCAACACCTCCCGTGGTGGTTGCCTCGCGCCCGTACTCTGACAACAACGGAATGAGTATTAGGCGATTCTTCGCGAACGACCAGTAGTTATCGATGACGGCACGAGCGGACGGGTCGTCGAGGAGCGCAACCTAGGTTGACAGGACGTCCGTTAGCAACGTAGGTTGACGGCGATGGAGTCCTCACAGATTGCGGCCGTGGCAGCCGACACCAGCGACCCGAGAGCGGGGTTGCGAGCGGTGGCAACGTTGCGTGTACTGGCCGACACCTTGGAGCTTCGACAGGTCGAGGCCGCACTGCGTGCAGGGATGAAGTGGCAGGACATCGCTGACGCTCTCGGGGTCACCCGCCAAGCCGTCCACAAGAAGCACGCCAGACGAGTCGACCCCACGATTCCCGTCCTCAGGAGGAACGCATGAGCAAGTTCGTTCGCGCCGCTCAGACCAGTCAGTCGCTCTCCCTCGTAGCTATGGAGGAGGCGTCTCGGCTGGGGCTTCGTACCGCAGACATCGAGCACCTTTTCCTCGCTCTGGTGGTCAGTGATCAATCCGCGGGACGCGCGCTGCGTGATATCGGTATTGATCTCGACGTCGCACGACGTGCCGTTGAGGAACAGCACCAAGCGCAGCTGGCGTCACTCGGCATCGGAACGTCCTTCCCGGAGGCAGGGCGAATCGTCTTCCACGAGACGGACGGCTACGAGTGGAGCAAGCGGGCTTCTGACCTCATCGCCCGGTCTGTCAGCAGACACAAGGCCGGGGACGCCGCTGCGGTGCTTCAGGAACTCGTCTCGGAGCCCAGCGGTCTGATCGCCGAAATCCTGGAACGTCTGGACACGACACCCGATGCCGTCCTCGACCACCTCAGCCGGTTCGGCTCTCCCGAGGAAGTGAAAGCGCCTACCGCAGCAGAAGTGGAAGGGTGGGCATCGGGGTCAATGGACGCATTCGTCCCTGCCCCAAGAGAACAGGTGTGGCAGTTCTTGTCGGATCCGATTCGCGTCCCGGACTGCGAGATGAGCGTCGGCACCGTTGAACTCCTGAGCCGAGATGCGCCGGCGGGAACGGTGTGGCAAGGCCTCGCGCCCATGAGCCACCCCAACGGGAAGCCGGTGAAGCACAAGGCCAGGTTCCGACGCCGCAACATCGAACTCGTCGCAGCACGCAGACCGGAGAGAATCGTGTGGAGCTTCACGTACCCCGATGCCCCCCGAAGCGCCTCGGTCCGGAATGAACTGTTCTTGGTGGAAACGACTGGTGGCACCCGGGTGCGAATCACCAAATCCTGGTCTCGACGCGAGGGATGGCGCAGACTCGTCGCACTCCCGCTGCGCCCCGCTCAGAAGTTCCTCTTGTGGATCAACCTGCTTTCGACGTCTGGCGCAATCAGCAGAGCATTTCGCTGATCCGAGGAGCGACAGGATGTCGAGATAATTCGGAAACTCGCGGCCTTGGAGGCCAGGAGAAGGAGGGCAAGCAGTCTCGTTCGCCGGCGATACTCGCGAGGGACGCTGCCTTGCACGCAACTCTCCCAAGGCGATGGCTGCCGGCAGTCGCTCACCGCTGACCGCTCGCGGGTCGGGCGGTAGAGCCCGGGTCATCCGGGAAAACGTCGGAGACGAGGTTTCGGACCCGTCGGTCGTCGGCCTCCCGTCTCACTCGAAATCGCCCCACGTCGCCAGCATCTCCTCTCCTCGGTACGGTGAGGCTATGACGATGCGACCTCTCACTTCGGCTGACCGGCCGCTCCTCCGGGATGCAACGCTCGCCAACATGAATTGGAACGAGGAGCGTTTCACGCTCGACGACGTCGACGCCGCCAACGAGATCTCGCATTACTTCACGAGCTTTCCCTCGGGCCGCGATTTCGGGCTCGCTCACCAGGACGGAAACGTCGTCAAGGCCGTGGCCTGGCTGGTGTTCCTCCCCGCCGAGGATCCGGGATACGGATTCGTCGATGCGGATACGCCTGAGTTGAGCATCACCACTTTCGCCGCGTACCGAGGTCAGGGCATCGGAAGCCAGCTGCTCTCGGATCTGATCAGCCAGGCTCGCAGCCGCAGGCTCGCAGGCATCAGCCTCAGCGTCGAGGATGGTAATGATGCACGACGCCTCTACGAGCGCGCCGGCTTTGAAGCCGTCGGACGCAACGGAGGTTCGGACACGATGTATCTCGCGCTGACCTGATGCTGTCGCGTGAGAGAGCGTGCGCCTCAGCAACGCTCGCTTCACAACGCGGGAACCGAAGCCCTCAGACGAGGCCGTCGACGACTATGAATGCGACCCCGTGTTCGTGGGTCCACTCCGACGTCACGCGAAGGGAGCGCTTCTTCAGCTCAGCGGGGAAAGTCTCGAGCTCGACATCGGAGAACACCCACGTGCGCAGAGTCGACCGGGACAGGTACGGCGCACCAGCGTAACCTCCCTCGGATCGCCCTCAGTCATTCGCGCGGCCACGTGTCCGACCACGTGACCGTCAGTCTCTGCGACCCAAGCTGTCTCAAGCTCCTCGAGCCAGCTCTCAGCATCCACAGGCCAGTTGATCGGATACGAATCTCGCAAGTGAACGGCGCGGAGAACCTTCACACAGGAGGCCATGTCGTCCGAAATGCGACGTCGAAGGGTTCAGACTTCGGGGACCTCAGTCCCGGACGACCGCGGCGACGGCGCTGACTTCGATCAGGGCTCCGGGCACACCGAGACCGGCGACGAGGGCCGCCGTGACGAGGGGCGGAGCTCCTTCGCGCGAGAGCTTCGACGCGACCGCTCCGTACGCGGCGCGCAGGTCGGCATCCTGGTGGATGAGAACTGTCCAGCTGATGACGTCGTCGAGGGACGCGCCGACGGATTCGAGCGCCGTCCTGGCGTTCTCCACAGCGCGGACCGACTGCTCCCCGGCATCCGTCGAGACGACAGTCCCCGCGGCGTCGACGCCGTTCTGGCCGCCGATGTAGATGGTCGTCGCGTCGGGTGGCACGACGGCGACGTGACTGAAAGCGGGGCTGACGACGAGCCCCTCGGGCTGAGCGAGTGTGATCTCCATGGGGAGAGTGTGCTCCGCACCTCCGACATCGGTGAATCCTACGTCGGATTCATCGCCAGCTGAGCCGGTGCAGCGTTCTGCTCGGGGTGGAAGTGCTCGGTGCGACCAATACGCTCGACGTAGGCTTCCTCGAAGCTGCTAAGCGGATCGACGAGTAGAACTGCAACCGAGTCGCCCTGTTTCAGCGCACGATCATGTAGGCACAGTCGGAATGATCGACGATTGCGGGGAATGACTTCCCCAAGCGCTCGATGGCACCGTCGCTTCCGCGGTGCGTTGTCTGGAACGCAGGGACGTCAGGTCCGCTGATGAACAGGGTGACTTCCACACCTGTCTTTTCTCCGAGGATCACCGATCTTGGATCCCGCACCTCAGGGCTGGGCCGATGAGCAGTTCGATCACACCGACGGCGTAACCTGCGAACCTCGCCGCAGGGCCTTTGCGGAGTACCTGCGTGAAGTTCCCGTCTTGTGCCAGCCACAGCTCGTCGGGCTTCATGGCAAGATCGTAGCCCCGTCCGCAAGTGGCGCGCGCCCGTGCGACGATTGCCGGTGTGACGGACATCGTGGCGGGAAGAGTTCCCGAAGATATCGCGAGATGCATAGAACTCTGGGTGCATGCGCTTCGGCACCGCGATGGTGATGTCGACTCCGCACCGGTCGCTGAACGCATGAAGTCCTTGTTCGACGGCCCCGTCATCCGGTTCGCGCTCTCGGGCAAGCCGTTGGCGGGCTTTGCTCTCACCACCCCGAAACCGGGTGATGGCACGTCAGCATTGCTGGAGCGCATCGCCGTTCTGCCCGAGGCTACCGGGCAGGGCACTGGCCGTGCCCTGCTGCGGGACGCAGTGCAATCCTCGAAAGGCGCCGGTTGCTCGACGATCGAGCTCGCGGTGAGACGAGGGAACGCCGCCATCCGGCTGTACGAAACGGAGGGGTTCGAGGCGGTCTCCGGGCCGGTTCCGCACCCTCTCGGTGGCGAACCCATGATCACCTACAGCCGCCATCTCTGAGGACAGTACGTCGAGTGGCGAGCCGCACGAAAACAATCGTCACCACCAGCCCCAGCAGCGCACCGAGTGCGACATCATGCAAATAGTGGACGCCTTGAGCTATTCGTCCGATCGCCACCAGCGCGGCGACTGCCGCAGCGAGCCACGTGAGCCACGTTCGCCCGAACCCAACGGCGATGACGACGACCGCACCGAACGCCAGCGTCGCGTGATTCGAGGGCAATGACCAGTCTCCAGCCGGAGGACACTCAGCGGCGATAGCCCAGCGACTGCAGGGTCGCGGCTGCGCGAAGACCAGCTTCGCGCCCTCGCTCACCGCATAGGCGACGACTACTCCACCGGCTCCCGCCACCATCTTCGCTCGGCGTTCAGGATGGCGGATCCACGCGTAGACGATGCTGGCGGCCGTCGTCGCAGCGAGTAGTGACAGCCCAGCTTCCGAGACGAGATCGACATTCCGGATGCCTGAACCGACGGATGCGAACCACTGTGTTCCGATGACGCTGAAGCTGCCCGGTGCGGGCACCACCAGTACAGCTATCGCGAGCAGTCCAGCAGTGACGAGGGGGATCAGCTGGCGGCGCGACAACATCGAAGGAGGCATGGTCTCCAGCCTCGCGGGAGACGAGAATGGTTGCATCGTGCGTCGGGCGGAGTTGTGATCATCCTCGCGATGTACTCAGGCGGGCATCGTTCGGCCTGTTGATGTTCATTCGTTGCGCGAGGGCGAGCCAGGCCACCGCGCACGACGCGGATTGCTCCCGGAATAGTCCTTCGCGTGGGGTTTTCAGTGCCAGTGGGCTCCGAATAGTCCACCGGAGCAACGTCCGAAGCCCCCACCGTCGATGAGGCGAGTGAGGGCTTCTTCGTCTCACTTCGATCGGGATTTCCGCTGTGTATCGGTTGTTCCGAATTCGCGTCGGGATGCTCGAGCTGGGTCGCGAGGGTTCGCGTCTGCAAGTGGGACGGCTCATGGTGGTGCTGGCTCGATGGCTACGCTTGGGAACATGGCAGATGAAGTTCGCAATGTGCTCGACGCTCTTTCCGCAATCGATGAGCACTGGCAGCCGCACCGGCTGACCAGCATCAATGACTATGACGTCAAGGTGGTCAAGCTGCAGGGCGAGTTCGTGTGGCACACCCATCCCGACACCGATGAGCTCTTCATGGTCGTGAGCGGCCAGCTGACGATCCAGCTCCGTGACCGAGACGTCATCTTGAATCCGAATGACGTGTTCGTCGTTCCGCGGGGCGTCGAGCACTGCCCGAAAGCGACGGACGAGGTTCAGGCGATCCTATTCGAGCCGAAGGGGACAGTGAACACAGGAAACGCCGGCGGTGACAGGACCGCGGAGCTGAAGGAGCTCGACTGACCGCGAGGCGTTGAGCACCGCCCCGCCATCGACTCGGACTACGAGCGGGTAGCGGGCGTTCGTCGGGTGATGTCGGCCGCCTTCAGGACGCGCTTGATCTCCTTGAGCGAGCGCCAGGGGCGACCAGGCGGCCACTCGGACGTCACGGACGCACTCCCTCCGAGCTGCGCTGCGACGGTCAGGAGCCGAAGACGAGTCCCTTGATGTGCTCGATTACTTCGTGGAGTTGGTCGTAGTCGCGGATCGCGGGGTCGGCGACGACGAGGTTCCAGACTGTGGCGATGCCTGCGAAGACCGCGAAAAGCACGACGCCGATGATCAGGCCGGTGACGGCGGTGCCGTTTCCGTGGGTCGCTCCGCGCAGTCCGGACCAGGCGACGATGATCGCCGCGCCAGCGAGCACGGCCGGCACAAATCCGACGTACGGGATGAGTATCAGCATCGGCGCGGAGAGGAACGCGGCGGCGCACAGCACGAGCGCGATGACCCCCTTCCCGGCTGCGGATTTGCCCGATGGGGGCCGATTGTTCTGGATGATGTGGGCGGGGGCCTGGCCGGGATTCTCAGACATGAGCGTTCTCCTTCTTGCGTGTGGCGGGGTCAGATGCGGGTGTCGTGGCGGTCGAGCACCCGGGTGGTGAGGACGATGAGGGCGATGGTGAGGACGCCGGCTGCGGTGAAGATCGCGGCGACGGCTCTGCCGGTGACGGTGCCGTCGTCGACGAAGGAGCCGGTGCCCAGCAGCGCGGCGCGGGTGGCGACGCCGTAGGGCGAGATCAGGGCGGCGTCGCCGACGGCCATCAATGCGGCGGTCGAGACCCCGGAGGCAACCAGGGCGATGGCGACGGGCGCGGCGAAGGATCGTAGGAACATCGACAGCGCCGACTGGACGGCCGCGACCGGGATCGTCGCGAGGATCAGCAGCCCGGTGACGGCGAAGTGCTGGCCGGGCAGCATCCCGGGCAGCCCGAACGCGACCTTGCCGATCACGATGACGGCTGCCAGGAGGACGACCTGCATGATCGCGGTGAGTCCCGCGACGACTGCGGCCTTGGCGGTGACGATGTGTAGCGAGCTGGTCGGGCCGCTCATCAGCGCGTTCCAGTTGCTGCCCCGGTGCTCGACCCGCCAGACCAGGGAGCCGAAGATCGCGATCCCGATCGCGAGCGGGAAGAGGCCGTAGAAGCCGACCGACTGCAGCCAGACGGTGTCCCAACCGTTCTCCGGCTGACGGCCGTCGGCGAGCTGGGTGGCGGCCCCGGCAAGGACGAGCACGATGGGCAGGAGCAGAACGATCGGCCAGGCCAGGGATCGTTTGAGCTTGACGAGTTCGGCGGACAGCGCGTTCATGTCAAGCCTCCTGACGATCGAAACGGACGGTGAGGACGGCGAAGGTCACCCCGACGACCACGGCCAGGACGGCGATGCTCGGGTACGCGATCGGCAGCGCCTGGATCGCATCGCCTTCGTAGCCGGCGGCCTGGGCGAGGGCGTAGTAGCCCCACGGGGTGACGTGCGCGGCGGCGGCCGGAAGGCCCTGCGAGAACACCGCGAGGATGCAGCCGAGCACGCCGACGCCGAGGGCGACGAGCTGGTTCTCGACCTTCGCCGACAGCAGGATGTGCAGCGCGAGAACGGCCAGGTTGACCACGAGCATGCAGAGCGTGAATCCGACCCAATGCCCGAGCGGCACCGGCGGCAGGATGCCCGCGAGCACCTTCCCGAAGGCCAGCACGATCAGACTGGTGCCGAGCGTGACCACGGAGACGATCAGGCCGAGTGCAACCAGTTTGGCCCGACAGACACCGCCCGGGGTGACCCCGGCGGTGGACTGCAGCAGCCATCCGTTGCCCTGGTGCTCGATGTCGGTCTGCCGGGAGGCGAGCACCGCCAGCAGCAACGGGGAAAGCAGTGGGATGCCGAGTGACATGCCGGCCAGCAGCGCGTTCCACGCCTGAGGTGTCTCGGGATCGAACTCCGGGCTGGAGATCACCGCGAACAGCGACAGTGCGAGCACCCCGAGGACCATCAACACCGCGATCACCCCGACCTTGAGGTGGCGCATTTTGGCGAACTCGTTCGCCACTGCCCGGGAGATCACAGGCCGCCTCCAGCGGTGAGGGTCATGAACACGTCCTCGAGCGTCTGCTCCTCGCGCCGTACCCCGTACACCCCGATCTTCTCGCCGACGAGCGCCGCGACGACACCAGCGGTCTTTCGGTCATCCAGGCCGGGGACGGCGATCTCACCGTCCGCGGTGAGGCGCGCGCTGAAGGAGCGCAGGGTGGCAGTGGCGGCGTGCGGGTTCGAGCACGTGACGATCACGTCCGGGTTGGAGGCGACCAACAGTTCCGACCGTGGGCCCTGAAAGATCATCCGGCTGCCGGAGAGGATCCCGAGCACGTTCGCGGTCTTGTCGATCTCGCCGAGCAGGTGAGAGGACACCATCACTGTGACGCCGCCGTCGGCGAGGCGACGCAGCAACGTCCGCATTTCTTCGATCCCGGCGGGGTCCAGTCCGTTCGTCGGTTCATCAAGGATCAGCAGCTTCGGCTCTCGGGCCAGCGCCATCGCTATCCCGAGACGCTGCTTCATCCCGAGGCTGTAGTTGCGGACCTTCTTGTCCATCTGGTCTTTGAGCCGGACGGCGCGGACTGCGTAGTCGATCTGCTGATTGGTCAGGCCGAGCATCCGCTGCACCAGACGCATGTTCTCAGCACCGGTCAGGTGCGCGTACCCGGGCGGGGCCTCAATGAGCGACCCGATGCTGCCGAGCAGGCTTCGGCGCGTGCTGCGGGTCATGGGCTGTCCCATGATGTGCACGTCGCCGCTGGTGGGCTGGACGAGGGAGAGCAGCATCTTCATCGTCGTGGACTTGCCCGCCCCGTTGGGCCCGAGGAACCCGTACACGCTCCCGGCCGGGACACGCAGGTTCAGGTTCTCGACGACGCTGCGCTGCCCGTAGCGTTTGGTCAGGTTCGAGGTTTCGACGATCGGGGAAGACATGCCTCCACGATCCCGAAATCGCGCCCAGGGGTCGTCTCGCTGCAGGCATATCTTCCGCGTATCACTTCAGACATACCCGCACCCGCCGTATGTCGTGAGACCCACGGGAAAGGACCGCTACGGTCAGCGTTCGCCGGCCTCAACGAGACCAGACTCATAGGCGAGTACCACCGCCTGCACCCGGTCACGAAGGCCCAGCTTGGTGAGGATGCGGCCGACATGCACCTTCACGGTGCCCTCGGCCAGCACAAGCTCGGCAGCGATCTCCGCGTTCGACAGGCCCCGTGCGATCAGGATGAGCACTTCGTGCTCACGCGGCGTCAGTTCTTTCAACCGCACCGTGCCGCTCGGCTCCGACTGCGGGCGGGACCGCGTGAAGTGGTCGAGTAGACGCCTGGTTGTGCTCGGCGCGACCACGGCGTCGCCGGCGTGGATGTGCTTGATCGCGGCGGCGACGTCCTCGACGGGGGTGTCTTTGAGCAGAAACCCCGACGCACCGGCCTGCAGTGCGTCGTACGCGTACTCGTCGAGGTCGAACGTCGTCAGGATCAGCACGCGCGGGCCGCCCTCCCCGGCGCAGATGCGCCTGGTCGCCTCGACCCCGTTCATCCGCGGCATCCGCACGTCCATGAGCACGACATCGGCTTCGACCCGGTCGAGCACGTCCAACGCGGTGTCACCGTCGTCGGCCTCGCCGACGACCTCGATCCCGGGCTGCGATTCCAGCACCATCCGCAGTCCCATGCGGATCATCTGCTGGTCGTCGACCAAGACTACTCGCACCGTCACGTCGTTCCCTCCTCTCGCGGCAGCACCGCGACGACCTCGAACCCTCCGCCTTCGCGCGGTCCGACCCGCAGCGTGCCGTGGTGGGCAGCGACTCGCTCGCGCATCCCGAGCAGGCCGTGCCCATGCGTGACCGCCTCCAAATCCTCGGCCTGACCGTGCCCGTCGTCGGTGATCCGGACTTCGACCTCGTCGTCACGGTACTCCAGACGCACGTCGACACGAGTGACGTGCGGACCGGCGTGCTTGCGTGAGTTCGTCAAGGCTTCCTGCACCAGCCGGTACACCGTCAGCCCCAGTCCCTCCGACAGCGACGCCCGATTACCGCTGACACTAAGAGCGACTGGCAGCCCGGCGGTGCGGGACTCCGCGACGAGGGCATCGAGCTGATCGATGCCCGGCTGCGGGGCGTCCGATCCCGGCTCGTCCTCGCGCAGCACTCCGAGCATGCGGCGCATGTCCGCCAGCGCTCCTCGGCCGGTGTCGCGCACATGGAGCATCGCCGACTTCGCACGCGCCGGCTCCGACTTGACCTTCGCCGCCGCCCCGTCGGACATCAGCACGACCACGCTGAGGCTGTGAGACACGATGTCGTGAATCTCCCTTGCGATGCGTGCCCGTTCGTTGACGACCGCGATCCGCGCGTTGTTTTCCCGCTCACGCTCTGCCTGCTCGGCTCGCTCCCGGAGCCCGGCCATGTACTGACGGCGAATGCGCACCAGCGTCCCCCAGGTCCACACCCACAGCGTCACCACGATCAGCACCCCGAGCTGCCCGACGTCGATCACTTCCTCGCCCAGGTGCGGGATGACCGCCACCAGCAACCAGGCCACCGTCAGCGCCGCAGCCGAGAGGGAAACCCGCCAGATGTAGCGGGTCGCGACGTTGTAGACGGCGAGCAGAAGCATCGCATCCGCCGCCAGCACCGGCGCGCCGAGCAACAACTGCGCGAACGCAGCCACCAGCATTACGCCGAGCACCCCCACTGGGAAGCGTCGGCGCATCAGGTACGGGCCGCAGAGCGCCGCGGAGACCACAATCAGCCCGATGACCTCGCCAGGACCATCAGCGAAGATGGGGATGATCGGCAGGTTGTAGAGGAACACCCCGATCACGACCAGCAGGTCCACCAACCATATCCGGGCGCGCAGCCAGGAGCCCGGACCAGCCACGGGCCCCGGAACCGCATGCGCACCGGTGGTCGGAGCCACCGGTTCAGGAGCCGTAATCCTCATGCTGTCCAACGTTACCGCCGGAGCCCACTGAGCTCTGGCTCGCCGAACGGAGCAGAGGCGCGGCCAGATCGGCGCGCTGGCATAAGCGGTGAACTCCCGCGCTACGCAGCTGTTGGTTCAGCGAACCTTCGTTCGCTAAATCGCAATGGTGCCGCGTCGCGCGAAAGTGAACGGAGAGCCAATGGATCTGGATGTGGCGGGTGTCAACCAGACGACAGACACGGGGCAGTGCCCGCGACCGCAATCATCGAGGTGGTTGTCGCTCACTCGTTGCGTGAGGGCGAGATCATACCGACCGCGCGCACGACCGGAAATGCTTCTGCGAGTAGTCCGTCGCCTAGGGATCTCAGTGCCAGTGCGGGTCGAACATGCACTGACGGCGACGACGATCGTTGTCTCAGGGTCGAACTCTGACGCCGCGGCAGCTTTGTCAATGACCTCGGCCAGCGGACCAGCGGACACGATGATTCCCTTGCTGGATGTGGGATCCCGCTGGTACCCCGCCGGAGCGCTGTCTGCACTGAACGCCCAGGCGACGCCCCCATCGCGTGTGCCAGGCCACGGCCACCCGGTATTGTCGACCGGCCAGGCAGCAGCCAATTCGCCAGCGCGCATCAGCCCGATGCGCTGCCCGACGAGCAGCGACTTATAGCCCATGCCGACGTAGCTGTCCAGCTGGTCGAGCGTGGCATAGTCCGCCAGCGTGTTCGTCGAATGTGCCAGAGTGATAGGGCGGTTCGGTGTGGGCTTCCCGTCCTCCGACCGGCGGGTCCAGGGGACTGCCGCGATGAAAAACACCGGTTCCTCGATGGTGGTATCGGTCAGCTGTTGCATCACAGTGCGCAGTTCCTCGGTCATGGCATCCTTCCGCGAGCATCAATGGTTTCCTTCCAAGAAACTACCTGATAGTTTCTCTGAAGGAAACCAATGGGAGGAATCTTATGGACAGCCACGAAGCAGCTGCTCGTCTTGAAGAGGTCCGTAGGATGA
This sequence comes from Microbacterium sp. CGR2, assembly GCF_003626735.1. Lineage (NCBI taxonomy): Bacteria > Bacillati > Actinomycetota > Actinomycetes > Micrococcales > Microbacteriaceae > Microbacterium > Microbacterium sp. CGR2. The sequence goes on along the minus strand of NZ_RBHX01000001.1, from coordinate 3,159,043 downwards.
GCCGCCTGTCAGCATTGAGCGGAGCATGGGTCACGTCCCTCGCTATATCCGTTGCAGTGATTGCGATCGGGGTGGTGGTTGATGTGGACATGTTGTGGCTCTTGGGTCTGGTCGTGCTCGGCTTGGTGGGAATGTGGGCCGTGCGGCCCCTGCGCTCACGGTTGAGGTGGTCGGATCGAGTCGGCGCATGGTTGATCATCGGGGGCGCAGTGCTTGCACTCCTGGCCAATATCGCCGTTCAATTCCCGGTGCGCGCGGCAGAATTGCCCGCCCCGAACACAGTCGGCGCTCTCGCATCTGCGGTCGTGATCCTCACCATCTGTCGTGCCGGCTTGCAGCGATTGGTAAGCACCGCACCCACAGCGACAGCGGGGCGTGCGGGATGAGTGAACAGGGGAAGGCGGATCCGCCGAGCGTGCGCCTCGACCCTCTTATGCATGAACCGGTGCGCCTGAGGTTGCTCGCTGCTCTAGCGCCCACCGACTACATCGACTTCTCGGCGCTTCTCCGCCTCGTGGGCGTGAGCAAGTCTGCGCTCTCGAAGCACGTATCCGCTCTGACGGACGCGGGCGTGATAGCGGTGGTGAACAGTCCCGACGACAAGCGAGCGCGCCGCATATCCCTCACCGAACTCGGGCGCCGCTCATTCGACGCTTACCTGAAACAGCTCGAGCAAATCGTCCGGGAGGCGCGAGGCTGAAGCAACGGCGGCAATGTTCCACGGCCCGGTCGCGGGGAGCCAGGGGTTGGTTGCCGAAATCGACGATGCGTGGCGATGCTACGGGCGCCCGTCGTAGCGCGCTTCAAGGACCCAGACGCGGCCGGAGATCGCACGGAATCCCACGACGCGACCGGTGAAGCCGCCCGCAACCTCGGTGGAGAGATAACGGCCGTCGAGCCGTGCGAGTTCCGTCCATGAGCCGTCGACGACAACTCCGAGGCGGATGTCGTCCGGCCCCTCGGTTGCCGACGGGACCGCCTCGATGCGCACGGTCGCCCGTGCTGAGGTGATGGCGACGGCGTCGCCGATGTCGCTCTCGAGCGGTCCGATTCGCGCGACGACCCGGGCGGACCCCGGCGTCAGGCGCACCTCGTACCAGTGCCGGTCGTCGAGCCGCAGGACGACCCCGGCCTCGGAGGCGCAACCGATGCCGTCGCCCGCATCGTTCGCGACGGCGACATCCACCTCGAAAGACCAGTCGAGGTCGCGCACGCGGGTCACGACGGCGCTGAGCGCTCCGCTGTCGGCGATCGCCGGGGCGAGCGCGAGCCCGTCGCTCGCGACCGTCGCGTCGATCTGTGCGGACAGGGCCGCCCCCGGCGACACCCAGCGGGGATGGAGCGGACGTCCCGAGGATCCTGCGGCGAAACGGTCGGTGAAGTCGGTCGACCCGGGAACGCGCGCATAGCGGTGCTCGTCGACGAGCGGCCAGCCGTCCACCCAGTCGACACCGGCCAGGAACGTCTCCCTCCCCACCACGTGGAACAGGGGCGTCACACCGCGCGGACGGACGCCCAGGTAGACCATCGCCCAAGACCCGTCCGGCGTCTCGACGAAGTCTGCGTGACCCGTGTTCTGAACGGGGTGCGTCGTGCTGCGATGCGACAGGATCGGATTCTCGTCCCACCCCTCGAAGGGACCGTCCGGCCGACGAGACCGCGCCACGGACACACTGTGCCCGCGTTCCGTCCCGCCCTCCGCGATCAGCAGATACCACCAGCCGCCCCTCGCATAGAGGTGCGGCGCCTCGGGGAACGCCAGTCCGGAGCCCGACCATAGTGGCCGCGGCGCCTCCCGCACCGTTCCCGCGGTCAGGTCGACGCGTGCCTGCGCGATGCCCGGCAACGCGGGGTCGGTGGAACAGTACGTGACGAAGCACTCCCCGTTCTCGTCCCATGCGATGTCCGGATCGATACCCTGCAGCATTCGCAACCGCACCCCTGACGTCCACGGACCCGTGGGGTGCTCCGCGGAGACGACGAGTTGCCCGCCCCCGCCGGACACATCCGTCGTGATCAGCCAGAAGCGCCCGTCGTGGTGGCGCAACGTCGGTGCGAACACACCCTTGCTGGCCGGCGCGCTCCCCGCCCCGAACTGATCGTCGCGCTCGAGGATGTTCCCGATCTGCTCCCACTCGAGCAGGTCGGTGCTGTGCCAGATCGGGACGCCGGGCGCGAACTCGAACGACGAGTGGGCGAGGTAGTAGTCATCGCCCACTCGGCAGATCGTCGGGTCAGGGTGGAACCCGGACACGACGGGGACGACGCTCGTCGGCACCGCCTGGAGGTTGCTGTCTACGATCGAAGTCTCGATCTCGGTGTGCACGGTCTCGGTCGAGGTCATTTGATTCCTGTCGCGGCGATCCCCTGGACGAAGTAACGCTGAAGCGCGAGGAACATCAGGAGGACGGGGGTGATGATGAGCACGGAGCCTGCGAGCAGCACTCCGTAGTTGGTTGAGTTCTGGCCGACCGAGTAGAGCGAGAGCGCCACGGGGAGGGTGTACATGCTTTCCGACTGCGCTACGACGAGGGGCCAGAGGAAGTTGTTCCACGATCCCAGGAAGGTCAGGATTGCGAGGGTCGCGAGCGCCGGTCCGCACAACGGCATGACGATGCGGGCGAAGATCCGGAGCTCACTGGCCCCGTCGATGCGCGCGGCCTCGATGAGCGAGTCGGGGATGTCCTGAATGAACTGCCGCATGAGGAACACCCCGAGCGGCCCGGCCAGAAAAGGCAGGATGAGTGCCGGGTACGTGCTCACGAGCCCGAGCGAGCTCACGACGACGAAGAGCGGGATGAACGTGACGACACCGGGGACCATGAGGGTCACGAGGACGAGCATGAAGAGCACGCGCTTTCCGGGAAACTCGAGCTTCGCGAGCGCGTAGCCGACCATCGAGCAGAACAGCAGCGTTCCGAGCACGGTGAAGACCGCGACGATCACGCTGTTGAGGAAGAACTGCCCGATGTCGAGCCGACCGAACCACGCTGTGAAGTTGTCCCAGGTAAACGTCTCCGGCCACCAGGTCGGCGGTCGCTGCCGCAGCTCCTGCTCGGTCTTCACCGAACCGAGGAACATCCAGAGGAAGGGCACGAGCGTCGCGAGGAGGGCGAAGGTCAGTAGCACGTAGACGAGGACGCGGGAGAGCCGCCCGCGGGCGGAGAGCCGCCGACGCCTCGCTGCGCCGCCCGCTGCGGGTGCGCCGCCCCGCTGGCTCCGGGATTGTGCGGGCACCGCGACGGTGCTCGGTGGACTGATCTGAGTGGTCACGATTACTCCTTGGTTCGGAACGCACGGAATTGGACGATGCTGAGGAGCGCGATCGCGACGAAGAGCACATAACTCGCGGCCGACGCCGTCCCGTAGTTGCCGAAGCCGAACTGGTTGAACGTGAAGTAGCTGATGGAGAGGGTCGAGTCGAGCGGCCCGCCTTTGGTCATGACGAACGGCTCCTCGAAGAACTGCAGGAACCCGACCGAGAGGAGAACGGCGCCGAGCAGCAGGGTGGGGCGGAGAAGGGGCAGGGTGACGCGGGTGAACCGCTGCCATGCCCCGGCGCCGTCGACCTTCGCGGCCTCGAGCACCTCAGTGGAGATGCCCTGGAGGCCCGCGAGGAAGATGATCATCAGTGTGCCCATGTTCCGCCAGACGGCGAGCAGGATCATCGACGGCATCGACCAGGCCGGGTCCCCGAGCCAGTCCGGCCCCGTGATCCCGATACCGGCGAGCAGGGTGTTGAGCAGGCCGTCGGGCTGCAGGATAAAACGCCAGACCACGGCGACCGCGACGATGCTCGTGACGACCGGAGCGTAGAAGCCCACCCGGAAGACCGCGCGGAAGCGGGTGATTCCGTTGTTGAGGGCGACAGCGAGCACGAGCGCGATGATCATCGTGAGCGGGATGCCGACACCCACGAAGTAGAACGTGTTGAGGAGGGACCGGACGAACTGCTGGTTCTGGAAGAGGGCGACGAACTGGTCGATTCCGACGAATGTCACCGCGAGAGGGTTCGGGATGTCGGTGTTGCGGAAGTCGGTGAACGACATCGCGAGTGAGCTCACGAGTGGGAACACCATGAACACTGCGAAGCTCAGCACGAACGGGAGGGCGAAGAGGTAGGCGATGATCGCCGTACGCCGCCGCTGCGCTCCCGCCAGGCCGTGGCCTCCGCGACGCGGACGCGTCACGGAGGCCACGGAGGTGGGGGTGGTCGTCATCGGCCCGTGCCCAGGGAGTCCGCGGCGGACTGGAGTTCGGCGAGGGCCTCCTCGACGCTCTTACCGCCCCGGAAGACCTGCTCGATCTGCGTGTCGGCCGCAGCTGAGACCTGCGTCCAGGTCGTCAGCGTCGGGGCGATGTTGACGCTCTGGAGCTGGTCACCGAAGACCGCGACGCGGGGGTCGTCCGTCAGAGCGGGGTCTTCCCACGCCGACTTCTGCGCGGGGAGGTCGTTGACGGTCTCGAACCAGTCGACCTGAACATCGGGCTGGCTGAGCCACTGGATGAGCTTCCAGGCGGCGTCGGGATTCTCAGCCTTCTCGAAGACGGCGAGGTTCGCGCCGGCGGCAAAGGAGGTCGACTCGCCTCCAGGCGGTGCGGGGATCTGCGCGACGCCGAATTTTTCTGCGAAGCCCTCGCCGCCGGTGGCCTCGAGGCCGGGGATGTCCCACGGCCCGCTGATGAACATGGGCACGGCCCCGCTCACGAGGTCGGCGGAGGCCGACCCCGCCTCGGTGTCCGGGCTGCTGTCGGCGAGACCCTCCTCGAAGAAGGAGTTGAGATAGTTCAGCGATTCCGCCATCTCCGGGGTGTCGATCGTCCACGCCGTCTGGTCGTCGTTCATAACGGAGGCGCCGTCGGACCAAGCGAAGGGGAGGTTGCTGAGGAAGGCGTTCCAGCCACCGGAGGGGAGCGTGATGCCGAACTCGGCGCCGGCCTTCTCCTTATAGGCAGCCGCGAGCGCCTTCAGTCCGTCCCAGTCCGTGGGGAACGTCTCGAAGCCGGCCTGCTTCATGAGGTCGGTGCGGTAGAAGATGACACGCGTCTCGACGTACCAGGGCACGGCCCGGTTGACGCCGTCGAACTCGGTGCTCTCGAGCGCGAAGGGGAAGATGTCCGAGGTGTCGATCGCGTCGGGAACCGCGGCAGTCGCCGAGGCGAAGCCCGGCATCCAGTCGCTGCCGAGCATCCCGATATCGGGGGTCGTCCCGCCGGCGATCGCCGTCTGGTACTTGTTCTGGGCCGAGTCCCACGGGATCGCCGTCACCTCGACGGTGACGTCGGGGTTGGCCTCCTCGAAGGGTTTGACGAAGTCCTGAAGAGCCTCGCCCTCGGTTCCCTGGGCCCAGACCGTGATCGTACCGGTCGCCTCGCCGTCGGTCAGCTCGGTGGCCTCCCCGCTCGCGCCGGTATCGGCGCTGCGGCCGCACCCCGTGAGCACGAGGGCTGAGACGGCGGCCACTGCCGCGGCCGTCGCGAATCTACGTCGGATCATCATCGTTCCTGTCATTCGGAGGGGTCGCTCCGGGCCGGGCACGTCGTGCCCGCATGCCTCGTCGCATCTTCGGTGCTCCATATCTAAGCGCATAGATTTTGTGAGCACAAGGGCGGATGCTGATAGCGGACTCAGCGACCGCGCGTCAGGGAATGAACGTCAGCCGCAACCGCAGCTGCCGCCGACCACGAGGGTCGACGGGAGCGGTCGCGACTGCTCTGGAAGTGGATCGCCGGCAATCGCAGCCGTGAGAATGCGCACCGCCATGCGCCCCACCTCCTCCATCGGCTGACGCACGGTCGTCAGCGTCGGGGTGATGAGGCGACCGGCGAGGATGCCGTCGAAGCCGGCGACCGCGACGTCTCGCGGCACGTCGAGTCCCGCGCGTCGCAGTTCGTCGATCGCCACGAGGGCCGACTGATCGGTATCGCACACGATCACGTCCGGGAGGGCGCCTGTCGTGAGAAGCGCCCGGACGGATTCGATCGTCGAGGCGTCGTCGCCGGGGTGTCCGCGCAGGACCTCGGGCACCGGCACTCCGGCGCCGCGGAGAGCGGCCTCGAAGGCGTTCCATCGCGCGCGGAACTCCGGCGTGCCCTGCTCACCGATATACGCGAACCGGGTGAACCCGTGCACGTCGAGAAGATGCGTGGTGAGCTCGGCCATCCCGCCGCCGTTGTCCACGAGGACCGTGTGTGCCCCCTTCGCTCGCACCTCGCCGCCGAGCTCGACGATCGGGACACGCGCCGCCGCCTGCTTCAGATGCGTGAGCGAGAGGGCGCCGGCGAATGCGATGAGGCCGTCGACGCGACCGGCCACCTCGATGACGTGCGGGAGATGCTCCGGCGTGCGGTTGCCGCCGATCATGAGGGCGAAGCCCGCGTCGCGGCAGCCCAACTGAACACCCCGCTGCACCTCATCCGAATACAGTGGGAAAACGCGGGCGGACGGCAGTGGGGCCACTGTCGATCGGCTCGGGTCCTCCGGCTCGTCCAGCAGGTAGTCGAAGGCGTAGAGACCGATGGCTCCGGTGCGCCCCTTCGCGAGCCCCCGCGCACTTGCACTCGGGACGTACCCCAGCTCGTCGGCAGCGGCCATGACCGCCGCGATGGTATCGGGCTTCACCTTGTCGGGCTTCGTGAACGCGAAGGACACAGTCGCGATCGAGACCCCGGCGAGTTGCGCGACGTCGTACACCGTGCTCTTCTGCGCCATCGGCCGACTCCCTTCAACGTCGCGGAGATCAGGCTACAGTGCTCAGCGGTAGCTCCTCTTGATCAGACGGCGTCTGACGGCAATGACCAATCTCCAGCCGGAGAGCACTCATCCGCAGAGACAAGGGGGATGAGCTGGCGGCGCGACAACATCGGAGGAGGCATGGCTTTCAGCGTCGCGGGAGCCGAAGCTGGTTGCATCGGGCGTCAGGCTAAGGTGCGATCAACCCCGCGATGCACGCGAGCGGGCATTTTCCCAGCTCGTGAACCGGACGGTTCGTCCGGATGTGGCACCCTCGTAGGCTGTCGCTATGGATGTTGTCGCAGCGGTCTTTCCCGCTCTGCTCCTTGTCATCGCGGTTACGGTTCAGCTCGCCGCTCAGGGGCTACTCCATCGCAATCGAGTTGCCGGGATACGCACGATCGCGACGATGAAGAGCGATGCTGCGTGGGTCGCCGCTCATCGGTCAGCATCCCTGACCGTCTGGCTTGGCTTCGTCGCGAGCGTGGTCACTGCGATCGTCACTTTCGCCGCCGAAGGTCTCAACTCGATCATCGGAGGGGTTGCCGTTGCGGTTGTGTTTTTCGCGACGTCGGTGGGTGCGCTCGTAGTGGCGAACCGCGCCGGCGCCGCAGTTGCGTCTGCGTAGCGGCGCGCACGTCGACGAACGCGGGCTTCGTGAGGAGAGAGGTTTCGGGTCAGGGTTTCGGACTCTCGGTCGTGCTGGCCATGAGGTAATTCACGTCGAACCTGTCCTGCGGCTCCCCGACGGCGCCCATGTCGAGCCTGAAGCTAGTGGCCGGTGTCGTTCGCGCATGTAGTCGAGGAAGGCTACGAGAGCCGGATGCTGGTTGTCGGCTCGCCAGATGATCGAGTGCGGGTAGACCGGCGTGGGATCGACGATAGGTATCCTCCGCAGATCGTACGACTCGGGCCAGAGGTAACGCGACCCTTCGCCGACGAGCGTTGAGAGGTGATCCGACTCGGCAAGTTCATCGAGCAGCGAGTCGACGCCGAAGATCGGCCCCATGGTGTCGATCTGCAGGCCGAACTCGTCGCCGAGATCTGCGTAGTAGCCGGCCCATTCGGTGTTTGCGCGCATGCCGGGCATCCAGATGCGATACGTCCGGAGTTCCCCGAGTGTGAGCGTGGTGTGGTTGGCGAGCGGGTGTCGTGGTCCGACGAGAAGCTGGTGGGGATCATCGATTGCTCGCTCAGTCCGGATTGATGAGGGGATGCGGACCGTGGAGTCTGTGAGGGCTCGGAACGTCGCGTCTACCGTGCCGTCGAGTACCGCAGCGATCGCCGCCGCTGTGTCGGCGTCGGGGAGCGTGACGACATCAAGTGCGACCTCGGGCTGCAAGCGGTGAAACGCACGCAGTTCCGTCGCCGGTGCCGTCCTGGTGTTCAGGACGTCGATGCGGAACGCGCGGTTCGTTTTGTGCACGGATCCCTCTGCACGGGAGGCTGCCTTGAGGAGGTCGCGCGCGTGCGGGAGGAAGACCTGTCCGTCGATGCTCAGTCGCGCGCGTCGTGTGGTGCGATCGAACAGGCGTACGCCTAGTTCGCGTTCGAGTTTCGCGACCCTCTTCGAGACCGCCTGCTGAGTGAGTCCCAGGTCGTCAGCCGCTGCCTGGAACTGCTCGGCGTCGGCGACCGCGACGAAGGTGCGCACTGCCTCAAGATCCACGCCTCAACCCTAGACACAACCAACGGCTGTGCGACACGACGTTCACCGGTTGTTTGTCGCGTCGGCGTCCGGCTGATTGGCTTCAGCAGGTACACCGAGTGTTGTGAAAGAGGAGAGATCCATGGAATTTGCTGCGCGAGTTCAGCGGGCGATTCGGATGGCGGAGCAGCTCAATGCGCTGACTTACGACCGACAGGACGAGGTTCGAGCGACGTGGGGCGACCTCATTGGGCAGCCGGTCGACGAGTCCTTCAACCTCATCCCGCCCGTCTATACCGATCACGGTGTGAACATTCGGATTGGTAAGAACGTCTTCATCAATCAGGGATGCCGCCTCAACGACATCGGCGGGATCGAGATCGGAGACGACGTGATGCTCGGCCCGGGTGTGAGCCTCCTCACCTCGGGGCATCCCGTCGATCCCGCCCGCCGACGCTCGGAGATCACATCCGCTCCGATCCGGATCGGCAAGAACGTCTGGATCGGAGCCTCAGCGCTCATCATGCAGGGCGTCACGATCGGCGACGATGCTGTGGTCGCGGCTGGAGCAGTCGTCACCCATGATGTAGCCGCGCGCACGATCGTCGGCGGGGTGCCAGCGACGGTGATCAAGATCCTCGAGTGATGCGCGAGCATGTCCATTGGTCTGCTGCGGTGACTAACCGGAACGCGCCACTCACGCTCGAGCGGGGGGCGACCTGCTGGTAACCATCGTCTACCGAGCCGGGTGCAGAAGTAGGTTCGCGCCGAATGGAACGGTCGCGCTCACTCCCTGGATCAATTCGTCCTCCCATGGCGGATAGCCCCATGTCTCAGGTGGACTGGACTGTCCGAGGTTGCTCGGCGTGTGGATTCCAGCACGTCGCGGAGCCTATCCCAGCTCAGTGCGGCAGGGAATGTGGGAATTGCCCAATAGCTCCCGAGGGGACGTCGCCGTTCCTTCGGCTCGAACACATTCCTCCCGCACGCGGCAAGGAATCCGGCCACGTGTCACCGGGCGTCGTCGAACAGCCTCATGATCTCGGATCCCATCTGCACCTGGGTCAGGATGATCTGGAAGCTCCCGTCGGGGTCGACGAAGAAGTCGGTCCCCAGGCCGCCGGACCAGCCGTATCGCCCGGCATACTCGCCTGCCGTGTGTATGGCTACGCCGCACCCCCAGCCAGTCCCGTCCCAAAAGCCCGGAAAGAAGCTGTCTGCGGTCTTCGCTGCGGCCGGCACCTGATCCGAGCGCAACTGCGCAAGAATGGCCGGCCCGAGCACGACCTCACCGCGATGTCGCCCCCCGTTCGCCAGCATCCCCGCGAACGCCGCATAGTCGGCAGCCGTGGATACGAGTTCGGAATGGCTGACGTCAAACGGAGGCGGGGCAACCGAGAAGCCGCCGGCGGCCGGTTCGACCTCCATAAGTTCCCCGCCCTCTCCGTGGCGATAGGCGGCCGGGAGCCGATGGGCCTGATCGACCGGCACGGAGTATCCGGTGTCTCGCATGCCCAGCGGCAGAAACAGGTCCTCACGCAAGTGATCCTGCAGAGGCCCACCGACAAGGCGCGAGAGGAGGATCCCGAGAATTCCGAACGAGTGGTGGTAGCGCCATCCGGTCCCCGGGTCGAACGCGAGCGGCAACTCCGAGAGCGCCGCGAGCCATCCATCGGCGCCGAGTGCGACGGGCTCCGGACCTGCCTCCGTTCGGTTCGCGACCATCGCCTCCTGCAGCGGGCATGGCGCGGTCATCATGCCGTAGCCCGATGTGTTGGTGAGCAGGTTCCGTACCGTGATCAGGTTTCGTGCGGCGTGCGTCTCGTCGAGGTTCGCGTCGGGCGTCCGCAGCACTTGGCGATCCGCCAGTTCAGGCAGCCAACGCTCGACCGGATCATCCAGGCCGAGGCGACCCTGCTCGACCAACCGCAGGGTCGCGGCCGCGAGCACCGGCTTGGTCATCGACTGGATGCGCACGATCGCGTCGACCGACAGATCCCCTGCGGCCACGATCTCGAGGTCTCCTTCGCGGGAACCGCTGACACCGATGATTCCCGGGGCGGTTCCCCGTGAGACGTGGTCTTCGAGGATCCGGAGGAGAGGTGCCGTCATGCCCAGAGTCAACCCTTCGCTCACCCGTTTGTCCATGCCTGCGTGTACATCCGCTTGGGCGCTTTCGCACGGCCGAGCTGGGGCACCTAACGCACCCGAGCGGCTGCGCCAAAGCGTGCAGCGGAAATCGCGAGCTCATCGCGAAGTATTCAACTGTGAACGCTCGGCAGCGCTGATCGAATGCCGCAGTATTTGTCACGCAGTGAGGGTGATGAGCAAGGACGCGAAGACGGCGATGATCGCAGTGGAGTACGCGAAGGCGAGGACCGAGTGCAAGCTCGCAAGGCCTCGGATGCTGCGGCGCGTCAGTGCGACATCGGAGGAGGAGAAGGTGGTGGACAGCTGTACGGAGAGGTAGATGAAGTCGGCGAAGACGCGTTCTTCGGCGCCCGGGAACGTCATAGAGTCCACGTTCGCCCAGCTGCGCATGTACTCCACCGCCATCACACCGACCATCAGAACCCAGCTCCCGGCCACCCCGACGATGCAGATCGGAATGATCCAGAGGCTGTTGTTGCCGTCTCCGGTGGTCAGAAGGACAACGGAGATGACTCCGATCATGAGGACTGTGCTCGCCCACGACGCCGGGCTGGAGAGGAGCAGCCAACGAAGAAGCCTGCTGTGCTCCACCGTGCGCGTCAGATGCGAACGCAACTGAGCGCCCTCGAGGTCGCGGAAGACCAGCCAACTGAGCAGGAGGAATATCGGACCGTACAAACCGAAGAACAGCGTGACGAACAACGACGTCAGGGCGGGTTCATCGTCGAGCGCACCTGTGGCCAGGCCGAGGAAGATGATGGCAGCGGTCACGATCGCGGCCGCGGCGGATGCTGCGGCGTGACGGATCGCGTCTCTGTACAGGAACCTCTTCACTTTCGACACGCTCCGACTCTACTGAGGTGGGTTCCGGGATAGTCCGGGGACGATCTTCCGACCGACATCGTGCGCATTCGGATCGCTGCCTTGACCCTGTTCCATGTCCATAGTGTGTTCTGGTGATTCCAGTGATCGCAGCACGAGAGGACCGGCATGGACGACGTAGGACACCGAAAGAGCGGCTTAGTTCCGAGGAGATGGCTCCCCGTCGTCGCAGCGCTTGGGGCGGTCGTGGTCGGCGTCCCGTTGGCGGCCTGTTCGCCGACTCCGGTGGAGACGGTTCCGTCCGGATCGCCCGAGGCAGATCTTCGGCCGTTCTACGAGCAGCAGCTCGATTGGGGTGAGTGCGGGCCGGATCACGCGCAGACCAACGCGGATGAGGAGCTGTTCGCGCTCGTGCCCGGTGTCGAGTGCGCTCGCATGGAAATCCCGCTCGACTACGACGAGCCGAGTGGAGACAGAGGTTCTGTCGCCATACTGCGCGTGCCTGCTCGCGGTGAGTCGCTCGGACCGCTGGTGATCAATCCCGGCGGCCCCGGAGGATCCGGAGTGACGGGAGCGATCATCGCGGCGGCCGGACTTGTCGAAAGCCCGATCACCGAATCTTTCGATGTCGTGGGCTTCGACCCTCGAGGCGTCGGATCCACCATTCCCGCGATCGACTGCTACAGCGATGAGGAGGCTGACGCAGGGACCGTTCCGCTGGGTGCTCAAGGAACGACGGTGTCGTTCACCGAGGAAGACACGCGGGCGATCGTGGACAAGTGCGCCGAGCTTTCCGGCGGCGAAGAGATACTCACGCAAGTCGGTACCCGCGACACCGCCCGCGACCTGGACGTGCTGCGCGCCGTCCTGGGCGAGGAGAAGCTGACGTACTTCGGCCAGAGCTACGGCACGCGCCTCGGCGCCGTCTACGCGGAGATGTTCCCGGATAATGTGCGCGCCCTGCTTCTCGACGGAGGCAAGGACCCACTGGAGGGAGCGTTCGACGGCAAGGTGAACGCGTACGCGGGCTTCCAACGAGCCTTCGACCAGATGGCGGCATTCTGTGCGCAGCAGGAGGACTGCCCGCTCGGCACGGATCCGGCCGAAGCGACAGCGCGGTTCCAAGAGATCATGCAACCGCTGAGGACGCGCCCCGTCCCGGCGCTGAAGACCGAGCTGACGTTCGATGACGCGGTGGGCGGCACCATCGCGGGCCTGTACAACCCCGCCGCGTGGCCCGCTGTCATCGCCGGCATACGCGAGGTCGCCCAGGGGCGCGGGGACACACTCATGCAACTGATCTACTCGTTCAGCGCACGCACCGAGAGTGGGCAGTGGCCCAATTCGACTGAGGCCAATTACGCCATCAACTGTATGGACGAGGATCGCCTCAGTCCTGAGCAGGTCGCCGAGCTGCGCACCGCGACCTACGAGCAAGCGCCGTTCATGGACCCCGGCGCAGACGTGACAGCGGGTGCCCGCGACAGTTGCGAGCACTGGCCCGCAGAGCCCACGCTCGGGACCCCGTATGCCCAGAATGTCGTCGGCCTCCCGGACACGCTCGTGGTCTCTATCACCGGTGACCCCACCACCCCGCACGCAGGCGGCATCAGTCTCGCCGAGTCGCTCGGAAGCGCGCTGCTCACTGTTGAGGGGGAGGGGCACACGATCGTCGCCCAGGGGACGAATGCGTGTGTCGACGAGATCGCATCCGCCTACCTGATAGATCTCGAGGTGCCGGAAGAAGGCGCGACATGTGTGCAGTGACGCTCAGGAACGAGCCGGTGACGAGCGTTCCTCGTCGCGTGAGATAACAGAGAAGAGGGGTCGCATGGGATGGAGTACGCGGGAACTCGCCGAGTTGGCGGGTACGTCGATCAACACGATTCGTCACTATCACCGGGTCGGCATCCTCGACGAGCCGGAGCGGCGAAGCAACGGCTACAAGCAGTACCAGGCCAAGGACCTCGCGCGGGTGATTCGGATCCGACGGCTGAGCGAGCTCGGTGTCCCGCTCGCGGACGTGGACAGCATCGGTGCGAGCGGAGACGCCGACGCCATCGCGCTGCGTGTCATAGATGCCGAACTCGCCGCGGGGATCGAGCGGCTTCAGCGCGCCCGTATGGATGTCGCCGTCATGCTCGAACACCGCTCTTCACCCGACGTCCCCGTGGGCTTCAGCGGTGTCGCACACAGACTCAGCGACGCGGACAGGTCGGTCGTCACCATCTATTCGCAGCTGCTCGACCAGTCCGCCCTCGACGACATCGCGCGCATGATCGAGAGCGAACCTCCCGACATCGAACGCGACTTCACCAAACTGGCCCCCGATGCTCCTGACGACGAGCGGCAGCGACTTGCCGAGCGCATCGCGCCGACACTGACGCAGCATCTCCGGGACTATCCCTGGTTGAAGGCGGGGGAGGAACGACAACCCCACAGCTCCGAAACGGCCGACACGGCGTTAGCGGAATCCCTCACGGACCTGTACGACCCAGCCCAGCTCGACGTCCTGCGTCGCGCCATCATCCTGGCCCACGAACTGGCCGCGACCTGAGCAGCACGCTCAATCCTCGGGCGGGCTGTCCGTGGTTGGGCGGGTCGTGACCCGGATGCTTGCGATGCGACGGCGATCCAATGACGCGACCTGAATCGCTGCGCCCGGCACGTCGATGGTGTCGCCGATGCCCGCGAGTCGTCCGAGCCGTTCCGTGACGTAGCCCGCTATCGTGTCCGAGGACCCGCGTTCCAACGTCAGCCCAGTGGCCTCTTCGAAGTCCTGCAGGTTGAGTCGGCCGTCGAGGATCCCGCCGTCCACGGCTGCGTCTGCAGCGATGTCATACTCGTCGAATATTTCGCCGACGACTTCCTCGACGAGGTCCTCGAGCGTTACGATCCCGTCGGTGCCCCCGTACTCATCCACGACGACGGCAATCTGGTGGCCTTCGGCACGCATGCGCGTGAGAGTCGGCAACACGCCGGCAGTCGATGGGAAGTAGCTGATCGGTCGGACGAGCGCGTCCAACGGGCGGCCAGGTTCTTCAGCCATGGCTTCGAAGAGATCGCGGACGTGGACGAATCCGGTGATGTCGTCGATGGAGTTCTCCGAGACCGGATAGCGGGAGAACGGCAGTTCGCGGACCTGTCCGACCGCGTCGGCGACCGTTCCGGTCTCGTCGAGAGCGACGACCTCGGGTCGCGGCCGCATGACCTCGCTGATCTGCCGACCACGGAGCGAGAGGACGTCGTCGAGGATGCGACGCTCATCGTCGGGCAGCCCCTGGTGGGAGGCGACGATGTCGCGGAACTCCTCCTCGCTGAGTTCATCGGCGGCCTTATGCGGGTCGCCACCGAGGAGTCGCACGAGCGCGTTGGTGGAAACGGACAGCAGCCAGATCACGGGGCGCATAATGGTCGCGAAGCCGTCGAGCACCGGTGCGACGGCGTAGGCGAACTGTGCGTTGCGCTGAATCGCGAGGCGCTTGGGCGCAAGCTCTCCGAGAACGAGAGACAGGTAGGCGATGATCAGCGTGAGAAGGACCGTGGCAAGGGTCAGCGATAGGGGCGCGGATGCTCCCCAAAGCTCGAAGAGCGGCGCGACGGAAGGAGCGAGCGAGGTGGCGCCGTAGGCGGCCGATGCAAAACCCGCGACGGTCACACCGATCTGAACGGCGGAGAGGAAAGTGTTGGGATTGCGGGCGAGGCTTGCGACCTTCGCCCCACGCTTGCCGCGTGCGGCGATCATGTTGATCTGGCTCTCGCGGAGTGTGACGAGGGCCATTTCGGTGGCCGCGAACACACCTCCGACGAGGACGAATATCACGACGAGGGCGATGTTCCAGAGGACGTCGCTCATCAGCGATCAGCCTCCACTCTCAGGGCGGGGGCGGGGGCGGGGGCGGGGGCGGGGGCGGTGCCCGGGGTCTTCCGGGCGCCGGGACTGTCCGAGTCGGGCGACGAGCCCGATCGAGGTACTGATCTCACGAGAGTTTCCTTTTGGGTGCGGGTTGGAGGTGAAGAGAGGCGGCGGAGTCAGAACGAGGCATCGCCGTCGCAAGCGGCGGGGGGTGACGTGTCGATCGTCGGTCGGCGGCACGCGCGGCCGATGGATGGGCGCGCAGAACGTGCGCACGAAGCTGCCATCGTGACCCCTGAGAGCGGGGAGAGATGCAACGGGGCTCCAAACCTGGCGTGACCGACCACAACCAAGGTCTTCCCCATCTCCATATCGGAGACCGGTGGCCCGGGATGCGGTGCATCCGTAATGACGAGCCGACCGTGCCGGAGTACTCCCCTTGGACTTCGGAGCATAAGTGGTCAAGGAAGGAACTCCCTGGGAAACCACTCTCAAAGGTTCTTGCCGACCAAGTCCGCGCTCGCACGGCGGCTGAGTGGCAGGTAACGCGTATACGGCTGGGGCTCTGAGCTCGACGGGCGAGAGCCCGGGGCATGCCGCGGCTCACGATTCAGTACTTCTACGTCCTCATCGGTGCTGAGGGCTTCGAACACGACATTCAGGACGCGGACTGGGATGCCCAGCTCGGCCGTCACAGCCTGGGGTGGGTGAGCCCGCGATGACCACGTGCGGCTTCGTCCCAACCAACGCCGGGGTCGTCAAACTTCGATGAAAGTCGACACGCGGGTCTAACGGTTTCGCCGCGACGGAGAGGGATGCTGCCCAGCGCGATGGCTGCAACCAGCCGAAGCCGAGTAGTCGTTCGCGGGCGTCTCGGATCGACGTCAGTGCGATCCGTGCTGGTTCGTGTGTGCTTGGCAGCGCGCAAGGAGATCAGCGCGGCGGCGGATTGCTGCCTGGGCGCTTTCGGTGACGCTGCTTCCCCTCCTGCTCGGGGTGGTCACATCGAGGTCGGGGCGAGCGAACAGGACGTCGTAGAACGGAGCGAGCTTCTCGTCGGAGAACTTGAACGTGCGGCTGAGCGTCTGCAGCGGTGTACCCCACCGACTGCCGCTGTCAGCGTTGATATCAGCGCCTTCATCGAGCAGGCGGGCGAGGAGAGGTGTTTCGGCGGTGAAATCGTGGGCCGTTGCGCTCAGCAACACGTGCAACGCGTTCGCCCCGCTCTCGGTCGCGGCGCCGGCATCAGCGCCGTCGTCGAGCAGCCGCGTAGCGATCGCGACCCGGCTGGCGGGATCGTCGTTGCGCAGAGCCCGCATGAGTAGCGTCGTTCCGTCCTCGCCCGCCCACGTCGCCAGCGACGGTTCATAGGCGGCGAGAAACTCGGCCTCGCTGTTGGTCGCAGAGAAGTAGACGCTGGGGTAAGCCATGCCTTCAACACTATTGGTGGTCAGGGGAGGCGGCGATGGGGACGGCTCCCCACAGCCCGCACCGTTTCGAGCCCGAGATTCTCAGCGAGGGATGACTCCTCCCAGCGCGGGGCGACGCGCCCATCGCGCTCGCAACCGCTGCACCGTCGTCAAGGCGTCGGCGCGTGCAGCGGTTGAGAGGACCGTGGCGTACGTCGGAGATTCGACGAACCATGGCTCGACCACGAACATGTCGTCATGCCAGAGGAAGCCGAGATCGGCCATCGAGTTCCCGATGATGTCGGCGAACGCAGCGGAGACCGCTTCGAGGGCCTGTCTCGACATGGCGACATCGGCGGGTTCGACGCGGCCAAGCATGGCGTTGAAGTCGCGCCAGCACTCATCCAACACACGCGATCCCAGAGGGTTCGTGCCGGCCTCGCCTACGAGCCCGCCCTCGGATACCGCTGCTTCGCGAGCGGCGGCGTACGCGAGTCCACGCCACGCGACCAGCACAGAACTGGTCACCTCGAAAACCAGGCGGCCGACAGAGCGATGGCCTTGATATGTGGCAACGGCGACGTCGAGGTTGGCCTGAAGGTCAGTGACGATCGCGGCCGGCTTCCACAGCGGCTCGCCCCGACGGAATTCGACGCCGACGCTGACTTCTGCGCGATACTCCTCGATGATCGCCGCGGCACCACCCACGAGATTGAGATCGCGGAAGCTCGCGGTCGCGTCGGGCTGGTAGACCTGTTGGTTCTGATGCATGACGACGTGTTGTGCCTCGTGCACCAGCACGCGTTTGGCGATCAGTTCGTTGACCTCGGTCTGGTCCCGATCGAGATCGTTGCGAAAGTAGTGCGCGTGGAGGAGCACAACGGCTCGGCCGTCGGGCAGCCGAAGTGTCTTCCCGGCTGAGAGCCCCGCACCATGCTCGACCGCGTGAATTTCCGGCGCCTCCTCTTCGGGAGCCCAGCGGGCCACCGAACCGGGGAAACTCCCGGTCACCACCAACTGCACCTGTGACGGATGGGGAACGGACAGTTCGAGGTGGGCCCAGCACCACGCAAGAGTCGGCGGGACCGACGGCGGGGCGAGCGTGACATCGATCAGCTTGAGATCGACCCCCTCCACGAACAACTCGACAAGCGGCTGCGGTGCGGGGCTGGTCATTCGATCCCGCCGACCACGGAATAGTTGGAGTGCACGGAGGAGCTTCCGGGCAGGAGTGCCAGAAAGCTCCATTCGGTTCGCCGGTTCGTAATGCGGCAAGTATTCATTGCAGGCCTTAGCTCAGCGTGCTGCGGCGTGAAGCCAGATCGTGATCCACCCGAGGGCGAGGAAGAACAGCGCTACGCCGGGCAACAGGCGCTGCATCGGGGTGAGGCGCTTCCACCGTGACCATGCAGCGATGGTGGCGGTGAGACACACTGCCGTGCCGATGATCGCCGCGATAGTGACATCGTGACCTGTCTGGAAGGTGATGCTGCCACCGGTCGTTTCTTCATAGACGCACGCTCGCCCAATCGGCATGAATGTGACGTCAGCCACGATCTGGGAACTCTCGTCGGTGGTGGCCGGCATGTTGCCGAAGCATTTGCCATCCATCTCGCGCGAATCGCCGTACTGAGACACGAAAGCGACCCAGACGGCTAGTTGGCTGATCAGGCTCAGGGTTATGAGCCATGTCGTCTGGGCTGCCCGGGTCGCTTTCGTCATTTGACTAGTGTTCACACACGCACCTGTGAGGTCTGGGGGTCAGGCGTTCGCAACCCGTTCGGCTTCCTTCTCGGCCACGATCCTTCGAAGACCTGAGCTGGAGAAGCGGTGGTCCCGGCCATTGAAGTACAGCTCGATCCCGCGCTCCTCGCAGTACGCGCGCCCGGTGAAGTCGCGGTCCTGATACTCGTCGCCGACGATTCGCACATCGAGCTTGAACGAGCGGAGGATGTCTTCGAGATCCTGTTCCGTGGAGTAGGGCACGATCTCGTCGACGTACTGGCATCCGCGCAGTTGGATGTACCGCTCGACCACAGTCTGCGTCGGCGCGTTCTTCTCGGGCCGATCCAGTGTCGGGTCCATCTGAAGCCCGACGATGAGGTAGTCGCACTGTCGCTTCGCCTCGGCAAGCATCATGATGTGCCCCGCATGCAGCAGGTCGAACGTGGAGAAGGTGATTCCCACACGCGGTCCAGGGTTGTAATCTCGCCGTTGGATCGCGGGCTCATCAGGCATGGTGTCTCCCTCTGCATCGGTTCCCGATTCACTCTACTGATCGCGTTCGTACGGCTTTCGAGCGGAGAACCGCCGTGGGCGCAGCTGAAGCGCCTTCGCGAGCACCATCGTGATCCACCCCAGGGCAACGAAGAAGAGCGCTACGCCGGGCAACAGGTTGGCCTGAGGGCACCGCTCAGCCGATGAGATCCGAGCACCTGCGCTTCACCTGCTGGGTACCGCATGCCGGAGGATGCCTGGAGACTGTACCTATGGATCAGGTGCTGCATCGACTTTTCGCTGCGGAGAACGACCGCGACTGGGAGACGCTAACCGCGTTGCTCGATCCGGCTGTGACGTGGTTTCTCGTCTCTGGGGCGACGACGGTGATTCGGGGTCGTGACGACTATGTCTCGCGTCTGCAGGCTGCATACGAGGGGCGCCCCGCGGCCCGCTTCCGAGTCGAGCGCTTTCGAGAGACCGGGCACGGGCGCACGATGTGTGAGCTGGTTGATGACGTGGGCAGAGTTTCGGTCGAGGTCTTCGACGTGCGAGACGGATTGCTCGTGACGGAGTGGGAGTTTCCATTCGGCTCCCGCGATGCGTAGAAGTATCTCCATATGGACACCTGCCGGCCTGCGACGTCCTCATGAGAGAGAACATGATTCGACAAGTACTGCAGATGCTCCGCCGGGGTTGTCCTGTGCCCCATTGCGAACTCCTTTGTGACCCGTGTACTTGGGTGGATCGAAGACCGCTCTAAGGTCGTTGTGTGGTGGAACCACAGTGGGTGATGGCCCAGCGCGTTTCGGGCGCGAAAACGCCGCCCCCGCGAGGCCCACGGCTGCGATCAAATGTGGCCGCGGGGCGGGTCCTTCGCTCCTGCACTTCGCGCGCATGTTGTCGTGTTGTCCACGTCCGACGGTCTGTGTCGGATGGTGCGGTGGCCCGGACTTTACAGTGTCCTGATGCGGACAACGGCGAGTGCAGACGGCGTCGGGCTTGCCCGACGGCGAGATCTCGGCGTTCGTGACGGTGTGTGGGTGTGAGACGGGATCTGCGGCTTCTCCCCGTCGCCGGGGGAGCGTGGTCAGTCGCACTGGTGTGCGTGCTCGTGCCTGCTGCGACCGGATGGTGTGCACTCATCGGTGCGGTCACCGCGGTCGTCGTGTGTGGGGTCATGCTGCGTCGTCGACAGCGATCGGCGTCGCTTCTCGGGTTGGTACTGGTGACGTTTGCGGTCGCCGCGGCCGTGTCGGTCACCGTGATGTCCGCGTTGCCGGCGAGGGAGAGTGCAGCCTCGTGGGATGGTCGTGTGGTCGAGGCGACCGGGACGGTCACGTCGTCGTCTTCGGTGGGTCGGGACGGGAGACTGTGGATGGAGGTGCAACTCGGGGGCATCGGACCGCCGGGGGTGGTCGGTGCGGCTTCGGCACCCGTGCGTATTGGCATTGACCCGGCTGATGGATTCGATCTCGGGGCGACGGTCAGCGTGACGGGCGAAGGTGCCGCGACGGAGCCGGGGGAGCGGACTGCACTGGTCGTCTTTGCTACCGATGCCGAGATCCTGCGTCCCGCGCGCGGCGTGTTCGGCATCGCCGCGGACGCACGGCAGGCGTTCATCGACCGCTCCCTGCGTCTCCCCGAGCCGGGCGCCGGTCTCCTCCCCGGCCTCGCGGTCGGCGACACCCGCGCGGTCACACCGGACCTGAACGACGACATGCGCACCAGCGGCCTCAGCCACCTCACCGCCGTCAGCGGCGCGAACTGCGCCATCGTGGTCGGAGCCGTGTTCTGGCTGACCGCCCTCTGCGGAGGAGGACGGAAGCTGCGGGTGCTGCTCGCCGCGACCGCGCTGGCGGGCTTCGTCGTGCTCGTCACACCGGAGCCGAGCGTCATCCGTGCCGGTGTGATGGCGGGCGTGGCGATGGTGACCGTCTTGCTCGGGCGTCCCAGCGCCGGAGCGGGACTTCTCGCGCTGTGCGCGGTGGCGATCCTGCTCGTCGATCCGTGGCTCGCCGCCACCCCCGGCTTCGCGCTGTCTGTGGCGGCATCCGGTGCACTCATCCTGCTCGCGCCGCCGCTCGCCCGCGGTCTGAGCCGAATGATGCCCGGTCCGCTGGCTCTCGCTATCGCCGTCCCGCTGGCGGCGCAACTCGCCTGTGGGCCGATCATCGCGCTGTTCGCCGAGCAGCAGTCGCTGGTGGGAGTAGCGGCGAATCTGCTCGCTGCGCCCGCGGCTCCGATCGCGACCGTGCTGGGACTCCTCGGGTGCCTTGCGGCGCCCCTGCCACCGCTGGCAGATCTGTTCGCGGCCTCGGCATGGCTTCCGGCCGCGTGGATCGCGACGACCGCCACGACGACCGCAGGCCTCCCGGCCGCAGAGCTCGTGCTTCCGGCGGGGATAGGCAGTGCCCTGCTGGTGCTGGTGGTGAGTGCGGCTGTCGCGACTCTCCTGCTGCGGCCCAAAGTGGAATCACTCTCGATATCTCGTCGATGGGTGAGGCTGGCACAGGGGAGCGCCACGGCGATCGTCATCGTGGTGCTCTCGCTGGGTGCCGCACGGGTGATCTTCTCGGGTCCGTTGGCGGCGGCGACAGCACCCGACGGATGGGCGGTCGCCGCGTGCGATGTCGGACAGGGCGACGCAGTGCTGGTGCGTTCCGCAGGTGTCGTGGCACTGTTTGACACCGGCCCGGACCCGAAGCCGCTGGCGGAATGCCTGCAGTCGTTGGGCATCGGACGCATCGATCTCTTGGTGCTGTCGCACTTCGACCTCGACCACGTCGGCGGAACTTCGGCGGTCTACGGGAAGGTCGAGAAAGTACTTCACGGTCCTGTCGAGGGCGACTCCGCCGCGAGGCTGCTCGACGATCTCTCAGAGAACGGGGCGGCGCTCACCGAGGCCTCCGCCGGCCTGCACGGAACGCTCGGCTCAGCCGCCTGGCGGGTGTTCTGGCCCATCAGGAACTCCGCCGCCTTCCCGGTCGGCAATGACGCGAGTGTGGTGGTGTCTGTCGAAGGAGGCGGGGTGCCCCGCTCGTTGTTCCTCGGCGACCTGTCAGCGGCGCCACAGCGGATGCTGCTGCGAGAGGCGCGCCTTCGTCCGTACTCGGTCGTCAAAGTCGCGCACCATGGCAGTGTCGACCAGGATTCCGGTCTCTACGAGGCAATCCACGCAGCCGCGGCCCTCGTGAGCGTCGGAGTGGACAACGAATACGGACATCCCCGCGACGAGACGCTCGACCTTCTCACCTCGACCGGCGCGCATATCCTCCGCACCGATCAGCAGGGGCGCGTTCTGATCGGCGAGACCGATGGTGCATTGCAGGTGTGGACCGAGCGTCGGTGACGAGCCGAGCGTCGGTGACGGGGCCGGCGTCGGTGACGAGACGGGCGTCGGCGACGGAACCGGCGTCGGAGGCCCCCGGTAGGCTGGGTCCATGGCAGCTTCGCGTCCCTCACCCCGTGGCGGCGCGAAGCCGGCGAAGATTCCGCAGGTGTCGTGGCGCGATCCGCGTCCTGCGCCACTCGTACTGGTTTCCGGTCCCGAAGAGATCTGCGCTGAGCGCGCGATCGCCGGAGTCCGCGACTACCTTCGCACCGAAGATCCCGCGCTCGAGGTCAGCGACGTACGCGCTGACGACTATGCGCCGGGCACCCTGCTGTCGCTCAGCTCACCCTCGCTGTTCGGCGAACCTCGCCTGGTGCGAGTGTCGGGCGTGGAGAAGTGCACCGACGCATTCATCCAGGAGGCGGTTTCGTACCTGGAGCACCCGCAGGAGGGGGCGACGGTCGTGCTGCGGCACACCGGCGCCAGCGTCCGCGGAAAGAAGCTCCTCGATGCGCTCCGGGCTGGTACCGGCGGCGGCATCGAGATCGCGTGCCCCGCGATCAAGCGCGACAGCGACCGGGTCGATTTCGCCGCAGGAGAGTTCCGCTCGGCGAAGAAGCGCATCGCACCGCCGGCGCTGAGGGCGCTCGTCTCCGCCTTCGCAGACGATCTCACCGAGCTCGCCGCGGCATGCCAGCAGCTGATCGGTGATGTCGAGGGCGACATCTCCGAAGACGTGGTCACGAAGTACTACGGAGGACGGGTCGAGGTGTCGGCGTTCGTCGTCGCCGACACCGCTATCGCCGGCCGCTACGGCGAAGCGTTGATCGCGTTGCGGCACGCGCTGTCGTCCGGTGCCGATCCGGTGCCGATGGTGGCGGCGTTCGCGATGAAACTGCGAACGATGGCGCGTGTGGCGGGCAATCGTGAGCCGAGTCGGCAGCTTGCTCAGCGACTCGGCATGAAGGACTGGCAGGTCGACCGTGCCCGCCGCGATCTCGCGGGCTGGAACGAGCGCTCCCTAGGCATGGCGATTCAGGCGACCGCCCGGGCTGACGCCGAGGTCAAGGGCGCTGCCCGCGACCCGATCTTCGCGCTGGAGCGCATGGTCACCGTCATCGCGACCCGGCAGCCCTTCGGCGCGGCGTAATCGCCGTCGGAAAGACCTGCCAAGGATACTCGCGCGGAGCATCGAAAAAGCCCGCCTCCGAGGAGGCGGGCTTTTTCAGAAGCTGGTGCTCGATGAGCAGAAGCCGAGGTTCAGAGAGAAGCGACCTGCTTGGCGATGGCCGACTTGCGGTTCGACGCCTGGTTCTTGTGCAGAACGCCCTTGCTGACGGCCTTGTCGAGCTTGACGGTCGCCTTCTTCAGGTTTGCCTCAGCCGCTGTCTTGTCGCCAGCGGTGACAGCCGTCTTGGTCTGGCGGATGAGCGTCTTGAGCTCGCTCTTCACGGCCTTGTTGCGCTCGTTCGCCTTGATGTTGGTCTTGTTGCGCTTGATCTGCGACTTGATGTTTGCCACGTGTGGACGCTTTCTGTACAGGAGTGTTTAGGAATGCCGGCAACAGAAGAGGGCTGCTGCACAGCGGTCGTGAGGGAAGAACCCACACGCAAGCCAAGAGTCGAGTCTACCAGCAGCGGGGATGATCTCGCGAACGACGCCCAGAACCCGCTGATGTCACATCTGCGACGACTCGTCCAGCGTCGCGATCGCGAGCTGAAGCACCGCATTGAAGACCCTCGGCCGCATCGCCGTCACCAGATGAGTCGTCCGAGGGACGACGATCAGCTCGGCCTGCGGAGCGAGGCGCCGGAAGAGGTTCTCATTGGCCCGGAGCTGGTCGTACTGTCCGTTGACGAACCACAGCGGGACGTCGATCCGCTCGACCGCGGTGGCGATGTCCAGCGCCGTCAGGGCCCGTAAAGCGCTGTCCTGCTTGTCGAGCGCGTAGCCACCGGCCGCGAAATCCGATCGCGTCTCCTCGGGAATGGTGGCCGCCAGCATCCGACGGGTGATCCACATGCCTCGGTCGGGCAGGGAGTCGACGGCGCGGAACAGGAGACGATACGCGGTGAGCCCGGCGCCACGGGGGAGCGACGTGCAGGCTGCGGCAACCAGCCCGGCGACGGGTGGCGTCTGTGCTCCGCCCGTGTAGGCGAGAGAGAGCAGGCCGCCCATGGAATGGCCGACGAGCAACACGGGGCCTTTCTCGGCGGCGGCCCGCACGGCGACGTCGATGGTGTGCAACGCCTCATGGATCGAGAAGTCCTCGTCCATTCGCGAGCCGTGGCCGGGGAGGTCGACGGCGGTGTACGCCTGACCCCGCGCGTCGAGATAAGCGAGCTGGGAGCGCCACATCGTCGCGGAGGTACGGATGCCGTGCACGAAGACTATCTGAACGCTCACGCGTTCAGCATAAGGAAGGCGGGGCCGGTGGATGAACCACCGGCCCCGCTTCGATCATTCGGCTGATTCGCGACGGCTCACACTCACCGCAAGCACACCGTTCGTTGTCCCTTGATGTAGCAGGTGTAAGTTCCGTGCGGGGCGTCGCCTTCAGACGGCGGCATGATCTTGATGACGGCGCCGGCAGAGAGCGCAGGTCCAAGGACGAGCATCGTTGCCATCCCCAGTCCGACGAAGCCGTTGCGGATCACTGCTCTCTTCTTCATGAGTTCACCCTCCGTTGGTGTGCCTTTTCGGCGACAGAATAACGCGAACGCAGTCGCGTGAACAACCGAGTCACAGCGAGCCAAGCTCGAGTAGTCGTATAAGGAAGGCGGGGCCGGTGGATGAACCACCGGCCCCGCCTCGACACGGAGTGTCAGGGTATTACTTCTCCCAGCCGACGTTCTCCACCGGGGTCACGCCGAAGCCGTCCAGACCCACGTAGGGTTCAGGGGTGAGGTTGGCGAGACCTTCCTTGGCGGTGACGATCCAGGGGCCGTTGTAGAGCGGGATGACTCCCCACGTCTCCTTGATGATCTCCGGCTCGAGCTTCATCGATGCCTCGGTCCAGGCCTCGGCCGTCGTCTGCGACTCGACCTCGTCCTTGATCTGGGCGTCGATCTCCTCGGTGCTGGTACCGGACAGGTTCAGACTGCTGTCAGAGCAGTAGAGCTGGCAGAAGTATGCCGGTCCGAACGGGTCACCATCGGTGAACTGCAGCATGAACGCATCCCAGTTCTTCGTCGTGAAGTCGGTGGAGAAGTCCGCAGACGCGCGCTGCTCGATCTTCACATCGAACCCGATCTCCTTCTGCTGCTGCTGCAGCGCCTGAAGCATCGCGAGCGTCGTCGGGCTGTCGTTGTGGGTCGGGAAGACGACAGAGAGCTTGGTTCCATCCTTCTCCCGGATCCCGTCCTCTCCTTCAGCCCATCCGGCCTCGTCAAGAAGCTCCTTGGCCTTCTCGGCATCGTGCTCCAAGCCCGCTTCGGCGTACGAATCCGAGTAACCCTCCTGGAAGTCGTACATGTTCAACGAACCGGCCGGTTCCTCCTCGTAGTCCAGACCGTTCCAGATGACCTGCTTGAGCTGGTCGATGTCGGTCCCGAGGAAGAACGCCTCACGAACGGCGATGTCCTCGAACTGCGGCTTGTCGGAGTCCACGATGAGAACCGTCTTGGACGTACGCTGCGCGCGGTAGGTCACGACGTCCTCCATGCCCGCGACCTGAGCGAGGAAGTCCTTGTTCGGCGTCTCGACCATGTCGATCTCGTCGTTCTTGAAGGCGTTGATGGCTGCAGTCTCGTCGAGCCCCC
Organism: Microbacterium sp. CGR2; assembly: GCF_003626735.1. NCBI lineage: Bacteria > Bacillati > Actinomycetota > Actinomycetes > Micrococcales > Microbacteriaceae > Microbacterium > Microbacterium sp. CGR2. Next base: position 3,133,112 of record NZ_RBHX01000001.1, on the reverse strand, counting down.
TGAACGTGACCTCGTCGAGCAACGGGGCGTCGCCCCACCACATCTCGTTCGGTTCGAAAGTCGCCGTCTGACCCTTCACGTCATAGTCGGTGAGCTTGTACGGACCAGCGCCCCACTCCGGGTGCGGGCTCTCGAGGAAGCCGGTATTGAAGATCTCTGCTGTGTTCACCGCGGGGTGGAGCAGGGTCGAGAAGACCGCCTCAGGCCAGGCGAACTCCTTCTTGAACGTGATGACGACGTCCTTGTCGGTCTCGCCCTTCTCGACGGACTCGATGTCCTTGTAGTTATCCGTCGAGTTGACCTTGTACGCCTCGTCGGTGCCGTTGTAGGCCTTCCAGGTCGTCTCGAAGGCGGTCCAGTCGATCACGGTGCCGTCGTTCCAGGTGGCCTTGTCGTTCACCTTGCCCGTGATGACCGTCTTCCCGTCCTTTGTCTCGATCTCCCACGAGTCGAGGTACGCCGGATTCGGCTTGACCGTGCCGTCTGGGTCGATGAGGAGAACCTGCGGCGTGTACCAGGCCGCAAGACGCACCGTGTCAGCGGACGCGTCGCTGTTCCCGATGTTCATCTGCGGAGTGATCTCGTTGATGGCGAAGCGGACTTCGCCCCCCTCCTTCAGGTTCTCGCGCGACTGCGGGTTGTGGTCTGTCGCCTTGGTCTCCTGCGACGTCTCGCCGCCATCTGTTCCGGTGTTTCCGTTGCCCGCCGCGCAGCCGCTGAGTACGAGTGCGACAGCCCCGCTGACGGCGATGATGCTCGCCAGTTTCCTGGTGACTTTCATGGTGCTCCTTTCGCCTTTCGGCGTATTGATACAGGGGAGGCTAGTTCGCTTTGAACCGAAATGACCCGTGGTCGAGTGAATATCGCCTAACCGTTATCCGACGGTGACCGGACGCTCAGGACGCGACCGGCCGAGTTGTCATGGTCTCCGCGTCGAAGACGACGCGATGGCGCGTCCGCTCAATGTCAGGGTCGGGAACGGGGATCGCCGAGAGTAGCGCCCGCGTGTAGGGATGCTGCGGCGAGTCGAACACGTCATTGACGTCGCCATGCTCGACGAACTCGCCCAGGTACATCACTGCGACGCGGTCTGCGATGTGCCTGACCACGGACAGGTCATGCGCTACGAACAGGTACGACAGCCCCAGCTTGACCTTGAGCTCGTCGAGCAGATTGATGATGCCGGCTTGGATCGACACGTCCAGTGCCGAGACAGGCTCGTCGAGCACCACTACCTTCGGGTTCGTCGAAAGAGCTCGCGCGATACCGATGCGCTGTCGCTGACCCCCGGAGAAGGCGCTGGGAAAGCGGTCGAGATGGGCGGGGTTGAGCCCGACCAGGTCCATGAGCTCTTGAACCCGCACGTGCGACTCGGCGCGTGACATCCCGATGGCGATCATCGGTTCGGCGATGATGTCGGCGACGGTCATACGCGGGTCGAGCGCTGCCATGGGGTCCTGGAACACGATCTGGATGTCGCGCCGGAGCGCGCGCTCCTGGCGACCGCCTTTGAGGTCGCTCACGCTGGTCCCAGCGATCACGATGTCGCCGTCGTCCTGTGGGGCGAAATCCATGATCTGCAGGAGCGTCGTCGTCTTTCCGGATCCCGACTCGCCGACGATGGCCATCGTCTCGCCCTCTCGCACGTCGAAGCTGATGCCCTTGACGGCATGCACCTCCCCGACCTTCCGCTTGAACACGGCCCCCTTCATCAAAGCGAAGGTCTTGTTCATGTTGCGTACTTCGAGCGTCGCCGGTCGCTGCTCCCGCGGCGTGCGCGTCAATTCGCTCTCCGGGACGCGGGGCACCGGGTACACGGGAAGGCCGCCGATCATTCCGGCGCCCTCGATCTCGTGTGATCGGATGCAGGCGGCGCTGTGGGGAGCAGACGTGCCTGTCACAACGGGCAGGAGCTCGGGCTCCTTGGCACGACAGGCGTCCAGCACGATCGGACAGCGGTCTGCGAACGGGCAGGCATCGGCAAGACCGATGAGCAGGGGTGGGTTGCCCTTGATCGGGACCAGGGGCTCCTTCTCTGTCTTGTCGATGCGGGGGATAGCCCCGAGCAGGCCGATCGCATACGGCATGCGCGGCCGATGGAAGAGCTCGCGAGATTCGGCGTGCTCGACCGGTTTCCCGGCGTACATCACGATGACGTCGTCGGCCGTGCGCGCGACCACGCCCATATCGTGGGTGATCATGATGACGGCGGCGCCCGTCTCCGTCTGCGCCTTCTCGATCAGATCGAGGATCTGCGCCTGGATGGTCACATCGAGTGCGGTGGTCGGCTCGTCGCAGATGATCAGCTTCGGGTTGTTCGCCATAGCGATCGCGATAACCACACGTTGGCGCATGCCCCCGGAGAATTCATGCGGAAAAGACTTCATCCGCTTCTGGGGCTCGGGGATGCCGACGACCGAGAGCAACTCGACGGAGCGTTCCCACGACTCGCGCTTCGACAGCTTGCGGTGCACGGTCAGCGCTTCGATCAGCTGATCGCCGATCGTGAACACCGGCGTCAACGACGTCAGCGGGTCTTGGAAGACCATCGTCATGCCATTGCCACGGATCATCGACATCTGTTTGTCGGTCTTGCCCAGCAGTTCCTGTCCGTCGAACACGATCGAGCCGCTGATCTTGGCGTTGTCGTCGAGCAGCCCCATGATCGCGAGCGACGTGACTGACTTTCCTGAACCCGACTCACCGACGATGCCGAGCGTCTTTCCCGCTTCGAGGTCGAAGGACACTCCCCGGACGGCATCGACGCGTCCGGCCTCTGAGGGGAAGCTGACGTGCAGGTCGCGGACAGAGAGAACGGTTGATGTAGGCGTGATGGTCATGCGCGGCCTCCAGCCGCCGAGGTGGGATCGAGTGCGTCGCGCAAGCCGTCCGCGACCAGCGCCATCGAGACGGTGAGAAGTGTGAGGGCAGTCGCCGGAAAGTAGAAGATCCATGGCGCGCTCGTGATGGTGTTCGCGCCGTTGCCGATCAGCGAACCGAGGGAGACGTCCGGAATCTTCACGCCGAAGCCGATGAAGGAGAGCCCGGTCTCCGTGATGACTGCGGCAACGACGCCGAGGGTGAAGTTGATCACCAGCAGGGAGCCGATGTTCGGCAGGAGATGACGCATCACGATCTTCATGCCGCGCACGCCCATGTAGCGAGCGGCATGGACGTACTCGCGTTCTCTCAGCGACAGGGCCATGGTCCAGATGACGCGAGCTTGGAAGAACCAACCGACGAAGATCAGCGCTAGCGCGATGACCCGCCAGTCTCCTCCCGCGCTGTCGGAGACCAGCGCCAGAATGAGGAACGTCGGGATCACCATCAGGAAGTGGATGACGAGCAGAGTGGATCGTTCGACGAATCCGCCGAAGTAGGCGGCCGACGTGCCCACGACCGCCGATATCACTGTGGTGCCGATGGAAACGGTGAGGGCGATCATGAGAGAGCGCTGCAACCCGATGGCCACTTGCGCGAACAGGTCGTTCCCCGCGGGGGTGGTACCGAACCAGTGGTCCGCCGACGGCGGCGTGCCGAGGTTCAGGAAGTCGAGGGTGATGTGGTCGTACCGGGCGATGAGTGGACCGACGATCGAGAACAGCACGAGCGCGATGAAGATGACGACGCCGACCACGGCTGGTCGGTTGCGCATGAACCGGCGCGAGTACAGCGCGAACACCGACATCCGTTTGCGCCGTGCCACGATCGGTGCGTCGGGCATGTCCGTGGGGTGAACGGTGGGATCGATCATTTCCGTGCTCATGTCAGCTCACTCTCACTCGCGGATCGAGCACGACGACGGCGGCATCTGAGAGGATGGCACCGATCGCGGTGAGGACCGCGCCGAAGGCGGCGATCGCTACGACGCCGTGGATGTCGTTCTTGTTGATCGTGTCGACGAAGTACTTCCCCATGCCGTTCCAACCGAAGATGGTCTCGGTGAGGATCGCCCCGGTGAACACGGTAGGAATCGTGAACGCGAGTTGCGTCGCCACGGGGATCAGCGACGGCCGCAGGGCGTGCTTGCGGATAGCCTGCTGCTTGGTGAGGCCCTTGGCGCGCGCTGTGCGCACATAATCGGCCTTGATGTTGTCGAGGAGGAGCGATCGCTGCAGCAGGTGGTAGTTCGCATAGCCGGTGATGACCATAGCCAAGGTCGGCAAGGTGAGGTGCTGCAGTTTGTCGATGATGTAGGGGAAGAACCCGTCGATATCTCTGCCGCCGGCTCCGGTGACGTAGAAGACGCGGACGCCGAGCCAGTCGTTGAAGGCGATGGCGAGCAGCACGATCCCGAGCGCCGCCACCACGATCGGGATGTTCATGGTGATGATCGAGGTCGCCTGGCCGATGCGGTCGGCGACTTTGTACTGGCGAGAGGCCGTGTACACGCCGAGTGCGATGCCGAGGGCGGCACCGATGACAGTCGCGCCGAGGACCAATTCGCCGGAGATCCACATCCGGTAGGCGATCTGTTCGTTCACCGACTGACCGACCGGGCTCTTTCCCCAGTCCCATCGGAAGATGATGCCGCTGAACCAATCCCACCACCGCACGGCGAGCGGAACCGTGTCGCTGAGCCCCAGCGGCTCCAGGGTCTGTGTGATCTCGTCCGGCGACAGCGGCGGGCGACGCCCGACATAGTTGCTTCGAGGATCGAGGAAGGCCCAGGCAAGGAAGTAGGTCACGTTCGTCGCGACCACGATCATGAGCAGCCAGCCGAGTGCTCGGCGCACGAGATACTTGATCAAAGTGATGAGTCTTTCTCTTTACAGTCGCGCTCGGGATCCGCCGGCGCTTCTGTGAGCCGTGTAGTCACTTAACCACAGTGTGTACCCGTTTGTATACGCCTGAGACCGGGATTCACCGAAGCTTTTCGCCACCCACCCGGTATGCCGATATTCCGCTTGGACAACTTCGGGAGACTATCACCGCTCGCGCGGAATCGGGAATCATCGTCCCTGACCGTAGAATCAACGGGACATGTCACCACGCGCCCTCACACCTCTTCAGCCTGCCTCGACGCCGGCTGCGCAGATTCGCAACTTCTGCATCATCGCCCACATCGATCACGGCAAGTCGACTCTCGCCGACCGGATGCTCCAGATCACCGGTGTGGTCTCCGACCGCGACATGCGGGCGCAGTACCTCGACCGCATGGACATCGAACGCGAGCGCGGCATCACCATCAAGAGCCAGGCGGTGCGGATGCCGTGGCAGATCGACGGCGAGACGTTCGCGCTCAACATGATCGACACCCCGGGTCACGTCGACTTCACGTACGAAGTCTCTCGGTCGCTCGCCGCGTGCGAGGGCGCGATCCTGCTGGTCGACGCGGCGCAGGGGATCGAGGCGCAGACTCTCGCGAACCTCTACCTCGCTCTCGAGAACGACCTGAACATCATCCCGGTGCTCAACAAGATCGACCTCCCGGCGGCCGACCCGGAGAAGTACGCGAAGGAGCTGGCATCCCTCATCGGCGGCAAGCCGGAGGACGTCCTGCGCGTGTCCGGCAAGACCGGCGTCGGCGTCGAAGAGCTCCTCGATCGGATCGTCCAGGAGATCCCCGCCCCCGTCGGCGACGCAGACGCTCCGGCCCGCGCGATGATCTTCGACTCCGTCTACGACGCCTACCGGGGCGTGATCACCTACGTGCGCATGGTGGACGGCAGTCTGTCGCCGCGCGAGCGCATCCAGATGATGTCGACCGGCGCGAATCACGAGGCGCTCGAGGTCGGAGTCTCCAGCCCCGAACCATCGCCGTCCAAGGGTCTCGGTGTCGGCGAGGTCGGATATCTGATCACCGGCGTGAAGGACGTGCGCCTGTCGAAGGTCGGTGACACCGTCACCACCGCGCGCAAGCCTTCGGATCAGCCGCTTCCCGGCTACACGGATCCGAAGCCGATGGTCTTCTCCGGCCTCTATCCGATCGACGGAAGCGACTACGGCGAGCTTCGCGAGGCGCTCGACAAGCTCAAGCTCTCGGACGCATCGTTGGCGTACGAGCCGGAGACCTCCGTCGCTCTCGGATTCGGCTTCCGCTGCGGATTCCTCGGACTCCTGCATCTGGAGATCATCACGGAGCGCCTCGAACGCGAGTTCGGTCTCGACCTCATCACCACCGCTCCGAGCGTGATCTACGAGGTCCTCACGTCCGACACCGGCGAGACCGTCACCGTGACGAACCCGAGCGAGTACCCCGACGGGCGTATCGGGTCGGTGTCCGAGCCGATGGTCAAAGCCGCGATCCTGCTGCCGAAGGACTACGTCGGCACCGTCATGGAGCTGTGCCAGACCCGCCGCGGAACGCTGCTGGGGATGGAGTACTTCTCCGAGGAGCGGGTCGAGCTGCGCTACAACATGCCGCTCGGCGAGATCGTCTTCGACTTCTTCGACCAGCTCAAGTCGAAGACCCAGGGCTACGCCTCGCTCGATTACGAGCCGTCCGGCCAGCAGGAAGCCGACCTCGTCAAGGTCGACATCCTCCTGCAGGGAGAGAAGGTCGACGCCTTCAGCTCGATCGTGCATCGCGAGAAGGCCTACGCCTACGGGACGATGATGGCCGAGCGCCTGCGCAAGCTCATCCCGCGTCAGCAGTTCGAAGTGCCGATCCAGGCAGCCATCGGCGCGCGCATCATCGCCCGCGAGACCATCCGCGCGATCCGCAAGGATGTGCTCGCCAAGTGCTACGGCGGCGACATCACCCGTAAGCGCAAGCTCCTCGAGAAGCAGAAGGAGGGCAAGAAGCGCATGAAGATGGTCGGTCGCGTCGAGGTGCCCCAGGAGGCGTTCATCGCGGCGCTCTCCGGCGACGTCGACGGCAAAGACAAGAAGTAGCGTCACCGCTCCATCCCGCAGACGACCGCGTCGGGAGACGTCGTGCAGCGGGTGGGTGTGATCGCTCAGGCAACCGGAAGTAGGCTGAACTCATGCGGCGCGGGACTTTCCGAGACGACACGGTGGACTATGCGGCCGTGGGTGCGACCCACGCCCCCGACCTGATGCACTACCCGCCGGAGCGCAGCATCCCGGCGGAGGAATCCTGGCGTATCGGCAGCGGCGCCGAGCGCTTCCAGACCGCCGGTGAGGCGCTTCTCTCGTGGACGGCGCAGCGTGCCGCCGGTCTCTCGGTCGACGACCTTCGGCCTGCTCCCGGCCCGGCCTACGCCGGTGTGAGCTTCGATGCCGAGGGCAACCCGATCGCTCCGAGCAAGCGTGACGTCGAGCCGCGCTACGACGCCGAGGGAACGCCTTTCGTCGGCGCGGGCATGACCCTGCACCTCAAAGGACGCGTCGGCGGCATGCGTGCCGATTCGGAGCTACGGGTGATCTCGGTCACCGAGGAGACTCGGCGGATCGGGTTCGTCCTCGGCACCGTCGGCGGCTCGGTGGTCAGCGGCGAGGAGTCCTTCGACGTCGAGTGGCGCGAAGACACTGACGAGGTGTGGTTCACCGTTCGTGCCTTCGATCGGCCGAATTCGCTTCTCTACCGGGTGCTGCCGGTGCTGGTCAAGCGCCGTCGGCGCGAACTCTTCGCCCGTTATCTGCGGGCGATCTCTCCGCTGTACGCCACTCCGGTCTGATGACGAGCATGCTCTGATGGCGGGACCCCTCCCGCTCGGCGACCCTGCGCCGCCCGACGGCCGACTGCCCGCCGACCTCCCGATCGACCGCGCGGTGCCGTTCTCGGCTTACCTTCACGTGCCCTTCTGCCGTGTGCGCTGCGGGTACTGCGATTTCAACACGTACACGTCGAGTGAGCTGCGCGGCGCGAAGCAGGAAGACTACGCCTCGACGCTCATCGCCGAGATCGAGATGGCGCGCCGAGTGCTCGCGGAGGCCGACGCGCTCCGGCCGATGGACACCGTCTTCTTCGGAGGCGGAACGCCCACACTGCTTCCGGCGGGCGACCTGGCGAGGATGCTCGGCGCCGCAGCATCCGCCTTCGGCTTGGCCGCCGACGCCGAGATCACCGTCGAAGCCAACCCCGACACGGTGACGCCCGAGGTCGCGCGCACCCTCGCCGACGCCGGCGTGACGCGTCTGTCGATCGGCATGCAGTCCGCCGTGCCGCACGTCCTCGCGGCGCTCGACCGGACGCACCAACCGGACAACGTGCGCACGGCCGTCGCCGCAGCGAAGGCCGCGGGCCTCGCGGTCAGCGTCGACCTCATCTACGGTGCCCCCGGTGAATCCCTCTCGGACTGGGAAGCATCGCTCGACGCCGCGCTGGAACTCGACTCCGAGCACATCTCCGCGTACGCACTGATCATCGAGGACGGCACCAAGCTCGCCAGGCAGATTCGACGCGGCGAGGTACCGACGCCCGACGACGATCTGCAGGCGGACATGTACGAGCTCGCCGATGCGCGCCTCGCTGCCGCCGGGTTCGACTGGTACGAGGTGAGCAACTGGGCACGTCGGTCGCCGGCCTCCGGCACGTCGGAGGAGAATCGCTCACGGCACAACCTCGCATACTGGCGGGGGAGTGACTGGTGGGGATTCGGCCCGGGCGCCCATAGCCATGTGGCCGGTCTTCGCTGGTGGAATGTGAAGCACCCCGCGGCCTACGCGCAGCGGCTCGCAGCATCCGAATCTCCCGCTGCCGGCATCGAGCGGCCCGACGACGAATCCCGTCTGCTGGAGCGCATCCTGCTGCTCAGCCGCATTCGAGAGGGCATCTCGATCGACACGATTCCGCTCGCCAATCGAACCAGGGTCGCCGGGCTCATCGCCGACGGACTCGTCGATCCCACCGCCGCCATCGGAGGCCGCATCCAGCTCACGCTCCGCGGGCGCCTCCTGGCTGACGCCGTCGTCCGGGAACTGACCGATTGACTCAGCGTCTCGTCGGCTCTGAGGAGTAGGATTGGCACTCGGAACATCAGAGTGCCAACGAGTGTCCGAGTGCCGGCGAGAGGAGAAGGTGATGGTCTCAGAACGAGGGCTCCAGGTTCTCCGCGCGATCGTGCAGGACTACGTCGAAACTCACGAGCCGGTCGGCAGCCGCTCGATCGTCGATCGCTACTCGTTCGGGGTGTCCGCGGCCACCATCCGCAACGACATGGCTCTCCTCGAAGACGAGGAACTCATCGCGGCTCCGCATACGTCGTCGGGCCGCGTGCCCACCGACAAGGGCTATCGCGTCTTCGTCAATCATCTGGCGCAACTGCGCCCGCTCAGCGTCGCGCAGCGCACCGCGATCGAGTCGTTCCTCACCGCACCGACCGACCTCGACGACCTCATGATCCGCACGGTGCGGGTGTTGACCCAGCTGACCGGCCAGGTCGCGCTGGCGCAGTACCCGTCGTTCGCACGCGCGCACATCACGCATCTCGAGCTGGTGGCGCTCGCTCCCAATCGCATGCTGATCGTGCTCGTCACCGATGCGGGCGGCGTCTCCCAGCGGATGGCCGCCCTGCCCGTCGATGTCGACGAGGCCGAGACCATGATGCTGCGGGCGCGCCTTTCCGCCCTGATCACCGGTCAGGCCGTGAGTGATGCGGCGGAGCGCCTGCAGAACCTCCGTGGCACGACCGAGGAACGGCCCGACGACGCAGCACTGCATGCCCTCGCCGCCGTCGTCGAAGAAGAACTCGGCGAGTTCCGCCAGGAGCGGCTCGTGATGGCGGGGGCGGCGACGCTCGCCCGCCGCGAACAAGACTTCCGTGGCAGCATCCATCCTCTGCTCGAGGCGATCGAAGAGCAGGTGACGCTGCTCCGGTTGATGAGCGAGATGGTCACCGACGAGCACGGCCTGGCAGCCAGCATCGGCACCGAGAACGCCCCGTTCGGTCTCGGCGAGGCGTCCATCGTCGCCAGCAACTATGCCGCTCCCAGCGGCACGGCGCGCGTCGGCGTGATGGGGCCGACGCGCATGGACTATCCGAGCAATCTCGCCGCAGCGCGGGCGGTCGCCCGCTATCTGTCGCGGATGCTCGACGAAGACGAGGCCGCTCGCTGAGGCGACGGCCACCAGAGACACACGCAGAAAGGCGATTGTGGCGGATCACTATGAGGTTCTCGGGGTGTCCCGGGACGCTTCCACCGACGAGATCAAGAAGGCATACCGACGCCTGGCGCGTCAGCTGCACCCCGACGTGAACCCGGGCGAAGACGCTGCCGAGCGCTTCAAGCTCGTCACCCACGCGTACGACGTGCTCAGCGACGACGATTCGCGGCGCCGCTACGACATGGGCGGCGGTGACGGCGCAGCAGGCAACTTCAACGGCTTCGGCGGCTTCGGCGACATCTTCGAGACGTTCTTCGGCGCGTCGCAGGGAGGCGGACGCGGTGGTCGTCCGCGGTCGCGCCGGGAGCGCGGCCAGGATGCCCTCGTCCGCGTCACCCTCGATCTCGGCGATGTCGTCTTCGGAGCGCATCGTGACATCGAGGTCGACACGGCCGTTCTGTGCGAGACATGCCAGGGTTCGTGCTGCCAGGAAGGCACGTCGCCCGTCACGTGCGACATCTGCGGCGGCTCGGGCCATGTACAGCGCCAGGTGCGCAGCCTGCTCGGCAACGTCGTCACCTCGCAGCCGTGCGGAACCTGCGAAGGCTACGGCACGACGATCCCGTATCCGTGCCCGACCTGCGCCGGGCAGGGACGCGTGCGGTCCCGCCGTACCGTGTCGCTCGACATCCCCGCCGGCGTCGAGACCGGACTTCGCCTGCAGCTTCCGGGCTCGGGTGAGGTCGGCAAGGCCGGCGGCCCCAACGGAGACCTGTACGTCGAGGTCACCGTGAACGCGCATCCCGCCTTCAGCCGTGAGGGTGACGATCTGCTCGCGACCCTGGAGGTGTCGATGACGGATGCCATTCTCGGCACGGACACGTCGATCCAGGGACTCGACGGCGAAGTGGATCTGGAGATCCGCCCCGGCGTCCAGTCCGGCGACGTGCTCACGATCAAGGGGCGCGGCATCACGCCGCTGCGCGGCAACCAGCGCGGTGACCTCCGCGTCGGTGTGCAGGTGGTCACGCCGACCAAGCTGGACTCCACTCAGCGCGCCTTGATCGAAGACTTCGCGAAGAAGGCGAAAGCGCCCGGGCCGCAGCTCGCCCAGTTCCAGCAGGGACTGTTCTCGAAGCTCCGCGACCGGTTCCGCACGCACTGATCGTGGCGCTGCACTTCCTGGTCGAATCGTCGACGGATGCCGCGGTCGGCGATGTCGTGTCGCTCACCGGCGCTGAGGCCAAGCACGCGGCGGTGGTGCGCCGCCTCCGCGTCGGCGAGACCGTGACCGTCGGCGACGGCACCGGGGTATGGCTGACCGGCGTGGCGGAGGACGTCACCCCGTCTCGCGTGGACGTGCGCGTCGACGAGCGGACCGAGCGTGCTGCTCCGTCACCGCGGATCGTGCTCGTCCAGGCTCTTGCCAAGGGCGACCGCGACGAGTTGGCCGTGCAGGCCGCATGCGAGCTCGGCGTCGATGAGATCGTCCCGTGGCAGGCGGCCCGGAGCGTCTCCCGCTGGGAGGGGCCGAAGGCGGTGAAGGGCCGCGAGCGGTGGGCGACGATCGTGCGCGAAGCGGCCAAGCAGGCTCATCGGGCGTGGGTGCCCGCAGTCGCAGCGCCGGTGTCGACGAAGCAGCTCGTCGAGCGCGTTTCGTCGCAGCGAGTGCTGCTGCTGGATCCGACGGCATCCGTTCGCCTTTCCGAGATCCGGCCCGATGGACGCGACCTGGTGCTGGTGGTGGGCCCCGAGGGTGGGATATCCGAAGAGGAACTCACGCGGCTGACGGACGCGGGGGCGGAGCGCGTACTGCTCGGCGACACCGTGCTGCGCACGTCGACGGCCGGCCCTGCCGCGATCGCGGTGCTGTCGGTCGCACTCGACCGCTGGTGATTACCTCTGGGCGAACGGGGGCGATGCACGGCGGACCGGGCCGGTGTGGACGCCGGTCAGTAGACTTGACTCCATGACGGAACCCTCGATCTTCACGCGCATTCTGAACGGGGAGATCCCTGCGGAGATCCTCGGCGAGACCGACCGCGTGTTCGCGCTGCGAGACATCGCACCGCAGGCGCCCGTGCACCTCCTCGTCGTGCCGAAGTCGGCCGAGTACCGGGATATCACCGAGCTCGCCGCCGCTGACCCGTCGCTGCTGGCCGAGATGGTCGCGTTCGCGAAAGACCTGGCCGCCCAGCACACGGAGAACGGCGACTTCCGTCTGATCTTCAACACCGGCGCAGAGGCCGGCCAAACCGTATTCCACGTCCACGCCCACGTTCTGGGTGGCGGACTGACCGAGAAGAGTGTCGGTGCCTGACAACCACGAACCGCAGGAGCGCAGCCTGAACGCCCGACCGCCCGAGTCCGTCGAGAAGATCTATGCCGACGGCGTCGCGATGGTGCAGCTGCTCGGCCCGCAAGATCGTCTGCTGCGGATGCTCGAGAAGGAGCACCCCGATGTGCAGGTTCTCGTGCGCGGCAACGAGATCACGGTGAGCGGCGACACGGAACCGGTGGCGAAGGCCAAGAACCTCGTCGACGAGCTGATGGCGATGACCAAGGCCGGTCACGACCTGGCGCCGAGCGACGTGTCGAACTCGGCGCGGATGCTGCGTCAGGAAGGCGGTCCGCGCCCGAGCGAGGTGCTCGGCGAGGCGATCCTGTCGACGCGAGGCAAGGTCATCCGCCCGAAGACGCTCGGTCAGAAGGAGTATGTCGACGCGATCGAGGAGAACACGATCGTGTTCGGCATCGGTCCCGCCGGAACGGGAAAGACCTACCTCGCGATGGCCAAGGCCGTGCAGGCTCTGCAGCGCAAAGAGGTCACCCGCATCATCCTGACGCGTCCGGCTGTCGAAGCGGGGGAGCGGCTCGGATTCCTGCCCGGCACCCTGACCGACAAGATCGATCCGTATCTGCGTCCGCTCTACGACGCGCTCAACGAGATGATGGACCCGGAGATCGTCCCACGGCTGATGGCCACCGGAACGATCGAGGTCGCACCGCTCGCCTACATGCGTGGGCGCACGCTCAACGACTCGTTCGTGGTGCTCGACGAGGCGCAGAACACCACACCCGAGCAGATGAAGATGTTCCTCACCCGCCTGGGCTTCGGCACCAGAATGGTCGTCACCGGCGACATCACGCAGGTCGACCTCCCGCAAGGAGCCTCGGGCCTGCGACTGGTGACGCGCGTGCTCGACGGCATCGAGGACATCCACTTCTCCCGGCTCACCAGTGACGATGTGGTGCGCCACTCGCTCGTCGGCCGCATCGTCGACGCGTACAGCGAGTACGACGAGAAGCGCACCGCTCAGCGATTCGAACGTGAGCAGGCGGCTGAGTTCGCCAATCGCGCCGATCGCCGCGGTGCTCAGCGCCCAGGACCACGAGACCGGATGCCGAAACGAGGGCTCTCATGATCGAGATCAACAACGAGTCGGCCATCGAGGTCGACGAGGTCGTGCTGCAGCGCCTGACCGACTTCAACCTCGCGCAGCTGCACGTCAGCCCTGACGCAGAGGTGGCCATCGTGCTCGTCGACGAAGGAGCGATGGAGGCTCTGCACGTGCAGTGGATGGACGAGCCCGGTCCGACCGACGTGCTGAGTTTCCCGATGGATGAACTGCGCCCCGGAACAGAGGACCGACCGACCGCTCCCGGGCTGCTCGGCGACATCGTGCTCTGCCCGCAGGTTGCGGAGACGCAGGCGCAGGCCGCGGGCCACACGCTGATGGACGAGCTCATCCTCCTCACCACCCACGGGTTGCTCCATCTGTTGGGCTTCGACCACGCCGAGCCTGACGAGGAGCGTGAGATGTTCGGACTGCAGAAGGAGCTCATCCAAGGCTTCGCCGCGGCTGAACGCGGCCGATGACCGCGACTCTTCTCCTCATCGCCGCTGTGCTGCTGGTGGCGTTCGGCGGTCTGATGGCCGCCATCGATGCGGCTTACGGCGTGGCTTCACGCGCGAACCTCGCAGACATGGCGACTCAGGGGCGCCGCGCCAAGGCCCTCGGTCGCATCGCCGCCGACCTCGACGCGCACGTCAACGCGGTCGCATTCATCCGTGTTCTGGCCGAAGTGACGGCTGCGGTGCTCGTGACCGTCGCCTTCACGATGCTCATCGAGAACAACTGGTGGGCGATGCTCGCCGCCGCACTGCTGATGACCGCCATCACGTTCGTCCTCGTCGGCGCGAGCCCGCGGTCTTTCGGGCGTCAGCACGCCGAGGGCATGATCCGCGGGACCGCCTCGATCGTGCGTGGTCTGCGCATCTTCCTCGGTCCGATCGCTCAAGGACTGGTCGTGCTCGGAAACCGCGTGACCCCCGGGACCGGGCGCAGCTCGTTCGCCAGCGAAGACCAGTTGCTCAACATGGTCGACGAGGCCGCATCCAACGATCTGATCGAAGAGGACGACCGCGACCTCATCCACTCGGTGTTCGACTTCACCGACCAGTTCGTGCGTGCCGTCATGGTTCCACGCACCGAGATGGTGACCGTCGACGCGACGGCCACCACCGACCAGGCGATGTCGCTCTTCCTCAACCGGGGAGTCTCTCGGATGCCGGTGGTCGACGACGACGCCGACGACGTCGTCGGCGTGCTGTACCTGAAGGATCTGGTGCAGTTCGCGTATCGCGATGACAGCGCCTGGCGCGCGGCATCCATTCGACCCATCGCCCGCCCCGCGACGTTCGTTCCCGAGTCGATGCGCGCCGAGACGCTGTTGCAGCAGATGAAGCGCGACGCGGTGCACGTCTGCCTGGTGATCGATGAGCACGGCGGCATCTCCGGTCTCGTGACCCTGGAAGACCTGATCGAAGAACTCGTGGGCGAGATCTCCGACGAGTACGACCAGGTTCTCGCCGAGTTCGTCGACCTCGGTGACGGACGGTACCGGGTGAGTGCGAGGCTGTCGCTGGAGGATGTCGGCGATCTTTTCGGGCTCGAGCTCGAAGACGAAGACGTCGATTCGATCGGTGGTCTGCTCGGGAAGGCTCTCGGGCAGGTGCCCCAGCCGGGAGCCACGGCGACCGTGGAGGGGCTGGTCCTCACCGGGGGTGCCTCGCGTGGTCGAGGCCGCGGTATCGCCACTGTATTCGTCGAACGTGCGGCAACGGAGCCTGACGCTTCGGACTATCAAGGAGAACGACGAGATGACTGAGCAGACCCGAAGCGGCTTCGTGACCTTCGTCGGCCGACCGAATGTCGGAAAGTCGACCCTGACCAACGCCCTCGTCGGCGAGAAGATCGCCATCACCAGCGAGAAGCCGCAGACGACGCGTCGCGCGATTCGCGGCATCCTGAACCGCCCGGAGGGGCAGCTGGTCATCGTTGACACCCCCGGTATCCACAAGCCCCGCACTCTGCTCGGTGAGCGGCTGAACGATCTCGTCGACCAGGTGCTCGGCGATGTCGACGTCATCGGCTTCTGCGTGCCGGCGACCGAGAAGGTCGGCCCGGGTGATCGGCGCATCGCCGCGTCACTCGACGGCTACGCCCGAGCCAAGAAGGTCGCGATCGTGACCAAGACGGATGCTGCCGGCCGCGACGAGATCACCGCTCGACTGCTGGAGGTCGACGCTCTCCGCGAGGACTGGGCGGCGGTCATCCCCCTCTCGGCTCTGACTCGCGACCAGCTCGATGTCCTCTCCGACGAGCTGCTGACCCTGATGCCCAAGGGCCCCGCCCTGTATCCGGAGGGCATCACGACCGACGAGTCCGAAGAGGATCGCATCGCCGAGATGATCCGCGAGGCGGCCCTCGAAGGCGTGCGCGACGAGTTGCCGCACTCGATCGCCGTCGTGATCGATGACATCGCTCCCCGCGAAGGCACCGATCTCACGGATGTGCATGCCTCGATCGTCGTCGAGCGCGACAGCCAGAAAGCGATCATCATCGGCCATAAGGGGAAGCGTCTCAGTGACGTCGGAGCGCGTGCGCGAGTGGGTATCGAGGAACTCCTCGGCACACGGGTGTTCCTCGGCCTGCACGTGAAGGTCGCGAAGGAATGGCAGCGCGACCCCAAGCAGCTGGGCCGACTCGGGTTCTGAGCGTCAGTCGAGCTCTCGAAGCGCTGGGCAACTGCGGCGGGTACGACTCCACATGGCGCCGAGGCACAGTCGCACATCGCCTGCGACATCCAGCAGTGCCGGTCGCGAGCACTCGCCCCTTCGGGCGCCCGGGCTCCGCGATTTCGAGATCGTCTCATCATGACCGGAACAGCCGCGACACGGCCGAGGCATCCTGCTAGCATGACGACATGCCTTTCGGCGGTCTGCTTCTTCTTAGCTGCCGCGACGAGTCCTAAGAGCTAGGGCCTTCCTCGTCGCGGCGCTTGTGTTGGCCCGTACATCTTGACGAAGAGAAGAAGCCCACCATGAAGAACTCTCAGCGCTCCTCCGCGATGCCGATCCACAAGTACCGGCCGTTCCACGAGCAGATCAACGTCCACCTGCCGGATCGCACCTGGCCGGACGCCCGCATCACCGAAGCTCCTCGCTGGTGTGCCGTCGACCTCCGCGACGGAAACCAGGCCCTCATCGACCCGATGTCGCCCGAGCGTAAACGCGTCATGTTCGAGCTGCTCGTCAGCATGGGCTACAAGGAGATCGAGGTCGGTTTCCCGTCGGCGAGCCAGACCGACTTCGACTTCGTCCGCCAGCTCATCGAAGAGAACCTGATCCCGGATGACGTCACCATCCAGGTGCTGACCCAGGCGCGCGAGCACCTGATCAAGCGCACCTACGAGTCGATCGCCGGTGCCAAACAGGCCATCGTGCACCTCTACAACTCGACCAGCGTTCTGCAGCGCGAGGTCGTCTTCCGCACCGACAAGCAGGGCATCATCGACATCGCACTCGAGGGTGCGCGCCTGTGCCGTGAGTTCGAGAAGACGATCCCCGACACCAAGGTGTACTACGAGTACTCGCCGGAGAGCTACACCGGCACCGAGCTGGAGTTCGCGCTCGACATCTGCAACCAGGTGATCGAGGTGTTCGAACCGGCCCCCGACCGCAAGGTGATCATCAACCTGCCTGCGACCGTCGAGATGGCATCCCCCAATGTCTACGCCGACTCGATCGAGTGGATGAGCCGTCGGCTGGCGCACCGGGAGAACATCATCCTGTCGCTGCACCCGCACAACGACCGCGGCACCGCGATCGCCGCCGCGGAACTCGGCTACATGGCCGGCGCCGACCGTATCGAAGGCTGCCTCTTCGGGAACGGCGAGCGCACCGGCAACGTCGACCTCGTCGCCCTCGGCATCAACCTGTTCACGCAGGGGATCGACCCGCAGATCGACTTCAGTGACGTCGACCAGGTCAAGCGCACCGTCGAGTACTGCAACCAGCTGCCCGTGCCCGAGCGCAGCCCCTGGGCAGGTGACCTGGTGTTCACGGCGTTCAGCGGATCGCACCAGGACGCCATCAAGAAGGGCTTCGAGGCGATGGAGGCCCGCGCTGCGGCTGAGGGCGTCACGGTCGACGAGATCGAGTGGGCGGTGCCGTACCTGCCGGTCGACCCGAAGGATCTCGGACGTTCCTACGAAGCGGTGATCCGCGTCAACTCGCAGTCAGGCAAGGGTGGCGTCGCATACCTGCTGAAGTCGGACCACGCGATCGATCTGCCGCGCAAACTCCAGATCGAGTTCTCCGGTGTCGTGCAGGCGAAGACGGATGCCGAGGGCGGAGAAGTCACGTCCGACCAGATCTGGTCGATCTTCAACGACGAGTACCTGCCCGCGGCAGACACCGCCGCCAAGTGGGGACGTTTCGAACTGCTGGCGACCCAGACCCGCAGCGACATGTCGGGTGAGGTCGTGCTCGACGTGGTCCTGCGCGATGACGAGCAGGAGATGGCCGTGTCGGGGTCCGGCAACGGACCCGTCGCCGCGTTCGTCGAGGTGTTGCGCGAGCAGGGCTTCGACATCACGGTCTACGACTACGTCGAGCACGCTCTCAGCGCCGGTGGCGACGCGCAGGCTGCGGCCTACGTCGAGCTGCAGGTCGGCGACCAGCGCCTGTGGGGCGTCGGTATCGACGGAGACATCTCGACCGCGTCGCTCAAGGCGATCGTGTCGGGCGTGAACCGTTCGATCCGGACGCGACAGCTGGAGTTGGCGACCGTCTGATCCTTCGCTGCGGCGCTTCGTCTCGAGGAGACCCGCGCTGAGCGAGCGGAGCGAGTCGAAGCGTCGCTCGACGACCGGGGCGGGGCGTTTCGTCTCGCTTCGGTCGCTCGACGACCGGTGAGCGAGGCGTTTCGTCTCGCTGGCGCTCGCTCAACGACCGAGTCGAAGCGTCGCTCGACGACCGGTCACCCTCGGTCGTTGAGCGAGGAGCGAAGCGACGAGACGAAACGTCCGATCAGGCGCTCGGCTTGACGATGGAGATGGCGCCGGTCTCGGCGGCGACCTTGCGCCGATAGATGCGGCGCTGCTCGGGGAGCGACACATCGAAGCTCACCGCGAGCACACGGATCACCGCGGTCAGCACGATCCCGATGATGGCGGCGACCGTGATGGACATGCCGAAGCTGCTGGCGACGGCGATGAACACGCACCCCGCTCCGGCGGCCACGGCATACAGGGACCCGACGTGCATGATCGCGGTGGGCAACCCCATCAGCATGTCGCGGAGCACACTCCCGCCGACCGCCGCGCAGACGCCGATGAAGATCGCCGGCACGGGCGGGATGCCGAGGGCGATCGCCTTGCTGGTGCCGAACGCGCCGAACATGCCGATGACCACGGCATCCAGCACGACGATGACGGTGTTCAGCCGGGTGAAGAGTCCGGCGAGCAGCATCCCGAGCAGCGACGCTGCCGTCGCCGTCAGCAGATACCAGTTGCTCTGCAGGGTCGCCGGGGTCTGCCCGAGCAGGATGTCGCGGATCAGACCGCCGCCCATGCCGATCATGATGCCGATGATCGCCACGCCCAGCCAGTCGAGGCGGCGCTGACCTTGGAAACCCGAGGCGAACAGCGCGCCTTGCACGCCGCCGAGGCCGACGCCGATCAGGTCCGCCCAGAGCGGAATGATGAAGAGCGGTTCGGTCACCCTCCCATTCTCGCGTACGGAGGATAATCGAAGGGTGCCCACCTACCGAGACGAAGTGGTGATCCTGCGCACTCACAAACTCGGTGAGGCGGATCGCATCGTCACCATGCTCTCGCGACGGCACGGCAAGGTGCGCGCGGTGGCGAAAGGAGTGCGGCGCACTTCCTCGAAGTTCGGCTCACGTCTCGAGCCGTTCATGGTCGCCGACGTGCAGCTCTACCAGGGCCGTTCGCTCGACATCGTGCAGCAGGCGGAGTCCCTCGGCTCCTACGGCACCGACATCGCGGCGCACTACGACCGCTTCACGTCGGCCAATGCGATGGTGGAGACCGCCGACCGGCTGAGCGATGCCGAGGCGACCCCCGACCAGTATCTGCTGCTCGTCGGCGGGTTGCGGGCGCTGTCCCGCGGTGAGCATGCGCCGCGCAGCATCCTGGATTCCTACCTGCTCCGCGTCATGTCGCTGTCCGGGTGGGCGCCTTCCCTCGACGACTGCGCCCGCTGCGGCACGCCGGGCCCGCACACGACCTTCGTGGTCCAGCTCGGCGGTCTGGTGTGCAGCAACTGCGCCCCGGCAGGGAGCCCGAGGGTACACGAGCGGACGCTGACGTTGCTCCAGTCCCTGATCGCGGGGGAGTGGGACATCATCGACGCGGCATCCCACGCCGACACCGCCGCAGCGTCCGGCCTCGTCTCGGCCTACGCGCAGTGGCACTTGGAGCGCGGCATCCGCTCGCTGTCTCATGTGAGCGACATCCCAGGAGGAACACGGTGACCCCGAAGCCGTACACGCACAAAGACGCCGTGCCGTATCGGCCGCTGGATTGGACGGGACTCTACCCGCCGGAGTTCCGGGCGGTCCCCGAGCACGTCGCGATCGTGATGGACGGCAACGGACGCTGGGCCAACCGCCGCGGTCTCAACCGTGTCGAAGGACACAAAGCCGGAGAAGAGGTGCTCCTCGATGTCGTCGCCGGGGCGATCCAGGCAGGCGTCAAGCACCTCTCGGTCTACGCGTTCTCCACCGAGAACTGGGCGCGTTCTCCCGAAGAGGTCCGTTTTCTCATGGGATACAACCGTGACGTGCTGCATCGTCGTCGTGATCAGCTGAACGAGTGGGGCGTGCGAGTGCGCTGGGCAGGGCGTAAGCCGCGGCTGTGGGGCAGCGTGATCAAAGAGCTGCAGCACGCGGAGGAGCTCACCCGTGACAACGACGTTCTCACCCTCACGATGTGCGTCAACTACGGCGGGCGCATCGAGCTCGTCGACGCGATGCGCTCCATCGCCGCCGACGTCGCGGCCGGCCGGGTGAAGCCGAACGCGATCAGCGAGAAGATGATCCGCCGTCACCTCTACGTGCCGGACATGCCGGATGTGGATCTCTTCGTGCGCAGCTCGGGGGAGCAGCGCACGTCGAACTTCCTGCTGTGGCAGGCGGCCTACGCGGAGATGGTGTTCCTCGACACGCTGTGGCCCGACTTCTCGCGGGAAGAGCTGTGGCGGGCGATCGACATCTACCTGTCGCGCGATCGCCGTTTCGGCGGGGCCGTCGACACCCCATCCGCCAAAGCCTGAGCGCGCACCCACCTCTCGGTCTCTCGGGGATGCCGGAGGCGGACGATCGTCAGATGCGGGAAGTCGACGAGCACCTGGGGCATCCGCTCTGTCCACTTGTGCAGGGTGTTCGCCTGCCACGCGAGGATGTTCTGCTCGGGGTCGCGGTGGAACATGTTCCACGGCCCCTTCTCGCGGTTGCCGTTCCACAGCTCTCGACGGAGGATGCCGCGGGCGAGTGTGCGACGGATCAGGCGACCGCGCACCACGCGGTAGGGGTAGTCGAGCCAGAGAACCAGCTGTGCTCGCGGAGGCAGGATCGCGTCAGTGCCCTTGCTGGTGTACTGCCACTCCGTGATCCAGCGATCTTCCGCCGCGAACGCGCGGACATCGTCGAGGAACGTCTCGCGCGGCGTCCAGTTCGGTCCGTGGAAGAGCGCGTCGATCTCGACGTCTCGCAGTCCCCACGCCGCACCGAGCCGGGCCGCGAGCGTCGTCTTACCCGAACCGGAGACTCCCGCGACGAGCACCCGCTCTGGCCGGAAGGCCAGGGGATCGTCGGCGGAGAGCATCCGGAAATCCTACCGACGGAATAGCCCACAGCTGCATGCGGTTGGATGGGAGTGTGAGCGAACCCATCTCCATCGACATCTGGTCCGACATCGCCTGCCCCTGGTGCTACATCGGCAAGCGCAATCTCGAGAAGGGTCTGGAAGCCGTTGCCGGCGATGACGACGCCCCGCAGGTGAACGTCACCTTCCATTCGTTCGAACTCTCGCCCGACACGCCCGTCGACTTCGACGGCGACGAGATCGACTTCCTCGCGGGCCACAAGGGGATGCCGCGTGAGCAGGTCGAGCAGATGCTGGCGAACGTCACCGGCGTGGCCGCGAACGCGGGCCTCGAGTACCGCTTCGATCTGCTGAAGCACACGAACACGGTCAAGGCCCACGAACTGCTGCACTTCGCGAAGGCGGAGGGCCTCCAGCACGAGATGGAGGAGCGCCTGATGTCGGCGTACTTCACCGAGGGCAAGCACGTCGGCCGAATCGACGATCTCGTCGAGCTCGCCGCTGAGGTCGGGTTGGACGCGGATCGAGCGCGCGCCGCCCTCGAGAGCGAGCAGTACCTTCCCGCCGTGCGCCAGGACCAGGCGCAGGCTCGTGCCTACGGCATCCAGGGCGTGCCGTTCTTCGTGGTCGACGGCCAGTACGGCATCAGCGGCGCACAGCCGCCGGCAGCGTTCGAGAACGTCCTGCGAGACCTGTGGGCGAAGCGCGGCGAGGTCGACGAGGAAGCCGCGTCGGCCTAGCGGGCCAGCGCGGTTTCGATCGCGTCGACGATCTCCGGGGCGTTCGGCTTCTGCTTCGGGCGGAAGCGCAGAACTTCGCCGTCGGGGAGCACGAGGAACTTCTCGAAGTTCCACTCGACGCGACCGGCCTTGCCTTGGCCGTCGGGGACATCCTTCAGGGCTTTGTAGAGGTCGGTGGCGTGCTTGCCGTTGACCTTGACCTTGTCGGTCATCGGAAACGTCACGCCATAGGTGGTGGAACAGAACTCGAGGATCTCGTCGACCGAGCCCGGCTCCTGACCGAAGAACTGATTGCACGGGAACCCGACGACGGTGAAGCCGCGGTCGCCGTAGAGGCGCTGCAGTTCCTCGAGCTGCTCGTACTGCGGAGTGAGTCCGCACTTGGAGGCGACGTTCACGACCATCACGACGTCGGCCCCGAGATCATCGAGGGTCTTGGTCTCGCCCTGGGAGTCGGTGAAGGGGATCGAACGCAACGCGGAGTCGGCCATACCTCACAGCTTATGGCGCAGCATCCGTACCGGCTCCGCGTCTGGGAGAATGGACGTGATATGACTCTCGCCACCGCCCCCGCCCGCCCTCTTCGCATCGGTCCGATCGATCTCGACGTGCCGGTCGTCCTCGCACCCATGGCGGGGATCACCAACACCGCGTTTCGACGCCTGTGTCGGGAGTACGGCGCGGGTCTCTACGTCAGCGAGATGATCACGTCGCGGGCGCTCGTCGAGCGCAACGAGTCCACGATGCGGCTGATCCGTCACCACGAATCCGAGACCCCCCGTTCGATTCAGCTCTACGGCGTCGACCCGAAGACGATCGCCGAGGCCGTGCGCATCATCGTCGCGGAAGATCACGCCGACCACATCGACCTGAACTTCGGATGCCCGGTGCCGAAGGTCACGCGCAGGGGCGGGGGAGCAGCCCTCCCCTGGAAGTCGAAGCTGTTCGCCGACATCGTCGACCAGGCCGTCAAGGCCGCGGGCCCGATTCCCCTCACAGTCAAGATGCGTAAGGGCATCGACCGCGACCACCTGACGTTCATCGACGCCGGACGAGCGGCAGAAGACGCCGGTGCCGCCGCCGTCGCACTGCATGCCCGCACGGCGAGCGAGTTCTACTCCGGGTTCGCGGACTGGAACGCGATCGGTGAGCTGAAGCAGGCGGTCACCAGTATCCCGGTGCTCGGCAACGGCGACATCTGGTCGGCTGACGACGCCGTGCGCATGATGGCCCAGACCGACTGCGACGGCGTGGTGGTCGGCCGTGGTTGCCTCGGACGCCCCTGGCTGTTCGGCGAGCTCGCCGCCGCGTTCGGTGCCGAGTCGCATCCGGTCGACGCGACGCTCGGATTCGTCGCGGACGCGTTCCGCCGCCACGCCCAGCTCCTGATCGAATTCTTCGACGATGAAGACCGCGGATGCCGCGACATCCGCAAGCACGTGGCCTGGTACTTCAAGGGGTACCCGGTGGGCGGCGACATCCGGACCGGCCTCGCCACAGCGTCGAGCCTCGCCGAGATCGACGATCTGCTCGGTCAGCTCGACCACAGCGCGCCCTACCCCGGAGCGGATGCAGAAGGCCAGCGCGGACGCTCAGGGCACCCGAAGCGCACGGCGCTGCCGGAGAAATGGCTGGAGTCACGCGAGGTCGCGTCGTCGGCCACCGAGATGATGCGTGGAGCGGAGATCGAGAACAGTGGTGGCTGAGTTCCCGTCGAGCCCGCTCGTCGCCGGCTACGACGCCCGCGACGCCGAGCGTTTCTTCGCCGAGACGCACCGTTCCGAACGCGACGGTTTCGCGCGCGACCGTGCACGCGTGCTGCACTCCGCCGCACTTCGCCGTCTCGCCGCGAAGACCCAGGTCCTGAGTCCCGCGAGTACGGCAGACTTCGCCCGCAATCGGCTCACCCATTCACTCGAGGTCGCCCAGGTCGGGCGTGAGCTCGCCACCGCACTCGGGGTGTCGGCCGATGTCGTCGACACCGCCTGCCTGAGCCATGATCTGGGGCACCCTCCCTTCGGGCACAACGGCGAGCGCGCACTCAACGAATGGGCGGAGCACATCGGCGGGTTCGAGGGCAATGCGCAGTCGCTGCGCATCCTCAGTCGCCTCGAGGCGAAGGTGCTCGATGACGACGACCACTCGGTCGGCCTGAACCTCACCCGTGCCAGCCTCGATGCGACGTGCAAGTACCCGTGGACCGTCGACAGTCCGGTGCCCGACCCCGGCGGACGCCTGAAGTTCGGTGTCTACCCCGAAGACGAGGCGGTCTTCCGGTGGATGCGCGAGGGGGCGCCAGGGCGGCTGCGCTGCGTCGAGGCCGAGATCATGGACCTCTCCGACGACATCGCGTACTCGGTGCATGACTTCGAAGATGCGATCGTCAACGGCTACGTCGACGTCGCGCAGCTCGCCGACCCGATGGCGCACGATGCACTGGTCGGGCGCATCCAGCAGTGGGTGGGCTACGACTTCACTCGCGACGAGCTGGCCGACGCGCTGTATCGGCTGGCGTCGCAATCGATGTGGCTGTCCTCGTTCGATCGTTCGCGGCAGAGCCTCGCGCGCCTGAAGAACCTCACCAGCGACCTCATCGGTCGTTTCGCTCGCGCGGCGGTCTCGGCGACTCGCGAGAGCTACGGCGGCGTCGCGCTCGTGCGCTACAACGCCCACGTCGTCGTCCCGCGGGTGGTCGAGGCCGAGATCGCGGTGCTCAAGGGCATCATGGGCCAGGCGATCGTGACGATCGATGCGCGCAAGGGCGTCTACAAGGAGCAGCGGCGGGTGCTGAAGCGTCTCGCAGACTCCCTGTGGTCGACGGATGCCCTCTGGTCTGCAGGGGCCGATGTGCTCGAGCCGGCCTTCGCCGCGGACTTCGTCGCCGCGGCCGACGACGCCGAGCGCGCCAGGGTCGTCGTCGACCAGATCGCGAGCCTCACCGATCAGAGTGCCATCGACTGGCACAACCGCCTGGTCGGAGAGATCGACCCCGCCGAGGTCGGCATCTGGACGCCGCGTCATGCGCGCCCGGGCGCGCGGACGCACGTCGAGAGGCGGCCCGTCGCCGAAGGGGCACGCTGATGCCGCGAATCCGACAGGCAGACGTCGACGAGGTGAAGGCGCGCACCAACATCGCCGACATCGTCGGGGAGCGCGTGGCACTGAAGTCGGCCGGCGTCGGCTCACTCAAGGGGCTGTGTCCGTTCCACGACGAGAAGAGCCCGAGCTTCCACGTGCGCCAGCAAGTGGGCTACTACCACTGCTTCGGCTGCGGCGAGTCGGGCGATGTGTACTCCTTCCTGCGCGAGATGGACCACGTCAGCTTCACGGAGGCAGTCGAACGCCTGGCCGGGAGGATCGGCTACACACTGCACTATGAAGACGGGGGAGCGGCGCCCGAGACGAGTGGTCGCAGCCGCCTGTACGCGGCGAACACGGCGGCGGCGGAGTTCTTCCGGTCCCAACTGCTCTCGCCGGATGCCGAGGCCGGTCGGCGCTTCCTCGGAGAGCGCGGCTTCGACGCAGGTGCCGCCGCGCACTTCGGTGTCGGCTTCGCCCCGCGTGGCTGGGACGGGATGCTCAAGGCTCTGACGAACCAGGGGTTCACGCGCGAAGAGCTCAGCACGGCCGGACTCGTCTCGACCGGGCAGCGCGGCGTCTACGACCGGTTCCGCGGGCGCCTGGTGTGGCCGATCCGGGATGTATCGGGTCAGACGATCGGGTTCGGAGCCCGCAAACTCTTCGACGACGATCCAGGGCCGAAGTACCTCAACACTCCGGAGACACCGATCTACAAGAAGGCACAGGTGCTCTACGGGCTCGACCTCGCCAAGCGCGACATCTCCCGCGGCAACCCGCGAAGAGTCGTCGTGGTCGAGGGATACACCGATGTCATGGCGTGCCATCTGGCCGGCCTCACCACCGCGGTCGCGACCTGCGGCACGGCGTTCGGCACCGAGCACATCAAGGTTCTGCGGCGCGTGATGGGCGACGACAACGCGTCCGGTGAAGTGGTCTTCACGTTCGACGGCGACGAAGCCGGGCAGAAGGCCGCACTGCGGGCGTTCACCGAAGACGACCGATTCAACGCGCAGACCTTCGTCGCGGTGGCGCCCGACGGCCTCGACCCGTGTGATCTTCGTCTGCAGCGCGGGGATGCCGCCGTTCGCGGATTGATGGACGCCAAGGTGCCGATGTTCGAGTTCGCGATCGATCGAAAGCTCGGCGGGTTCGATCTGTCCACGGTCGAGGGTCGCGTCGGCGCTCTTCGGGCGGCATCGCCGATCGTGGCCGAGATCCGTGACCAGCTGCTTCGCCCCGGGTACGAGCGTGTGCTGGCACGGCGACTCGGCATGGATCCGACCGAGGTGCGCAGCGAGGTGGAACGGGCTGCCCGTGGCGCTTCGCAGCAACCGGCCTCTCGGCGCGAGAGCCAGCCTCAGGTCGACCCGGCGACAGGAGTGTCGATCGTCGCCCCTGTGACTTTGGCCAGCTTGCCGAGGACCGCCGACGTGGCTGTCGAACGGGATGCGCTGATGGGCGCCCTGCAGTACGGGCATCAGGTGGACCAGACACTGCTGAATCGGGCCCTGTCGGCTCCGTTCCGCACGCCCGGTCTCGACGCGGTGCGCGAAGCGGTGGCTTCCGCGCCTGACCGTACGCGCGCGGGCTGGGTGACCGATGCCGTGAACGGTGTGCGCGAGCCGTACCGCTCCCTGGGCGGCGAGCTGCTGATGACACCGTTCCCGGCCAAGAACGAGGAGGGAGCGGTGGCCTCGACCACAGACCTCGCCCGCCGCCTCATCCTCCGTCAGCTCGAGCGTGAGAAGCAGGAGCTCCTGGGTGCCGTGCAGCGCGTGCCCGCAGAGTCCGATGGAGGTCGCGCCCTCCGCGTCCGACTGCGCGACATCGATGCGGAGCGGCAGCGGTTCGCCGAGTCGTAACACGCTCGACGCACACGCAGAGGGCAGGATGGGAGACATGTCTCGCAGGCCCGAATCCCCGAACGCCATCGAGTGCTCGGATCTGGTGATCGACCGCGTCGGGCACGGTGCTCCCACGCGTGCCGTCGACGGCGTGACGTTCTCGCTCGCTCCGGGTGAGCTCATCTGCGTCGCCGGACCCACCGGTTCGGGAAAGTCCTCTCTCGTCGCGGCCCTCGCCGGCTCCACCGACCCGTCGGTCCGGATCGTCGGGGGAAGGGCGCAGGTGTGCGGTGTCGATGTGCGCAAGCCGGGGCGCAAGCACCGCATCCTCACGTATCGCACCGGGTTCGTCCCGCAGGGTGCCGGGGCAGACCTTCCTCCGCGGTTGACGGTGAGCGAGGTGATCGCCGAACCGATCCTGATCCGCGAGCGCCGAGTGAACTCCAAGGCGCTGTCGATCCGTGTCGCGACGCTGCTCGACGAGCTGCACCTGCCGCTCGGGACCGCCGCGAAGTTTCCGTACGAATTGAGCGCCGGTATGCGCCAGCGGGTCGCGATCGCGCGATCGTTCGTGTTGGAGCCGCGGGTGCTGATCGCTGACGAGGTTCTTGCGAATCTCGACCTCGAGGTGCGTCCGGTGGTGTTCGACGCGATCACCCGGCGCCGGGAGGAAGAGTCGATGGCGGCCTTGCTCGTCACCAATGACGCCGCCTTCATCCGCGAGTTGAATGCGGAGACGCTCATGCTCCGCGGCGGTCATGTCGTCGCTCGGGGCGTCGGCAAGGACCTGCTCTGGGCACCGAACGCCGAGACGGATTCGCGCGCCTGAAGACGACACGCCCGGTGGCCGAGGAAGGCTCCTCGGTGTCACGTGTGGCGTCCGGAGTTTGCTAAGCTTGTCGAGTTGCCCGCACAGCGGAGCACATTCCTCGGTAGCTCAATTGGCAGAGCAGCCGGCTGTTAACCGGCAGGTTCTTGGTTCGAGTCCAAGCCGGGGAGCCAATAGAAGGCGTCACATCCCGCAGCCCCGGGATGGGGCGCCTT
This sequence comes from Microbacterium sp. CGR2, assembly GCF_003626735.1. NCBI lineage: Bacteria > Bacillati > Actinomycetota > Actinomycetes > Micrococcales > Microbacteriaceae > Microbacterium > Microbacterium sp. CGR2. The sequence goes on along the minus strand of NZ_RBHX01000001.1, from coordinate 3,105,255 downwards.
CTCCCATGTACGCCTGTGCCTCGAGAGATCGAGAGCGGGCCGTCACCTTTAGGTGAGCATTCATCTCGAAGACACGGTGACGTCACGCGCGGGCGAAACCGTGGAGGTGTTAAGTGCTCCCCACCTCCTAAGGAGATCAACAAATGCGCACTCGCACCCTCACACTGGCCGCCGCGGCCGGTATCGTCGGGCTCTCGCTCGTCGCCACCCCTGCTGTCGCCGCTCAACCGGAGAAAGTCTCGGTCATCACCACCGCGCACCGCGGCGCCATGGCCTATGCGCCCGAGAACACGCTCGCCGCGTTCGAGGTGGGAATCGAGCAGAAGGCCACCTGGATCGAGTCTGACGTGCAACTCAGCAAGGATGGCGTGCCCATCTTGATCCACGACACCACCCTGACCCGCACCACGAACGTCGAGGAGGTGTTCCCGGACCGCGCACCGTGGAAGGTCGCCGACTTCACACTCGAGGAGATCAAGCAGCTCGACGCCGGATCGTGGTTCGGCGAGGAGTTCGCCGGCGAGCCGGTCCCCACACTCGCGGAGATGGTGGCGCAGGTGCGGTCGAGCCGGTCGGGCATCATCATGGAGCTCAAGGCGCCGGAGCTGTACCCGGGCGTCGAGCAGGAGGTCATCGACGTCTTCGCGTCGTTCCCGGGCTACCTCAAGTCGGCGGTCGCCAGCGAGCGTCTCGCGGTGCAGAGTTTCAACTGGGACTCGATGGCGACCTACGCCGAGCTTCAGCCCGAGGTGCCGGTGGGTCTGCTCGGCACCGTGCCCGTCGCCGACCTTCCCACCTACGGCGAGTGGGCCGACCAGGTCAACCCGAACTTCGGCGCCGTGACGGCCGACTACGTCGACGCCGTGCACGCGGCCGGCATGGTGATCAACACCTACACGGTCAACGACGTCGCCGACATGGCGCGGATGCTCGACTACGGCGTGGACGGGATCATCACCAACCGTCCCGACGTGCTGGAAGACCTGCTCGCTCAGCGCAACATCGACAAGCGCTGATCGATCCTCACGAAGCGGCCCGCCCCGATCGGAAGATCGGGCGGGCCGCTTCTCGCTGTTGACTGCGAAGAGGGGCCCCGCCGGTCAGCGGGCCCCTCTTATCAGCGGCTGATGAGAATCAGCGCTTCGAGCCTTTGAGGCTTCCTTCGACAGGGCCGGCGGAGTCGAAGATCACGCACTGGATCACGCGGTCGTTCATCTGCTCCCACGTGTCCTTGGTCGGGGTGATGGGGTAGACCTCGAGGGCCGACTCATCCCAGACGACACCGACGAAATCGGTGTACGCGTCGCCGATGCATCCTTCGGTTGCGGCGTCGATGGCCTCTTCCGAGAATTCGCCGTCCTCCATGGCGAACTCGTGATAGACCTCCTCGTCGTGCGGCTCGTCGCAGGGCACGATGTCGACGGCTTCGATGAGGCCGGTCGCGCTCGACATCTTGCAGTCGCCGACTTTCAGCGAGAACACATCGACGTTGGCGCTCTCGGTGACCTGGCCGGTCTCCTCGTCGCGTTCGGCATCGCCAGGCCCGCCGCCGAGGAGCCCGTTGATCGCACTGCATCCGCTGAGAGCCACGGAAAGCGCAACCGCCGCGCCCGCCAGAACCAGCGCGCGTCGCACACGCAATTTCGACATGTTTTCCCCCAAAAGCCTCGTGAGCGGGCGCTCGAGTATGTGCCCGTCGCGATCACGCTATCCGGCGCGTCGTCTGTGATGCAACTCCGAGAAGCCTTTGATCCTGCTGAAAGCCTCAGCCTTCGAGGTCGTCGATTCCCGGCACCCAGCTGACTCCAGTGCGACCCCATCCTCGCTTGCGTGCTATCTTCTGCACCGTTTTCCAGTCACTGTCGGAAAGCCGGTCGACATAGAGGATGCCGTCGAGGTGGTCGAACTCGTGCTGCATGATGCGGGCGCGCCAGCCGTCGACGTCGATCGTGACCGGCTGTCCCTCGAGGTCGGTCGCGGTGACGTGCACGCGCTCCGAGCGACGCAGGGGGAATCGCTCGCCGGGGAAGGAGAGGCATCCTTCCGATTCGAGGTCCGGATCGGGGTCACCCGGTTCGAGCGGCACCATCCACAGGACAGGGTTGATGAGCACACCGCGCCACGGCTGGTCGTCATCGTCGGTGTAGGCGTAGGTGTAGATGCGCAGCGGTACGCCGACCTGCGGAGCGGCGAGTCCGACGCCGGGGGCGGCATCCATGGTCTCGAACATGTCGGCGACGAGTGCGCGGACATCGTCCGTGACCTCTTCGACGGGGGATGCGGGGGAGTGCAGGACGGGGTCGCCCATGATGCGAATCGGAAGTACAGCCACGTCACAACACTAGTCCGAGGGCCTCTCCGGGTAGGGTCTTAGTGTGAGCGTTGGGGTATGGATGAACGGGGCGGAAGACGTCGGCGACCAGCTCGTCGGTGCGTTTCAGAACCCTGGCCTTCTGCTCGGGATTCCGCTCGCCCTTGCGGGGGCGGTCTTCATGTCTCTCGGTGCGCAGTATCAGCACCGCGGGGTGGAGAAGGTCGAGCGGCTGAGCGGTTCGAACGGATCATCCGGCCTCACTCTGAATCAGCTCAAGCGTCTGCTGACCCGGCCGTCGTGGATCGCCGGCACACTCATGCTCGCCATGGCCGTGGTGTGTCAGCTCGCCGCGCTCGTGCAGGCGCCCCTGATCGTCGTCCAGCCGCTGGGCGCGATCGCGCTCGTGATGACCACGCTGCTGAACGCCCGCGTCTCCGGCCACTCACCGACCAAGCAGTCCATCACCGCGATCATCTGCTGTGTCGGCGGCATCTTCCTCTTCGTCTTCTTCGCGGCCATCTTCGCCACTGAGAAGGCAGTCACAGAGCGGCAGCTCTTCGTCATCCTCGCGATGCTGCTCGTCGTGATCATCGTCCTCGGCGCATGCTGGCTGATCCTCCGCCACCGCATGCGCGCGCTGTTCTACGTCATCGGTGCCGGTATCCTCTACGGCTTCGTCGCCACTTTGGCGAAGGTCGTCATCAAGCGCATCGAGGCCGGCGAATTCGAATGGATCACCGGCGTCTGCGTTCTCGCGCTGGTCGCGGCGGCGGCGGTCGGCGCATACTTCGTGCAGACGGCCTACAGCTCGGGGCCTCCCGACCTCGTGATCGCCGGACTCACAGTCGTCGACCCGCTGGTCGCTGTCCTGATCGGCATGGTCGTGCTCGGCGAGGCGTCGGCGGCGCCGCCGTGGGTGCTCGTGATCTTCGCCATCGCGGGAGGCATCGCCGTCTGGGGGGTCGTGGGGCTCGCCCGTTATCACCCGCAAGTGCTCAGCGACAGCCAGGATCTCGGCATCCCGAGAGGGAGCGGACCATCGTCCTCGACGCCTTCGCCCGAGCCCGAGACGCGCCAGGATCCCGAGGCTCGCTGAACGCTCCCTACGCTCGCTGAACGTGTGTGGGCCGCCCTCAGTACGCCTGATCGATCAGGTCGGGGGATACCTCGGAAGCGGCTGCCTCGTCGACGAAGAACACCGTCCGCTTGCGACCCTTGGCTCCCGCGGCGGGGACGCTGGTGTAGCTCGCGCCGGCAAGGGCCAGCCCGAGCGCGGACGCCTTGTCGGCCCCGGTGAGCACCAGCCACACGCGCTTCGACGAGTTGAGGACCGGGCGGGTCAGCGTCACGCGCTCCGGAGGCGGCTTCGGTGAGTTGCGCACGGGCAACGCTGCGGCATCCGTCATCGTGACCTCATCGCGATCGGGGAAAAGCGAGGCGATGTGACCGTCAGGGCCGACGCCGAGGAAGCACACCGCAAACGATGGCCACGGGTTGTCATCGGTGCCGTAGCGAGCGAGCTCCTCCGCATAGGCGGCCGCGGACTCGTCGAGGGTGAGACCGCTGTCGGGCCCGGCCACCTCGTGCACGTTCTCGCGCGGAACATCGATCTGGTCGAGCAGCGCCTCCCGGGACTGGAAGGAATTGCGGTCGGCATCGTCGCGCGCGAGGTAGCGCTCGTCTCCCCACCAGAAATGCACCAGCGACCAATCGATCTCGGCAGATCGGGCACTCTCGGCCGTCGCGCGCAGCACGGCCGCGCCCATGGAACCGCCCGTCAGAGCGATGTGGGCGATCCTCCCGTTGCGCGTCCTGGCGTGAAGACGCGTGAGGAAGCGATCGGCGACTCGAGTGGCGAGGACGGCAGGCGTGGATTCGACCACGACCCGCTTCTCTGCGGACGATACCTGCATCGAATTCACTCTCCTGTCTCGGGCGGACCCAGCTTCTCCCAGCCCTCGGTGATCACTCGACCGTACAGGACGTCGGGGTCGAGCCGTCGCAGCTCCTCCGCGAGGCATTCACGGAGCGTTCGACGCGGCAGGTGCAGGTCGTGGTGCGGCTGATCCGGCTGGGTGAGAACGGCCACGCCGGGCGAGGGGCGCTCCAGCAGGATGTCGCCGGACGAGCGTGTCAGGCGGACCGACTTGATGCCCTCCTGCCAGTGCTCGGGCTCCTCGTACGACCAGCGGACCGGGATCTGCAGCGCCATCTGGAGCCATGCGGCCAGCAGTGCCGTCGACGGGGAGGCCGACGCGCCGCGAACCTCGACCTCGGTGATCTCCTCGTACGGAGGCTGATCGAGCACAGCGGCGAGCTGCTCTCTCCAGTGCGTGAGGCGCGTCCATGCCAAGTCGGTGTCGCCGGGGGCGTGCGTGCGACCGAGCTGGGCGAGACGGTCGCGCACGTCCGCCGCGGTCGCGGCATCCGTGATCCGGCGCTGCGCGATGCGACCCAGCGGCGATGTCGCGGGGGACTCCGGCGCCTCCTCGGGCCACCAGGCCACGACCGGGGCGTCGGGGAGCAGCAGCCCGGTGATGAGGCTCTCCTCGTTGCTGGCTGCATCGCCGAACGCGCGCAACACCACGACCTCACTGGCGCCGGCGTCGCCGCCGACGCGGATCTGTGCGTCGAGGCGCGACTCGCCCTCACCGGTGGTGAGCACGATCACACGCATCGGGTGCTCGCGGGACGCGTCGTTCGCCGCATCGATCGCCGCTTCTGCCACGCCGTTGCGGGCAGAGATGACCAGCGTGAGCACACGACCAAGCGCGACGGCTCCGCCTTCCTCGCGCACCTTCACGAGTTGCTTGGCGACCTGACTGACGTTGGTGTCGGGAAGATCGATGATCACGGGCGTCTCCAGACTCGTCCATCTCGGGCCAGCAGGTCGTCGGCGGATGCCGGACCCCACGATCCCGGTGGGTACTGCTCGACGGGGCCGCCGACGGCTGCCCAGTACTTCTCGACGGGGTCGAGGATCTTCCAGGAGAGTTCGACCTCTTCGTGGCGGGGGAACAGGGGCGGATCGCCGAGCAGGACATCGAGGATGAGCCGCTCGTACGCCTCCGGGCTCGCCTCGGTGAAGGCGTGGCCGTAGCCGAAGTCCATGGTGACATCGCGGACGTTGGAGCCGCTGCCCGGCACCTTCGAACCGAACCGGATCGTGACGCCCTCGTCGGGCTGAACACGGATCACGAGTGCGTTCTGGCCGAGCTCGGACGAGTTGCCCCGGCCGAACAGATGCTGCGGCGCTCGGTTGAACACGACAGCGATCTCGGTGACCCGCCGACCCAGGCGCTTGCCGGTGCGGAGGTAGAACGGCACGCCGGCCCAGCGGCGAGTGTCGATCTCCAACTTGATCGCCGCATAGGTCTCGGTGGTCGATTCGGGGTTCATCCCCTCTTCGGCGAGGAAGCCGGTGACCTGTTCGCCGCCCTGCCACCCGCCGTCGTACTGACCGCGTGCCGTCGCCAGAGACAGGTCTTCGGGCACGTGCACGGCAGCGAGCACCTTCTCCTTCTCGTTGCGCAGGTGCTCTGCGGACAGGCTGATCGGCTCTTCCATGGCAGTGAGTGCGAGCAGTTGCAACAGGTGGTTCTGGATGACGTCGCGCGCCGCGCCGATGCCGTCGTAGTACCCGGCACGACCTCCCACACCGATGTCTTCGGCCATGGTGATCTGCACATGGTCGACGTAGTTGCGGTTCCAGATCGGTTCGTACAGCTCGTTGGCGAAACGCAGCGCCAGGATGTTCTGCACGGTCTCTTTGCCGAGGTAGTGGTCGATGCGGAAGATCGAGTCGGCGGGGAACGCCACCTCGAGCGCCGCGTTGAGAGCGCGTGCGGACTCGAGATCGTGGCCGAAGGGCTTCTCGATGACCACCCGGCGCCAGCGCTCGTCGTCGTCGCTGTTCTCGCCGACCAGCCCGGAGTCCTTCAGCTGCTTCGCGACGAGCGGGAAGTCCTTCGGCGGGATCGACAGGTAGTACGCGTGGTTGCCCATCGTGCCACGTTCGACGTCGAGCTTCTCCACCGTCTCGCGGAGCTTGCGGAACGAATCCGGGTTGTCGAACTCACCCGACACGAAGCGGATGCCCTGCAGCAGCTGCTCCCATGTCTCCTCGCGGAACGGGGTTCGGGCGTGCTGCTTGACGGCGTCGTAGACGACCTGCGCGAAGTCCTGATCCTCCCAATCGCGGCGAGCGAACCCGACGAGGGCGAACCCGGGCGGGAGCAGACCGCGGTTGGCGAGGTCGTAGACGGCGGGCATGAGCTTCTTGCGTGACAGGTCTCCGGTGACGCCGAAGATCACGAGCGCGCTGGGCCCCGCGATCCGGTTGAGACGGCGGTCGTCGGGGTCACGCAGCGGGTTCTGCCCGCGCGAGATGGGAACAGACATCGGTGGGGGGATCTCCTGCTGTCTACTTCTGGGCGGCTTCGAAGAGGGCGAGGACGTCGTCCGAGGACTCCGTGATCGTCAAGGAGACGACCGGACGGCCGTGCTCGGCGAGCACGCCGGCATCGCCGGCCGCCTGTGCCTGGATGAGCTGACCGAACGTGAAGGGCCGCTCGGGGATCTCGAGGTCGACGTCGGTGCGCTCCAGGATCTGCAGGAAGACACCCTGCGCCGGTCCGCCCTTGTGGTACTGGCCGGTGGAGTGCAGGAAACGCGGGCCCCAGCCGAAGGTGGTCGGACGTCCGGAGTCGGCGGCGACGAGCTCGCGCAGGCCCTGGAGCTGCGGGACCTCGAGCCTGTTGACGTACGCCTGGATCGACACGTAGCCGTCGGCGGGCAGCTGCGCCCAGAGAGCATCCAGCACGCCCTCGATATTCCCCGAGACCGCGAGCGTCGGGTCGGAGACGCGCACCTCGATGCCGTTCTCCGTGAACGCGGGAGTCGTGGGCTCGGGGCGTGCGTCGAGGAGTCCGCGGGCGGCGATCTTCGCGGACTCGACGTCCGGCTGATCGAACGGGTTGATCCCCAGCAGGTGTCCCGCGATCGCCGTGGCGTATTCCCAGACGACGAGCTGCGCACCCAGAGTGCCGCTGACGAGGATCTCGCCTTCATGGCGCTCGTGGAGATGGAACTCGTTGGCGTCATCGACGATGCGGACGATCTGCAGGTCGGCGGGTTTCGCATCGAGTTCCGGCGACACGGGCAGCAGGACGACCGGCAGGATTCCGGTGCCCTCCTTGCCCGTGGATTCGGCGATGAGCTGTTCGATCCAGTCCGGAAGACCGTTGATGTGCGTGCCGTCGGTGACGAGACCGAGCTTGTCGCGACGAGGCTGGGTCGCCGCGATGGCCGCTCCCAGACGCAGGCCGGGGTTCTCAGCGGAGTCGACGGCGACCTCGAGCAGCGAAGCCTCTGCCTCATTGAGGAGCTCGTCGATGTCGACACCGGCGAGGCCGGCGGGCACGAGTCCGAAGGCGGTGAGTGCCGAGTAACGGCCACCGACATTCGGGTCTGCGTTGAACACGCGGTACCCGGCCTCGCGAGCGGAGACGTCGAGCGGGGAACCGGGGTCCGTGACGACGACGATGCGCTCGGTGGGATCGATTCCGAGGTCGCGGAACGCCGCTTCGAAAGTGCGGCGCTGCGAATCCGTCTCGACCGTGGAACCCGACTTGGATGACACGACGAGGACGGTGGCGGAGAGTCCCGCATCGAGCGCGGCGAGCACCTGACCGGGAGCGGTCGAGTCGAGGATCGTCAGCGGAACACCGGCGGTCTGCGCGATCACCTCGGGGGCGAGCGACGAACCGCCCATACCCGCGAGGACGACACGCGTGACGCCCTTCGCCGTGAGAGCGTCACGGAGAGCGGTGATCTCGGCGACCAGCGGCCGCGAGACGGATACCGCCTCGACCCATCCCAGTCGCACAGCCGCTTCGGCCTCCGCAGCGGGGCCCCAGAGCGTGGAATCGCCGCCGGTGATGCGGGAGGCGACGAGGTCGCGGACCAGCGCCGGGACGACCTCGTCGATCGCAGCGCGTGCGGCGCCGGATGTGTGGATGGCGAACGTCATCGCTGCGCCTCGAGCGCTTCGGTGACCTGGGCGAGCAGGTCGTGCCAGGAGTCGATGAACTTCGCGACGCCCTCCTCTTCCAGAACCCGCGTGACGTCGTCGAAATCGATTCCGGCGTCGGCGATTCCGGCGAAGACCGCGCGTGCCTCGTCGTAGCCGCCCGTGATCGTGTCACCGGTGATGACCGCGTGGTCCGCCGTCGCCTCGAGCGTCTTCTCAGGCATCGTGTTCACGACTCCCTGAGCCACGAGCTCGGTGACGTACAGCGTGTCGGGGAGAGCGGGGTCCTTGACGCCGGTCGATGCCCACAGCGGGCGCTGCAGGTTGGCTCCCACGGCCAGCAGATCCTGCGCGCGCTTCTCCGCGAACGTGTGCTCGAACAGCTCGTAGGCCAGACGAGCGTTGGCGAGGCCCGCCTTGCTCTTCAGCGCGTTCGCGGCGTCGGTTCCGACCGCCGACAGGCGCTTGTCGGTCTCGGTGTCGACGCGCGACACGAAGAACGATGCGACCGAGTGGATGTTCGAGAGGTCGAAATCTGCGCTGTGTGCGCGCTCGAGACCCGTCAGGTAGGCGTCGATGACCTCGGCGTAGCGCTCGAGGCTGAAGATGAGCGTGACGTTGACGCTGATGCCCGCCGCGATCGCTTCGGTGATCGCGGGAAGCCCGGCCTTCGTCGCGGGAATCTTCACCAGGAGGTTGGGGCGGTCGATCTTCGCCCACAGCTCCTTCGCCTGCGCGACCGTCCCCGCGGTGTCGTGCGCGAGATCGGGGGAGACCTCGATCGAGACGCGCCCGTCGACGTGGCCCGACTTCTCCCAGACGGGGCGGAACACGTCGAGAGCAGCGGCCACGTCCTGGGTGGTCGCCGCGAAGACGGCCTCCTCGGCGCTGGCCCCGGATGCGGCGAGCTCGGTGACCTGCGCGTCGTACGACGTGTCGTTCTTGTCGGTGATCGCGTTGGCGAAGATCGTCGGGTTGGTCGTGACGCCGGTGACGTCGCGGGCCTCGATCAGCTCGGCGAGGTTGCCGGAGGAGATACGGGTGCGGGAAAGGTCGTCGAGCCAGATGCTGACACCTGCGGCGGCGAGCTGTGCGGTGGGGGTGCTCATGCGTTCTCCTTGGTGCTGTGTGCGGCGATGGTCTCACGCGCGGCCGCGATGACGGCCTCGGTGGTGATACCGAACTTCTCGAACAGGGTCTTGTAGTCGGCGGAGGCGCCGAAGTGGTCGATGCCGATGGATCGTCCGCGGTCGCCGACGATTCCGCGCCAGCTGAGCACGGAGCCCGCCTCGACCGAGACGCGGGCCGTCACCGACGGCGGAAGCACACTCTCGCGGTAGGCCTCGTCCTGCTCGGCGAACCACTCCAGCGACGGGGCCGAGACGACGCGGACGTTCACGCCCTCCTCGGCGAGTGCGGCGCGCGCGTTCACGGCCAGCTGCACCTCGGAACCGGTCGCGATGATGATGACATCCGGCTCTCCGTTCGGGGCCTCGGCGAGCACGTACGCGCCTTTGACCGCTTCCGATGCGGAGGCGAACGCGTCGCCGGATGCCGCGCCCTCGCCGCGCTCGAACACCGGGATGTTCTGGCGGGTGAGCGCGAGACCTGCCGGACCCGCCTGGCGGCGGAGGATCTCGAGCCAGGCGACGGCCGTCTCGTTGGCGTCGGCCGGACGCACGACAGCGAGGTTCGGGATGGCTCGCAGCGTGGCGAGCTGCTCGACGGGCTGGTGGGTCGGCCCGTCCTCCCCGAGCGCGACGGAGTCATGCGTCCACACGAAGATGCTCGGAACGTTCATGAGCGCGGCGAGACGTACCGAGGGGCGCATGTAGTCGCTGAAGATGAGGAAGGTGCCACCGAAAGCGCGCGTCTTGCCGTGCAGGACGATGCCGTTGACGATCGCGCCCATGGCATGCTCGCGGATACCGAAGTGCAGCACCCGACCGTAGGGCGTGCCGGACCATTCGTGGGTCGACCACTCGGCGGGGATGAAGGACGGAGCCTCCTTGATGGTCGTCAGGTTCGACTCGGCGAGGTCGGCGGACCCGCCCCAGAGCTCGGGAAGCTCCGCCGCCAGCGCGTTGATCACCTTGCCCGATGCGGCGCGGGTGGAGACCTCCTTGCCGGCTTCGAAGACGGGGAGAGCAGCGGTGATGTCGCTCGGCAGCTCGCCGGCCTCGAGCCGATCCAGAAGCGCCTTGCGCTCCGGGTTGGCTGCGGCCCACGCGTCGAACGATTCCTGCCAGGCGGCGCGCTCTTCGGCCGCGCGCTCTGCGAGTCCGCGGGTGTGGGCGAGGACGTCCTCCGCGACCTCGAAGGTCTGCTCCGGGTCGAAACCCAGAACCTTCTTCGTCGCGGCCAGCTCGTCGGCGCCGAGGGCCGAACCGTGGATCTTGCCGGAGTTCTGCTTGCCCGGTGACGGCCAGCCGATGATGGTCTTCAGGATGATCAGCGACGGCTTGTCGGTCTCAGCCTTCGCCGCCTCGATGGCCGCGTGGAGCTCGGCGATGTCTTCGACGTACTCGCCGGTCTTCTTCCAGTCGACCGTCTGGACCTGCCAGCCGTATGCCTCGTAGCGCGCGGCGACGTCTTCGGTGAAAGCGACGTTGGTGTCGTCCTCGATGGAGATCTGGTTGGAGTCGTAGATGGCGATCAGGTTGCCCAGCTGCTGGTGGCCTGCGAGCGACGATGCTTCGCTGGTGACGCCCTCCTGCAGGTCGCCGTCGCCGGCGATGACGTAGACGAAGTGGTCGAACGGGCTCGTGCCGGCTGCGGCATCCGGATCGAACAGGCCGCGCTCGTAGCGGGCGGCGTACGCGAAGCCGACAGCGGAGGCGAGGCCCTGACCGAGGGGACCCGTGGTGATCTCGACGCCCTTGGTGTGGCCGTACTCCGGGTGACCGGGAGTGAGGGAGCCCCACGTGCGCAGCGCCTTGAGGTCGTCGAGTTCGAGACCGAAGCCGCCGAGATAGAGCTCGACGTACTGGGTGAGGGACGAGTGTCCGACGGAGAGGACGAAACGGTCGCGGCCGAGCCAATCGGTGTCGGCGGGGTCGTGGCGCAGAACGCGCTGGTAGAGGAGGTACGCGGCGGGCGCGAGGCTCATGGCCGTGCCGGGGTGCCCGTTACCGACCTTCTCCACGGCATCGGCCGCCAGGATTCGTGCGGTGTCCACCGCGCGCCGATCGATCTCGTCCCACTGCAATTCCGACACGTTCATGCCCTTTCCGACAGTTTCGAGGGCGCCCGTATTCCCTTGCGCATCCGCAACGTCACGGAGGTGTGCACAGCGCCGGGCGCGCGAGTGTTTTCAGCATAGCGGGGAGGCACCCGCCGCCACCGGACTCGCGAGGCGGATCACGTCATCCGGTGTCATACACTGGAGAGGTTGTCCGGGAACGTGTGCGGAGGAGGCGATCGAGATCTCGACGATGTCTGATCAGACCGTGAAGAAGTCGTCCGTCGGCCGCACGGTGAAGGCGTACGTCACGTTGACGAAGCCGCGCGTGCTGGAGTTGCTCCTCGTCTCGACGGTTCCCGTGATGTTCCTCGCTCAGGGTGGGCTTCCCGACATGCGCCTGGTGTTGGCGACCGTCATCGGCGGCTCGCTGAGCGCCGGATCCGCCGCTGCCTTCAACATGTACCTCGATCGCGACATCGACGCGCATATGCACCGGACCGAGAACCGGCCCTTGGTGACAGGCGAGGTCAGCCCCCGCGGAGCACTGATCTTCTCGTGGACGCTCGCCATCGTGTCGACGGTGTGGCTCGCCCTCACGACGAACTGGCTCGCTGCGACGCTGTCGGCCGTGGCCATCTTCTTCTACGTCGTGATCTACACGATGATCCTCAAGCGTCGTACCGAGCAGAACATCGTCTGGGGTGGCATCGCCGGATGCTTCCCGGTGCTCATCGGCTGGTCCGCCGTCACGGGATCGCTCGACTGGCCGGCCTTCATCCTCTTCCTGCTCGTGTTCCTCTGGACGCCGCCCCACTACTGGCCGCTGTCGATGAAGTACAAGGACGACTACCAGGACGTCGATGTGCCGATGCTCGGTGTCACCCGCAACGCCTCGCAGGTCGGCCTCCAGGTGATCCTCTACGCCTGGGCGACGGTGGCGTGCTCGCTGCTCCTGGTGCCGATCGCGGGAATGGGCCTGGTGTACACGGTGTCGGCGCTGGTCTTCGGCGGCTGGTTCATCTATGAGTCGCACCGCCTCTACAACCGCGCCGTGCACGGGACCGAGGCCCGGCCGATGCGCGTGTTCCACGCATCCATCACGTACCTGACGTTGATCTTCGTCGCCGTCGCGATCGATCCGCTGCTGCCCTTCTAGGCCCAGCCGCTACGCAGAAGAGCGGCGCCGATCGCTCGGCGCCGCTCTTCTCTGGATCAGCGGGTGACGGCGGGCTGTGCTTCCGTCTCCGGCCGGGTGTCGGGGAGGTCGGCGGGCGCGTCGTCGACGATGGCCGCATCCGCACGGGCTTCGCTGCGGTCGCTGTCGTCGCTGTCCGCGCGGTCCGAGACTTCGGCCGCCGGGGTGTCATCCGCCGGCTCATCCACGACGGTCACCGGGGAACGGAGGGATTTGGCCGCCCCGAGGGCGAGAGCGAGCAGGAGCCCGATGATTCCTGCGCCGAGAACGACAGCCCCCACGACGACGAGCGATTGACCCACGTAGACCTCGATACCGGTGGCGGTGCCGTCGAGCAAAGTGGTGGTCATCGTGCCGATCTGGCCCAGGATCAGCCAGCCACCCATGAAGACGGAAGCGAGGGAGCCGACGAGCAGAAGCCAGTAGGCGATGTTGCGTGACAGTGAGGTGTTCATGCCGTCCACCCTCGCGGCGCCGACGATGAGACGCCGATGAGCGAGCTATGGATCGACTGTGCCCGCTCAGTCGCGCACGTCGGCCGGGCGGCGGAGGTGGAGGACGACGACCGTGTAGGCGGCGGCGGACAGGGCGGCGAGCACCATGTGGATGCCGACCAGCAGCGGGGGAAGTCCTTCTCTCGCCTGCCAGACTCCGACCCCGACCTGAACGAGGATCGCGAACACGAGCACCAGCAGCCAGCGCCGCGGCTCGAGCCGAAGCTTCCACGCGGCGATGGTCAGGACCGCCACCAGCCCGGCGAGGATGTAGCCCGGCCAGGAGTGCACGTGGGCGAGCACGGTCGCATCGAAGCCGTGCCGAAGGACATCGGCGTCCCCTGAGTGCGGGCCCGAGCCGGTGGTCAGCACCCCGAAGACGATCGTCATCGCCAGGGCGAGGCCCGTGACGTGCGTCAGCACGGCGAACCAGCGCGGAACCGCGAGCACGCGGTGGCCTGCCGGCGCGTTGAGGCGAACCAGGAAAGCGGCCGTGACGCACACCAGCAGCAGCGACGAGGTGTAGTGGAATCCGACGATGAACGGGTTGAGTCCCGTCAGCACGGTGATGCCGCCGACGAACGCCTGGGCGACCACTCCGACGAGGGTGATCCACGCCAGCAACACGAGATCCCGCCGCTCTTCGGTGCTGCGTACCGATTGCACGGCTGCCGCGATGGTCACCGCGAGCAGCACGGCGGCGGCGACGGGGAACGCGGGGATGTTCATCGGTGAGGCGATGGCGAAGGCCGCTCCGGCCGCGAGGATGCCGCCGCCGGCGAACAACAGCGCGACGCGAAGGGCCCGCGAGCCGTTGACCGCGTGCAGGACGAGCAGGACGACGGCGATCGCGATGATGCCGACGACGCCCGTCATCAGACGGTTGCCGAACTCGATGACGCCGTGGATGCCCTGCTCCGGGGTGGGGACGAGCGACTCCGGCGTGCACAGCGGCCACTCCGAGCAGCCGAGGCCCGAGCCGGTGAGCCGGACCGCCCCGCCCGTACCGATGATGATCGTCTCGCTGATGAACGACAACCACGCGAGGATACGAAGGGCGCGTCCGGTCGTCGCGGCGTGGACCGTTTCTCCGCGTCGACGCCCGTGCGGGGCCGAGGTGGGGGCGGGGGTCGTCGTGTCGGGCATAGGTCCTCCGGACCGCGATGAGTCAGCGGGCACGGCCCGGCTGTCAGGCGGAACCTGTAGAATCGGATTGTTGCGATGAGCGCTGACAGCGCTGAAGCATTGACAACAGTTTAGGCGCGATGACTGCGCCGGTGATGAGGGCCCACCAACGGCACACGTTCCCGCAGACTCGACGGGGATCACGTGTGCCGGGGCGGATGACACCGTTTCGGGACCTGTGAGGAGAGTGTGATGTCGGATGTGCTGATCGACCGCCCGGAGCTCGAAGGGCTGGGGGTGTACGAATTCGGCTGGCATGATGAGGATGCCGCTGGCGCGATCGCGAAGCGCGGTATCTCCGAAGACGTCGTCCGCGGAATTTCGGCTCTCAAGCAAGAGCCGGAATGGATGCTGAAGACCCGTCTCAAGGGATACCAGCTCTTCGGCAAGAAGCCGATGCCGACCTGGGGTGCAGACCTCAGCGAGATCGACTTCGACAACATCAAATACTTCGTGCGCTCCACCGAGAAGCAGGCGCAGTCCTGGGAGGACCTGCCTGTGGAGATCCGGGAGACGTACGAGCGGCTCGGGATCCCCGAGGCCGAGCGCCAGCGTCTCGTCGCCGGCGTCGCCGCGCAGTACGAGTCCGAGGTCGTCTACCACCAGATCCGCGAGGATCTGGAGCAGCAGGGTGTCATCTTCATGGACACCGACACCGCGCTCCGTGAGCACCCCGAGTTCTTCGAAGAGTACTTCGGCACCGTCATCCCCGCCGGGGACAACAAGTTCGCCGCGCTCAACACCGCGGTCTGGTCGGGCGGTTCCTTCGTGTACGTGCCCAAGGGCGTCCACGTCGAGATCCCGCTGCAGGCGTACTTCCGCATCAACACCGAGAACATGGGCCAGTTCGAGCGGACCCTGATCATCGCCGACGAAGACAGCTACATCCACTACATCGAGGGCTGCACGGCCCCGATCTACAAGTCGGACTCGCTGCACTCCGCCGTGGTCGAGATCATCGTGAAGAAGAACGCCCGCGTGCGCTACACGACGATCCAGAACTGGTCGAACAACGTCTACAACCTGGTCACCAAGCGTGCGGTCGCACACGAGGGCGCGACCATGGAGTGGGTCGACGGCAACATCGGCTCCAAGGTGACGATGAAGTACCCGTCCATCTACCTGATGGGTGAGCACGCCAAGGGCGAGACGCTCTCCGTCGCCTTCGCGGGCCCCGGACAGCATCAGGACGCCGGCGCCAAGATGATCCACATGGCGCCGTACACCCAGTCGTCGATCGTCTCGAAGTCGATCGCTCGTGGTGGCGGCCGCGCCGGCTACCGCGGCGAGGTTCGAGTGGACGCGAATGCGCACCACTCGGCCAACACCGTGCGCTGTGACGCTCTGCTCGTCGACACCAAGTCACGCTCGGACACGTATCCGGCGATCGACATCCGGGTCGACGACGTGCAGCTCGGTCACGAGGCCACCGTGTCGAAGGTGAGCGAGGAGCAGCTGTTCTACCTGCAGTCCCGCGGCATGCCCGAGGACGAGGCGATGGCGATGATCGTGCGCGGCTTCATCGAGCCGATCGCACGAGAGCTGCCGATGGAGTACGCGATGGAGTTGAACAAGCTCATCGAGATGGGCATGGAAGGCAGTGTCGGCTAGATGGTGGCTCAGGCTACGGCGTCCGAAGAGACGCAGCATACGAACGCGCACGTAGATCCGGCGGCCCGGGTGACGGCGGCCGGTTTCACTCCGATCCAGACCCGGTCCGAGCGCCCGCACTCGTTCGAACCGAATGACTTCGGCGTACCCACCGGTCGCGAGGTCAACTGGAAGCACACTCCGGTGGCTCAGCTGAGGCCGTTGTTCTCGGCAGCGACCGCGAACGACGGCATCCGCTACACGTTCGGCGCGGGTGAGCAGTACGTCTCCGCACCGCTCGCCGTGGGCGACGCACCCCGCGGTGAGGTGTTCCTCGCCGAAGACATCACGTCGGCTGTCGCGTGGCAGGGTTCGCCCGAAGCGCTGCACATCCGGATTCCCCGTGAGGAAGAGGTCGCGGAGCCCGTGCTGCTGTCGCTCGCCGGGCTGGGCGCCGACCGTCGCGCGGACGCGCACATCGTGATCGAGGCCCTTGAGCACAGCTCCGCCACCGTCGTGCTGCAGCACACCGGTTCGGCGCAGTACGTGCAGAACCTCGAGATCATCGTCCGCGACGGGGCGAAGCTCACGGTCATCAGCCTGCAGCAGTGGGAAGATGACGCGCTGCATGCCTCGGCGCACCAGGCGCGTGTCGGTGCAGACGCCACACTGAAGCACTTCGTGGTCACCTTCGGTGGCGGCGTGGTCCGGGTGAACCCCAATCTGGAGTTGGCGGGCGCGGGATCCGAGGGGTACATGTACGGGCTCTCTTACGCGGATGCCGGTCAGCACTTCGAGAGCCAGGTCTACCTGCACCACAAGGGCCCGCACACCAAGGGCGACGTGCTCTACAAGGGTGCGCTGCAGGGAAAGAATGCGCACAGCGTCTGGATCGGCGACGTGCTCATCGGCGCGAACGCCACGGGCACCGACTCCTATGAAGCCAACCGCAACCTCGTACTCACCGAGGGCGCTCGTGCAGACTCGATCCCGAACCTCGAGATCGAGACCGGCGACATCCTCGGTGCCGGGCACGCCAGCGCGACGGGTCGCTTCGACGACGAGCAGCTGTTCTACCTGCAGGCGCGCGGTATCAGTGAAGAAGAAGCGCGACGCCTCGTGGTGCTCGGATTCCTCACCGACATCGTTCAGCGCCTCGGCATCCCCGCGCTCGAAGCCGAACTGCTCGACGCGATCGAGACCGAGCTGTCGGTGGTGAGCGCGTGAGCGCCGAGCGCGTCTGCGGTGTCGCAGACCTCGAGCAGGACATGCCCATCCGGGTCGACCCGGGCGGCGTGCCCATCACCGTCATCAAAGACGGCGAAGGCGTGATCCATGCCATCGGCGACGTGTGCACCCATGGCGACATCTCTCTCTCCGAGGGTTTCGTCGAAGGCGACACGGTGGAATGCTGGGCTCACGGCTCCGCGTTCTCCCTGATCACCGGAAAACCCCAGAACCTCCCCGCTTATGAGCCCGTCCCGGTCTACGTCGTCGAGATCGACGGCGACGACGTGCTCATCGACCCGACCGTGACGAAGGAAGTCTGAATGTCTGTTCTCGAGATCCGCGACCTGTACGTGACGGTCGAGACCGAGGCGGGGGCCACCCCGATCCTCAACGGAATCACGCTCACCATGAACACCGGTGAGACGCACGCGATCATGGGCCCCAACGGCTCGGGCAAGTCGACGCTCGCGTACACGATCGCCGGGCACCCGAAGTACACGGTGACCTCCGGTTCGATCACGTTCGACGGCCAGGACGTCCTGGCGATGAGCGTGGACGAGCGCGCCCGCGCAGGGCTGTTCCTCGCCATGCAGTACCCGGTGGAGATCCCCGGTGTGACGGTGACGAACTTCCTCCGCACGGCGAAGACCGCGCTCGACGGCGAAGCACCCGCGATCCGCGGCTGGACTAAGGACGTCAAGGCGTCGATGGCCAACCTGCGCATGGACCCGAAGTTCGCTCAGCGCAACGTCAACGAAGGCTTCTCCGGTGGCGAGAAGAAGCGCCACGAGATCCTCCAGCTCGAGGTGCTCAAGCCGAAGTTCGCCATTCTCGACGAGACCGACTCCGGCCTCGACGTCGACGCGCTGAAGATCGTTTCCGAGGGTGTCAACCGAGCGAAGGAGTCCACGGGACTCGGCGTGCTCCTCATCACTCACTACACGCGCATCCTCCGCTACATCCGGCCCGACTTCGTTCACGTCGTCGTCGCGGGAAAGATCGTCGAAGAGGGCGGCCCGGAGCTTGCTGACCGGCTCGAGGACGAGGGCTACGACCGTTTCCTCGACCCCGCTGCCCCCATCGAGGCGTAGGCTGGCCGCATGACCGCGACGCTCGCAGACCAGAAATACGACGAGGTCACCGAAGCCCTGAAAGACGTCATGGATCCCGAGCTGGGGATCAATGTCGTCGACCTCGGGCTCATCTACGATCTCGCGTGGGATGACGAGAACGACGCTCTCGTCATCCACATGACGCTGACCAGCGCCGGCTGCCCGCTCACCGACGTGCTCGAGGAGCAGACCGCACAGGCGCTGGACAACGTCGTGGATCGCTTCCGCATCAACTGGGTGTGGATGCCGCCGTGGGGCCCCGAGAAGATCACCGACGACGGTCGCGACATGATGCGCGCACTCGGTTTCGCGATCTAGGGATGCAGCGGGTCACCGCTCTGCCTTTGGCGGATCTCCGCAGACGCAGCAGTGAGAAGTGGCGGGAGTATCCCGCGGATGTTCTGCCGTTGTTCGTCGCGGAGACCGACTTCCCGTTGGCGCCGGCGATCACCGCGACGCTTCGGCGCGCCGTCGACGCGGGAGACACCGGATACGTCGCGTCGCGCACCCCGCTCGCGAATTCCTTCGCCGCATTCGCGCACCGACGTTTCGGGTGGGACCCCGATCCCGCTCGGATGCGGAGCACCGCCGACGTGAGCATGGGGATCGTGGAGATCCTGCGCCGCGTCACGCAGCCCGGGGATCGGGTGGTGGTGACGCCGCCCGTATACCCGCCGTTCTACGAGCTCGTCGCCGAGGCCGGAGCGGAGGTGGAAAGGGTTCCGCTCCGGGACACCGGCTCGGCATGGGAGCTCGATCTCGACGGCATCCGCTCTGCCTTCGAAGACGGCGCGAGGGCGCTCCTGCTCTGCAACCCACACAACCCGACGGGCACCGTCCACACCCGTGAGGCCCTCGCCGACCTCGCCGAGCTTGCCGACCAGTTCGGAGCCACGGTGGTCTCGGACGAGATCCATGCACCACTGGCGCAGCCGGGCACCGGTTTCACACCCTTCCTGGCCGCGGGCGACGCCGCTCGACGCGTGGGATTCGCCGTCGTCAGCGCAAGCAAGGCCTTCAACCTCGCCGGCCTCAAGTGCGCCCTGATGGTCACCGCCGACGAGCCGACGAGCGCGATCGTCCGCCGCCTCCCGGTCGAGGTCGAGTGGCGCACCGGTCAGTTCGGTCTGCTGGCTGCCGTGGCCGCGTTCGCCGAGGAGAGCGACGAGTGGCTTGACGGCTTGCTCCACACTCTCGATGAGAATCGCCGGCTCTTGGGCGAGTTGCTGGAATCACGCCTTCCCGGCGCGCGCTACCGCATCCCCGACGCCGGTTATCTCGCCTGGATCGATCTGTCCGAGTTGGGCTGGGGAGACAATCCGGCAAAGCGCATCCTGAAGGAGGCGAAGGTCGCGCTGCACTTCGGTCCGGCCTTCGGCGCGGAAGGTGCGGGGCACGTCCGGCTGAACTTCGGGACGAGTCCGGAGATCATCACCGAGGCGATCGATCGCATCGCGCGTCTCGTCGACCGATGACACTTCCTGATACCGCCGCGTCGATCTGGGACCGCCACCGCATCTGGGTGACCCTGGGCGCGGTGGCGCTGATCTTCCTCGGGGCGATCGAGGCGCTGGCGGTGACCACCGTCATGCCGTTGGTCAGCGCAGCGCTGAACGGCGAGGCGCTCTACGCGGTGGCCTTCGCCGGAACCCTGGCGACGAGCGTGATCGGCATGGTCGCCGCAGGCGCGTGGGCCGATGCCCGTGGCCCGCGCGGCGCCTTGTACGTGGCGGTGTCGCTGTTCATCGTCGGCCTGCTCATCTCAGGTTTCGCCTCGACCATGGAGCAGTTCCTCATCGGGCGCCTCGTCCAAGGTCTCGGCGCCGGTGGCCAGACGGTCGCTCTGTACGTCGTGGTGGCGCGCCTCTATCCGGCGCACCTGCACGGGCGGATCTTCGCCGCGTTCGCTGCCGCCTGGGTCGTTCCGTCGATGATCGGTCCGTTCCTGGCGGGAGCGGTCGCAGAGTACCTCGACTGGCGGTGGGCGTTCCTCGGGGTCGCGGTGTTGACGGCCGTGGCGTTCCTCATGATCGCGGTGCGCCTGCGGGGCGTCGGCCTCGGTCACGGCGAGCCTCAGGACGGACGCGCCTTGATCACCCGGCTGCTGCTCGCCGTGGTCGTCGCGGTCCTCGCTGTCGTCATCGGGTTCTCCGCAGACATGCCACCCACGACCGGATGGCCCGTCGCGCTCGGAGCGGTGGCCCTGATCGGCTTCGCTGTGCTCCCACTGCTGCCCCGGGGGACACTGCGGGCGGGAGAGGGGCTCCCGAGTGTCGTGCTGATGCGTGGCATCGCAGCCAGTGCGTTCTTCGCGGCGGAAGCGTACATCCCGTATCTGCTGATGGAACGTTTCGCGTTCACCGCGACCTGGGCGGGTATCGCGCTGATGCTCGCGGCGTTCGCGTGGGCGGGAGCATCCGCTCTGCAGGGGAAGTACGGCGAGCTGCTGGGTAACCGTCGCATCACTCTGATCAGTGTGAGCCTGCTGCTGGTGGCTCTTCTGTGCGTCCTGTTCGCTGCCGTCTTCGCTGTGGCCCCCGGTGCGGTCATCCTCGGCTGGGCGTTCGCCGGAGGAGGCATGGGGTTGCTGTACCCGCGCCTCACGGTGCTGACGCTGGCGTACTCCGATGAGAGCAACCAGGGGTTCAATTCGTCCGCGCTGTCGATCTCCGATTCGACGACGTCCGCTGTCGCCATCGCCCTCGCAGGCCTCGGCGTGGCGACGCTCGGTGGCGGTGCAGACGCCTTCTGGGTGGTCTTCGCGTTCTGTGTCGGATTGGTGCTGCTGGCGGTGGTGCCCGGCCTCCGGCTCGGTCACGGGGCGGAGACGCGGGCGCTCTGACGGGTGCCGGGGGACGGGACGGGGTCGGATGCCGAGGGCCCGCGCCGGGCGAGGCGAAGCGACCCGGCGAGGAGAGCGACCGCGATCACCGCGGTCGAGACGGTCGTCCCGACGGCCAGGAGCAGCACGAGACCGATCAAGCCCAGCAGCGTGGCGACGAACAGCCGCCCGGCAGAGCGCGTCTCCTCCGGCGCAGGCTGCGTCTCGAACCGAGTGAACGCGATCGCGGCCAGAGCCGACAGTGCCACCGCCGTCACGAGCCAGAGCGGGCGACTGAGCCACCAGTCCGCGCTGCCGGGTGCCGGGAGGAGCGCGCCCGTCGCGAGGGCGAACACGGCGGAGGCGCCGGCCATCGCCAGCAGGACCGGCATATGCCAGAGGTAGATGGTCATGGCGCGTCGGGTGACGAATTGCGTGGACGCTGCCGCGAGCGGGCGACGACTCACGCGCTCCAGTCGGTCGCGAGACAGCGAGAGCACACTGGTGTGAACGACTCCCACGAGCAGGAGGGCGGCTGTCGGCGGGTTGATGTTGGCGATGAGATCGGGAGAGTAGATTCCCGTGGCGAAGGTGATGGCGAGCGCGATGAGAGCGCCGACGCCGGCCGCGATGCGGATCTGGCGGCTGAGGGCTTCGATACGGCCGTCTGCGACGAAGAAGCCGAGTTGCTGCAGCGCCATCCAGACGAAGGCCAAGTTCAGAAATCCGAGGCCGTCGAAGCCGCTGACGGCGCGTGCGGCATCGACGAGGACCGATGCGGCCACCAGGGCCCCGATCGTGCGGTAGGGGGCCCGCTCGTGCAGGGCAGCGAGAACCGGGATCAGCGCCTGGCAGAGAAGGAAGACCGCGAGGAACCAGAGCGGCTGCCCGTAGCGGAAGCCGGCGACCGCGATGAGTTCGGCCGGGACTCCGACAACCGTGAGCACCGCCAGAGCAAGGCCGATGACCGCGACGGTGAAGACCGCCGGGCGAAGGAGGCGGTGCAGTCGTCCCGCGACGAACGCCGTCGCCCTGCCGCCGCGGACCTTCCGACGTCGATAGGCGAGCAGGCCGGTGAAGCCGCCGATCACGAAGAACATCGGCATCACCTGCAGCAGCCAGCTCACCGGCACGATCCACCAGCTGCCGTCGCTGGCGTTGTCGAACACCGGCGTCCCCTCGGTGACAGTCACTCCGACCATGATCGCGTGCAGCAGCACCACTCCCAGGACGCACAGCGCCCGGAGGAAATCGATTCCGGTGTCGCGTCGTGCTGTCTGCGGGGGCAGGGGAGCCGCCGTGTGCGGCGCCTGAACGATGGCCATGAGTCCTCCTCGGGAGCGGTGTTCCCGAAGACTATGGACGCGGTGTTCGAGCAGACATCACCCCGCGGTGTCGTCTCGGCCCCTACCCGAGGGTGAGTCAGGTCGAAGGTTCGACGAGCCCGGTGTCGTACGCGAGGATCACGGCGTGCACGCGGTCGCGGAGTTGGAGTTTCGCGAGCACCTTGCCGACGTGGGTCTTCACCGTCTGCTCGGCGATGAACAGCTGCGCCGCGATCTCCGTGTTCGAGCGGCCGGCGCCGATGAGGACGAGCACTTCGCGCTCGCGTTCGGTGAGGTCGGCGAGGACGGTCGACGATCGATGCGCTCGTGGCCGTCGCCCGGCGAACTGCTCGATCATGCGGCGAGTGACGCTCGGCGCGAGGAGGGCGTCACCGCCTGCGACCACGCGAACCGCATGAACGAGCTCTTCCGGGAGGGCATCCTTGAGCAGGAATCCGCTGGCGCCCGCCTCGAGCGCATCGTAGACGTAGTCGTCGATGTCGAACGTGGTGAGCATCAGGATGCGGGGGACATGAGCGGCCGGATAGGAGGGGCCGAGGATTCGGCGGGTCGCCTCGATTCCGTCCAGCTCGGGCATCCGCACGTCCATGAGGATCACGTCGGGGTCGAGGCGCGCTGCCAGTGCGACCGCCTCGGCGCCGTTGGCGGCCTGTCCTGCCACTCGGATGCCGTCATGAGCGTCGAGCAGTGCGGCGAAGCCGGCGCGGACCATGGCCTGATCGTCGGCGATGAGCACGTTGATCGTCACGGTGTCTCCTTGTCGGTCGAAGTGCCGCGAGGAATCGCGTCATCGGTGGAGAACGGAAGTGCGGCTGTCACCATCCACCCGCCATCGCTGTCGGGACCGGCGGTGAAGGTGCCGCCCAGGAGCTCTGCGCGCTCGCGCATGCCGCGGAGGCCGTAGCCCGTGCCGCTGGGCTCCGGGACCTGCGATGGCGAGCCGTTGTGCACGCGAAGACGGATCATCGCGGCATCCGCCTGCAGCCGGACGGTGATCCCCGTGCCGGGCGCGTGCCGAACCGCGTTGCTCAACGCCTCCTGAATGATGCGGAAGCTGGCGATCTGCACGGCGGGCGACGCGTGCGTCGCCGCAGCCGCTCCCTCGACGGAGAGTCCCACATCCACGCCGGCGCGACGGATGCTGTCGACGAGGGCCGGGACGTCGTCGATGCCTTGCTGGGGGGTGAGCTCGGCGGACTGATCCTCGGTGCGGAGAACGCCCAGCATCCGCCGCATCTCCGCGAGCGACGTCCGGGCGGTGGCGGCGATGTCGTCGAACTCCGCAGCAACGGCGGTGTCCAGGCCCGGAAGACGGTAGCGCGCGGTGGACGACTGCACCTGGATCACCGACATGGTGTGGGCGACGACGTCGTGGAGTTCACGGGCGATGCGCGTGCGCTCCTCGACGAGGGCGCGACGTGATTCCTCCAGCGCGCTGTGTTCTTTCTCGCGGGTCAGCTCCTCGGCGACGCGCATCCTCCCCGCGAGGAGAAGAGCGATCAGGAACACCGCTGCGCCGACGCTGGCGGTCACGATCAGATTCGCGGTGGCGCTGCTCGCGGAATCCGCTCTGGCGACCATGTCCGGGCGGATGAGCGGTGCGGCGAGCGACGCGGCGACGCCGAGCGCGAGGGACGCAGCACCGAGCTTGGCGCCGTGCAGGAAGGCGACCACACCGACGAGGAGGAGGAACACCAGCAACGCGGGAACCGACCACGGCCAGGGAGACTCGGTTGCGAGGTCGGTGACGACCGTCAGGGGCAGGAGGAGCGCCGAGACGGTGAAGAGCAGCACCGCTCTGCGCGGTCGAGCGATCGCGATGAACGGCGCGGCGCACAGACCGGCCCCGAGGAGGAAAGCCAGCGCGAGGTGTGTGCCGGACAGCGCCGCCTGGATCGGCACGAGGATGGCGTACAGCACGGACAGCGCCGTCACCAGCGCCGTGAGGGCGGAGGTGCGACGGCTGATCCGCGGACGTCGCGCGGTGCGCTCTCGGCGTCGTGCCATGACTGTCATCCTGCCAGTTGGGGGACGGCTGTGCGTCGACGACGCACGGCCGCGATCCGGTCGATCACGACTCCGATGACCAGCGCGACGGCGATGCCGAGGCCTGCGCTGAGCAACGGTTGGTCCTTGATCCAGGCTCCCGCCAGAAGCCCGACCGCGAGGCTGAAGATGCTCCAGCTGCTACCGGCGATGATGCTGAGCGGGAGGAAGCGTCGCCAGGGGAAGCGCAGGGCGCCGGCCGACATGTTGACGGCGACTCGTCCGACCGGGATGTAGCGCGCACCGAGGATGAGGGTGGCGCTGCGCTGATCGAGCGCCTGCTGAGCGTAGGCGAAGGTGGCGGCGACTCGTGGCCGGCGCATCCAGGCGAACCGCGTCGTACCCAACCGGCGACCGATCATGAAGGCGAGGTTGTCTCCGATCACCGCGCCGACCGCGGCGACGGCGGCGAGCAGCACAAGGTTGCCCTCGCCGGTGGAGGCGGCCACGGCCGCGGCGGCGACGAGCACAGTCTCGCTCGGGATGGGCGGGAAGAAGCCGTCGATGACGGTGACGGTGAACAGCACCGCGTACAGCCAGGGCGAGGCGATGGCCTGCATGATGAGCTCGTTGAGGATGTCCACTCCTGCACGCTACGGATCAGGGGTACGGCTCGGCATCCCTCCGGAGTATCGCGCCTCTCACCCTCCGGGTTGATCTTGCTGGGCGATGCTCTCGGCGACGCCGCTTATACTGGGAGGCTGGCCGCTCGGCCTACCCTCCCCTTGAACGAACGGAAATCCGCTGTGCTTGCCGTGCACGACCTCGAAATCCGCGTGGGCGCGCGCATCCTCATGCAGGACGTCTCGTTCCGCGTCGCCGACGGAGACAAGATCGGGCTCGTCGGGCGCAATGGTGCCGGCAAGACCACGCTCACCAAGGTGCTCGCCGGCGACCTCCTGCCCTCCGACGGGAACGTGACGCGCTCGGGGGAGCTCGGCTACCTGCCGCAGGACCCCCGCACCGGCAACCCGGAAGACCTGGCCCGGACGCGCATCCTCGACGCGCGAGGGCTCGGCCAGCTCAATCTCGGGATGACCGAGGCGGGCATCGCGATGGGCTCCGACGACCCCGACGTCGCGGCGAAGGCGATGAAGCGCTACGCCGCTCTGACCGAGCAGTTCGAAGCACAGGGCGGTTACGCCGCCGAAGCGCAGGCCGCGTCCATCGCTCACAACCTGTCTCTGCCCGATCGCATCCTCGACCAGCCCCTCTCGACGCTGTCGGGCGGTCAGCGCCGTCGTATCGAACTCGCCCGAATCCTGTTCTCCGATGCGCAGACGATGATCCTCGACGAGCCGACAAACCACCTCGACGCCGACAGCGTCGTGTGGCTACGCGAATTCCTCAAGGGGTACAAGGGCGGACTGATCGTCATCAGTCACGACGTGGAACTCGTCGGCGAGACGGTGAACCGCGTGTTCTACCTCGACGCGAACCGTCAGGTGATCGACACGTACAACATGAACTGGAAGAACTATCTGCGCCAGCGGGTGGCTGACGAGGAACGACGCAAGAAAGAGCGTGCCAACGTCGAGAAGAAGGCGACGACCCTGCAGCTGCAGGCGGCGCGCTTCGGCGCGAAGGCCTCCAAGGCGGCGGCCGCGCACCAGATGGTGGCTCGAGCCGAGAAGATGCTCGCCGGCCTCGACGATGTGCGCCAGGAAGAGCGGGTCGCGAAGCTGCGGTTCCCCAAGCCCGCTCCCTGCGGCAAGACTCCGATGATGGCTTCAGGGCTGTCGAAGTCCTACGGATCGCTGGAGATCTTCACCGATGTCGATCTCGCGATCGACCGCGGATCCAAGGTCGTCGTGCTCGGGCTGAACGGCGCCGGCAAGACGACGCTGCTGCGCATGCTCGCGGGCGTGGACAAGCCTGACACCGGTCAACTCGAACCAGGGCACGGCCTGAAGGTCGGCTATTACGCGCAAGAGCACGAGAACCTCGACGTGAACCGTTCGGTGCTGCAGAACATGGTCTCCGCAGCGCCGCACATCACCGAGACGGAAGCGCGAAAGGTCCTCGGTTCGTTCCTGTTCACCGGCGACGACGTGCTCAAGCCTGCCGGAGTGCTCTCGGGTGGTGAGAAGACGCGTCTGTCGCTGGCGACGCTCGTCGTCTCCTCCGCGAACCTGCTGCTGCTCGACGAGCCGACGAACAACCTCGACCCGGCATCCCGAGAGGAGATCCTCGGAGCTCTCGCGCATTACGAGGGCGCCGTCGTGCTCGTCTCGCACGACCCGGGAGCGGTGCAGTCGCTCAACCCGGAGCGCGTGCTGATTCTCCCGGACGGCGTCGAGGACATCTGGAGCCAGGACTACCAGGACCTCATCGAACTCGCATAGTCGATCCGCGTCCTCGCCATGGCATAGTCGGAGGAGTGGACACGAGTCGCAGTGGTTCCGAGGATGCCGACACGAGTCGGCTCCGCACGCTTCCTGCGCTGAGTGGCGCGGCCCCGGAGATCGACTTCGCACGTCTTCCCGACGAGCCGGGCACTCTCTTCCTCTTCTGGCTCGACGTCGCGATAGACGCCGCCGTTCCGGAGCCGCATGCCGCAACTCTTGCGACGGTCGATGTCGATGGCATTCCGGATGCGCGAACGCTGATCCTCAAAGGTGTCGACGATCTCGGTTGGTCGTTCGCCGGCCCGCGGTCTTCTCGCAAGGGGCTGCAGTTGGCAGACCGCCCGGCCGCCGCGCTGAACTTCTGGTGGCAGCCTCTCGTGCGCGCGGTGCGGGTCCGCGGGGTCGTCCGAGAAGCGTCGCCTGGCGAGACCGCCGCAGACCTCGCCGCCCGGTCTGCCGCTGCGCGCAGCGACGTCGCGCCGGGAGATTGGGCGTTGTGGAGGATCGTCCCTTCCCGCGTGGAGTTCTGGCAGGGGGCATCAGATCGGCGCCACACCCGGATCGTGTACGAGCCGGACGGGGGGCGCTGGAAGCGCACCATCGCCGGCGGAGCGTCGGCAACACCGGGAGAGAGGGAACGCGGATGAGTGACTATCAGGTCCTCGAGATCGGGGCCCCGGACGCGTGGCGGTCGCACCACGGCGGATTCGACGAAGCACGTGCTCGTGACGGCCGACGAGTCGTCGACCACGAGCTGACGATGCAGTACATCGGTGTCACCGCGAACGCCTTGGTTCCGGGGGAGGAAGCCGGGTACTGGCACACGCACTCCCGCGTGGAGGAGCTCTATGTGTTCCTCGGCGGGTACGGGCAGATGGGCCTGGACGACGACGTGGTCGATGTCGGCCCGGGAACGGTCGTGCGTGTCGGTCAGGGTGTGTGGCGCACGTGGCGCGCGCGACCGGAGGGCTCCGAGGAACTTCGGTGGCTCTGCATCCGCGCCGGCGGCGAGACGTTGCCCCACCTGCCGAACGATGGCACCCGCGACCCGCAACGGTCGATGCCCTGGTGACATCGGTCGTCCGCGGAGCAGCGAGCTTGCGGGCTCAGCGCGCCTCGACGCCTGCGTCGAGCAGCTCGTCCTCGACGTCGGCATCCTTGTCGCGTCGACGTAGGCGTTTCGGCTCGGCGGGCGCGCCCTCGAGATCTTCGCGATGCTTCACGATCTCCGTGCGGATGATGTATCCGATGAAGATGAAGCCCATCAGCGCGAACAGGATCCATTGAATCGCGTACGAGAGATGGGGCCCTGGGTCGTCCGTGGGTGACCCGAACCCGCCCAATGCCGTCTCAGCCGTCGGCTCTTCGCTGACCAGCTGACCATAGGCGCTCGTGATGACGTCTCCGTCGACGAGCCCGTCTATTGTGGGCAGGTTGATCGTCGGGACCTGACCTTCGGGTGCGCCGCGACCGGACGCCGGGAGCGGCTCGCCGGGGCGCAGCCTGACCGTGACCTCGACCTCGCCGGCCGGAGGTGCCGGCACGGTATCCGGCGCGTCGCCTTCGCCCGGGTAGACCCAGCCGCGGTCGACGATGAAGACGCGTCCGTCGGCATCGCGGAACGGTACCAGCACTTCAAAAGCGCTCGTGCCGCCGTGCGGACGGTTCCGGGCCAGCAGTTGCTGGTCGGCCAGGTATTCGCCCTTCAGGATGACCGGGTGCCATTGGTCGTCCGGATCAAGAGCGCCATCGGCGCCGATCAGCTCGGACAGGGGGACAGGATCGGCATCGTAGTTCTGCTCCACGAGCGCGATCTGCTCGGACCTCGACTCGTTCCGCTCGAACTGCCAGTGCGACAGGAAAGCACAGCCCACCGCGAAACCGATGGCGATGAGGATGTAGACGGACCACCGCGTCATCCGCCGGCTCATGCGGGGATCCCGTCGCGCACGACGACAGGGAAGTCGCGCGCGGCCAGATAGTCCCGCAGGAAGCCGACGTGCTCCTCGCAGGCCAGCCAGATCTTCTCGCGGTCAGCCGCGTGGATGCGGGGATTGCGCCACACCACGTGGCGGGTCGCCGCGCTCCGGCAGCCGGCGCGCGAGCATTCGATGTCGCTCACGATTGATCCCGGTCGCCTTCCTGGATGATGATCACCTGAGAGTCGGACTCTTCCGTGGCATCGGGGACGGGCGGTGCGGCGAGGGGCGCCTCAAGCTCCTGGAGCGGAGATTCCGCGGTCGTCTCGGTGCTGTCGCTGCCCGCGTTCGCGAACACGACGGCGATGTACGGAAGGACCGCCGCCGCGATCCCGAAGACCCAGGTGTACCAGCCATACGGCTGCACGAGCACCATCAGTGCGAAGCACACGATGCGAATCGTCATCGTGAGGGCGTATCGGCGCACACGATGGTCCGCCTCGACCCGCGGGGACTGCGGCAGCGAGGTGACAGCCGGGACTCGACGTGCGTTCTTCACGATCCATCCAGCCTACGCCGGTGCGGCGTCGCCGGCGTCCCCGGGAGCGTCGAAAGGCGGTGGTCAGCCGGCGAAGACGAAGGGAAGAGTGAAGGCGCCCACAAGAACGATGCTGATGATCGTCGTGGCGATCGTGAACAGCAGGATGCCGACGACCACGTAGCCGAGGATGAGACCGGCGAACGCCATTCCGCGCCCTCCGATCGAGGGATCGCGCTTGGTCTGCCCGAGAGCCATGTGCCCGGTGACGACCGCCACGATCGACGCCAGCATCGGGATCAGTGCCCAGAACAGCACCAGACCGGCTATGCCGCAGACGAGCGAGGTGATCGCGAGACCGCTGGCCGGGCGAGGCGCGGGCATCGGGTAGCCCGGTGTCATGTACGGCTGAGGGGCAGCGGAGTACTGCTGACCCGGGTAGTTCGGAGGAGCCGGTGGGGTGAGCGGCTGCTGTCGCGCCGCAGAGGGGAAGTCGTGGTCGCTCACGCAGAAGCCTTTCGTCTCGTTCAGGGTCGCAGTGCGAGCGGGTGCTGTCAATCGCCGCCCCGGGGTGAGCGACACATCCTCGGTAGGATCGAGGCGGCCCGGAAGCCCGGACCAGCGGCCCAGATCAGGAGTGATACCCATGAGTTCTCAGCGCGTCGTCCTCGTCACCGGAGGAAACCGCGGCATCGGCCGTGCGATCGCGGAACGATTCGTCCGCGATGGCTACCGAGTCGCCGTCACCGCGCGCACCGGTGAGGGACCTGAGGGCACGCTCACGGTGCGAGCGGACGTGACGGATGCTGCCGCTCTCGACGCGGCGTTCACCGAGGTGGAGCAGCAGCTGGGGCCGGTGGAGATCGTCGTCGCCAACGCCGGGATCACCAAGGACACCCTGCTCCTGCGGATGACCGAGGACGACTTCGACAGTGTTGTCGCGACGAACCTCGGCGGCACCTTCCGCGTGGTGAAGCGTGCGTCCAAGGGCATGCTTCGTGCCCGCTTCGGCCGCGTCATCCTCATCTCCAGTGTGGTCGGGCTCTATGGGTCGGCCGGCCAGGTCAACTACTCGGCGTCCAAGAGCGCTCTCGTCGGCTTCGCCCGTTCACTCACGCGCGAGCTCGGCGGCCGCGGGATCACAGCGAATGTCGTGGCGCCCGGTTTCATCGAGACCGACATGACGGCGGAGCTCCCGGAGGAGACGCAGAAGCAGTACAGGTCGAGCATTCCTGCGGGGCGGTTCGCGACTCCGGATGAGGTCGCCGGTGTCGTCACCTGGCTCGCCGGCGATGACGCGGGCTACATCTCCGGCGCGGTCATCCCCGTCGATGGCGGACTCGGCATGGGGCACTGAGCACGCCCCACCGAACGCAGCAGGTCAGCGGGCGATCGCCGCGTTGATCAGTTCACCGAGCTTCTCGGGCACCGAGAACTGCGGCCAATGGCCGGAGCCGATCTTCACGACCTCCGTGTCGGCGATCGAGCGGAACTCTTCGGCGTAGGGCCCCCACTGGTCGATCATGCCCACGAACGTCGGCTGATCGAGGCCACCCATCAGGAGCGTCGCCGGCACCGCGTACCGCTCGGCATCGTTCAGGACGATCGAGTCGGTCGGCACCCGAGCAGGGACGCTCTGGGTCAGGGGCGCGGTCCGCGCTCGGGTGGACTCGTCGAGGTCGCTCACGTCTTCCTCGGGGAAGAAGTCCCAGCCCGGGAAGGGGACGACGCCCTCCACCACCTCGAACTCGCTGATCCCGTGACCGGTCGGCGGAGGGACGGTGTCGACGAAGATCACTCGGCGCACGCGGTCCGGTCGCGCATCGACGACGCCCCATGCCACATTGCCGCCCCCGCTGTGTCCGACCACCACGACCTCGTCGGAGACCGCATCGACCGCTGCGACGGCGGCGTCGATCCAGTCGGCGATCCCGATGTCGGCGGAGTCGGACGCCGGGGCGCCCACCCCGAGCATGGTGAGCGGGTGCGCACGATGCCCGTCCCGCTCCAGAACGGGGATCACGTCGCGCCAGCTGGCAGCGTCGAGCCAGAGACCGGGGATGAGGATGATGTCCATGACCCGAACGTAGTGCCCACGTCGGACATTCGGGAGGAGAGTTCAGGGCAGCAGCGCGATGACCTCGGCGAGGTTCTGCGGCCCGATGACCAGGCTCGCGGCGTCGCGCACTGCCGGCTTCGCGTTGAACGCGAGGCCGAGGCCCGCCACGGTCATCATCTGAAGGTCGTTCGCCCCATCACCGATCGCAATCGTGGCATGCGGTGCCACGCTGAGTTCGAGGGCCCACTCCTGGAGAGACGCGGCTTTGGCCGCAGCATCCACGATCTCACCGTCGACCCGGCCGGTGAGCACTCCATCGGCCACCTCGAGTCGGTTCGCCCGCCATCGGTCGACCCCGAGTTCCGGTGCCACGCTGTCGAGGATCTCGTGGAACCCGCCGGATACGACCCCGACGACGCCGCCGCGACTGTGCACCGCCGCAGTGAGCTCCTGCACCCCCGGGGTGGGCTCGATGCGGGCACGGACGCGCTGGAACGCTGTGACGGGTACGCCCTGAAGCGCTGCCACCCGTGAACGCAGGCTCGCGGCGAAGTCGATCTCGCCGCGCATCGCGGCCTCCGTCGCAGCCTGCACCTCGTCACGCCGACCGGCCTCGTCGGCGAGCAGTTCGATCACCTCATTGCGGATGAGCGTGGAATCGGCATCGAGGACGACGAGGAAGCGCGCGGAAGTCACGCATCGAGCCTAGCGAGGGTCGGCGAACTGCCCGACCGTGCGTCAGCGATCGATGAAGACGCCCTTGCCGACGACCGTGATCCCGGAGTCGGTCACCGTGAAACCCCGAGCCAGGTCGCGTTCCCGGTCGACGCCGACGGTCGCCCCATCGGCGAGGACGACGTTCTTGTCCAGGATCGCCCGGTGGACGCGGGAGCCCTGGCCGGCGCGAACGTTCTCGAAGACGACCGAGTCGGTGATCGTCGATCCACCACCGGCGAGCGTCCACGGTCCGACCACGCTGCGTTCCAGATGCGCGCCCGAAAGGACGGATCCGAGGGAGACGATCGAGTCGATGGCATTGCCGATGCGCCCGACGGAGTCGCGGACGAACTTCGCGGGCGGCGAGTTGACCGCCTGCGAATGGATCGGCCACTCCATGTTGTAGAGGTTGAAGATCGGCAGCGTCGAGATGAGGTCCATGTGGGCATCGAAGAAGGAGTCGATGGTTCCCACGTCACGCCAGTACGACCGGTCGCGCGGCGACGAGCCCGGCACGTCGTTCTGCTTCATGTCGTAGTAGCCGGCCTCACCGCGGTCGACGAAGTAGGGGACGATGTCGCCACCCATGTCGTGCCCGGACGTGGGGGACTCCCCGTCCGCCTCGACGGCGGCGATCAGTGCGTCGGCATCGAAGATGTAGTTGCCCATGGAGGCCAGCACCTCGTGGGGGGAGTCGTCGAGTCCCGCGATGTCGGTGGGCTTCTCGAGGAACTGCTTGATGAGACCGCTCTGGGAGTCGGCGTCGATCACGCCGAACTGCGAGGCCATGGACAGGGGCTGACGGATGCCGGCGACGGTGGCCCGCGCGCCCGACTCGATGTGGGCATCGAGCATCTGTCGGAAGTCCATCCGATAGACGTGGTCCGCACCGACGACCACGACGATGTCCGGCTTCTCGTCGTTGATCAGATTGAGGCTCTGCAGAATGGCGTCGGCCGAGCCGGAGAACCAGCGCTTACCCAGCCGCTGCTGTGCCGGGACCGAGGCCACGTACGAGTCCAGCAACGCCGACATGCGCCACGTCTGGGAGATGTGTCGGTCGAGGCTGTGCGACTTGTACTGCGTCAGGACGACGATCTGGCGCAGCCCGGAGTTGATCAGGTTCGAGATGGCGAAGTCGATCAGTCGATATTGCCCGCCGAACGGGACAGCGGGCTTTGCGCGGTCCGCTGTGAGGGGCATGAGTCGCTTGCCCTCGCCTCCGGCGAGGATGATCCCGAGGACCTTCTTTGGTGCGGACATGGCTCCACCCTAGATGCCATCCGCCTCACGGAACTAGCGTCTGGACAACTGAGTCACTAGCGTCTAAGAATGCGAGTCGAGATGATCACCAAGGAGTATCCGCCCGAGATATATGGCGGAGCGGGCGTGCACGTGGCTGAGCTCGTCGCCGCACTCCGGCAGAACATCGAGGTGCGTGTCCGCGCATTCGGCGCCCCTCGCGAGGAGGAGGGCACCTTCTCCTACCGCGCTCCGTCGGAGCTTGCGAAGGCCAACGCCGCGCTGCAGACTCTCGGCACCGATCTCGAGATCGTCTCGGCTATCGGTGACGCGGATATCGTGCATACTCACACCTGGTACACAAACTTCGCCGGCCACCTCGCGTCGCAGTTGCACGGCATCCCGCACGTGCTGACGGCACACAGCTTGGAGCCGCTGCGTCCGTGGAAGGCGGAACAGCTCGGCGGAGGGTACGCGGTCTCGAGCGGCATCGAGAAGCTCGCCTACGAGAACGCCGCGGCGGTCATCGCGGTCAGCGCCGGGATGCGGGCCGACATCCTGCGCAGCTACCCCCAGGTGGACCCCGCCAAGGTGCGAGTGATCCACAACGGCATCGATGTCGAGCGATGGCGGCCGGTGCAGGATGCCGCGTTCCTCGAGTCGATCGGCATGGACCCGTCGCGTCCCTCGGTCGTCTTCGTCGGTCGCATCACCCGGCAGAAGGGACTGCCGTACCTGCTGCAAGCCGCTCGGCTGCTCCCCGCCGACGTCCAACTCATCCTCTGCGCCGGCGCCCCGGACACCCCGGAGATCATGGCGGAGGTCCAGGAAGGCGTGCGTCAGCTGCAGCAGAGCCGTGCGGGAGTGATCTGGATCGAGCGGATGCTGCCGCGAGAGGAGTTGTCCGCGATCCTCACCGCGGCGACGACGTTCGTATGCCCGTCGGTGTACGAGCCGCTCGGGATCGTCAACCTCGAGGCGATGGCCTGCGGCGCTGCGGTCGTCGGCACCGCGACCGGCGGCATCCCCGAGGTCGTGGCCGACGGTGTCACCGGCCGTCTCGTCCCGATCGAGCAGCTTCAGGACGGAACCGGAACACCCGTGGACCCCGAACGGTACGTCGCGGACCTGGCCGCCGTGCTCACCGAGGTCGCGACGGATCCGGAGCGCGCCCGCGAGTACGGCGAGGCTGGGCGCGAGCGCGCCAGGGCCGACTTCAGCTGGGGCGCGATCGCCGACACCACCCGCGCGCTCTACGCGGAGCTCGCCCGCTGAGCCGTTAGGCTTGAGACATGTCGAGCGCCCTGGAATTCACTGACGTCGTCGTGCGCCGTGAAGGGCGCAACATCATCGATCACGTGAGTTGGAAGGTCGAAGACGACCAGCGATGGGTGATCCTCGGCCCGAACGGCGCCGGTAAGACGACGCTGCTCCAGTTGGCGGACACACTGATGCACCCCACGTCCGGCACGGTGACCGTGCTGGGCGAGACGCTGGGGCGGACAGACGTGTTCGAACTGCGGCCCCGCATCGGGTTCGCATCGTCTGCCATGGCGAAGAGCGTGCCTCGCGACGAGACGGTGCTGAACACGGTGCTGACGGCCGCGTACTCCGTCCTCGGCCGCTGGAATGAGAGCTACGAGGAGATCGACGAGCGTCGGGCACTGCGGGTCCTCGACAACTGGCGTCTCGCCCACCTCGCAGAACGCACGTTCGGCACGCTGAGCGACGGTGAGCAGAAGCGCGTGCAGATCGCCCGGGCCGTCATGACGGACCCCGAGCTGCTTCTGCTCGACGAGCCGACCGCTTCACTCGACCTCGGTTCGCGTGAAGAGCTGCTCGCCCTGCTCAGCGGCTACGCGTCGTCTCCGACCACGCCGGCGATGCTCATGGTGACGCACCACGTCGAGGAGATCCCGGTGGGCTTCACGCACGTGATGCTGCTTCGCGACGGCCAGGTCGTCGCTGCGGGCCCGATCGCCGAGAATATCACGGCCGAAGCCCTGGGCGAGGCGTTCGGCATGCCGATCACGCTCAGCAACGAAGACGGTCGATACGCCGCGCGTGCGGCATTCTGACGTGATGCCCGCGGCCGTTCGCCGGAGCATCCGGCCTTAAGGTTCCTGAGCCCGCCCGAGGACTGCTAGACTTGACCCTTGGTGCATCTGCACCCTCTGACTTCTTTCTCTGTACGCACCCCCGCAAGCCAAGGATTCCGCTATGAAGACTGACATTCACCCCGACTACCAGGCCGTCGTGTTCCGCGACCTCGGCTCGGGCGAGACGTTCCTCACCCGCTCGACCGTGTCGAGCGACAAGAAGATCGAACTCGATGGCGTGGAGTACCCCGTCATCGACGTCGAGATCTCCTCGGCTTCGCACCCGTTCTACACGGGCAAGCAGCGCATCATGGACTCGGCCGGCCGCGTCGAGAAGTTCAACCAGCGCTTCAAGGGCTTCGGCGGCTCCAAGTAAGGTTTCCGCCACGAAGGCCCCGTACTCTTCGGAGTACGGGGCCTTCGTCGTATCGCGGCGGCGCTCAGAGGTCGATGACGATGCGGCCACCGTCGATCCGGCGGGACGGGTCGCGAGGGGCGGGTGCCGGCGCAGTCCGCTGGGTCTGACGATCGCGTTCCTGACTCGCCTCGTGCGCCGTCGGCGACCACACGCTGTCGAAGACTCCGACCAGCCCGCCGTTCGACACCTTCTCGTACTTCTCCTCGATCGGCTTCCGTGAGAAGGTACGGGTCATGCCGAGGACCACCAGGACGGGCCCCATGCCGAGCGCGATGGCGAGAGTCGTCCAGCCCAGCACGTCGTTCATGACACCAGGATAGGCAGGTCTGAAGCCGCAGGCATCCGATGCCGCGGTGCGGTTCAGCGGATACGTCGATCGCGAGCGAGGTCGATCAGATGCGTCAAGACCGGACCCGAACGAACCCCGTTGTGCTCGTGCTCGCTGGTGACCCAGAGGTGCACGTTCGGCAGGAGTCGGGCAGTCTCGAGGGAGAACTCCATCGGCACATACACATCGTTCACGTAGACGGCTGCCGCGCCGGATGCTCCGGATGCGGCGATCGTGTCGGCGTCGTAGAGGCGCGGCCACTCGACGTCCGCCAGCTCCAGCACGACATCGCGCCACGGCCGGAACGCCGGGACGGTCTCCGTCCACTCGCGACGGATGTGCTCGCCCGTGAAGAGGGTGGGGTCGTCGCGGAAGTCCGAGGGCTCCGTGCGCTCAGCCGACCACCGTGTCGCGTGTCCGTCCGCGTAGCTCGTCTCATGGAAGGCGAAATACAGGGGATTGCGTCCGCTGTAGGGCATCGCGTGCATGAGGTCGTAGCGGAACGCATTCGAGCGGGGGTCCTTCTCCAACAGGGACCACACCGTCTGCCATCCGTCGTTCGTGCCGAGGGCAGAGCCTACCGAGCGCAGGCGCGACGGTGAGAGGATCTCGCCGTCGGGAAGCACGATGTCGCCCGCGTCAGCGAGGTCGACCAGCCGACGCATCGTGTCACGATGCTCGGGGAAACGTCGGTAGTACCGTTCGGATGCTGCGCGCATCTTGTCGTAGCAGAGCGCGTAGACATCGTCAGGATGCCGCCCGACGGCGCTGAGGCCTCCGGTGATGAAGACATCGTCCAGCGCGGCGGAGTGGGTCGACAGGTACGCGAGAGTGGTGAAGCCTCCGAACGACTGACCGAAGACGCTCCACGTCGGTGCGCCCAGGTGCTCCCGCAGAGCCTCACAGTCTCCGACGATCGCGTCGGCGCGCAGGTGCGTGAGATGTTCTGCGACCGCGGAGGCGCCACGGGCGAGCTCCTCGTCGCCCACCGGGGTCGATCGTCCGGTGCCGCGCTGGTCGAGCAGCACCACGCGGTAGTGGGCGAGCGCTTCGTCGAGCCACGCCGGCGACGTCGAGGAATGGAACGGTCGCGGTGCCTCGTGGCCGGGACCTCCCTGCAGGAAGACGAGGAACGGAAGCGTCTCTCCGCCTTCGCGGGAGACGACCGTCGAGAAGATGTCGATCGTACGCGGGTCGGCCGGGTCGTCCCAGACGAGCGGAACGGTGAGCGTGTGCTCGTCGACGGTCAGGTCCAGCAGTCGGCGGGTTCGGGTCGGAGCCATCACATCACGTTTCCTATGTAGGAGTACTTCACGAAGACCTCCGCCGCGATGCCGGATTCCTCCAGAACGCCCTGCACGGCAGACATCATGTAGTTCGAGTCCCAGCCCATGTAGAGGAAGTGGCTTTCGTCGAGCTCGTCCCACTGCCCCTTCCACGCCCTGGCGTCATAGATCGGCCCTCCGTGCTCTGCGCAGTATGTGAGGGCGGCATCTCTCGTGTCGGTCCAGGCGCGGCGGAACACCCGATTGAAGAGGTGCTTGACGTCGTAGACCTCCCAACGCTCCCCGCGGTACTCGACATAGTCGAACTCCCGCTCCCAGCCGGCCGGCCACCCTCGACGGCGCACGGCGTCCAGGATCGGCGTCAACCCGTCATCGTCGATCTCCGGCAGGGCCGGCCGCGCCCAGATGCGCACGAGGTCGGCGGTGAGGGCGACGGTGCGCTGCGTGATCGCTGCGGTGCCCCAGCTGTCGGTCTCGGCGAGTGCCCGCGTGGCGGGCACGGAGCTGCGCGCATAGGCGTCGACTCGCTTGACCGGGTAGGAAGCTCCGAAGACGCGCTCCGTCAACGGCTGCTCGAGGAGGGTGAGGTTGCCGAGCGTGGGTGCGAGCGCACGGTGACTGTTCTGTTCGTCTTCCGTGTACTCGTTCCACGCGCGCACGCCGTCGCCTGACCAGGCATCGCCGGGCACTGTCGGCACGATGTGCTCGACGTCGAAGGCATCGGTGTCATCGACGCCTTCGAGCCTTCCGAGGACGTAGGCGGCGTGGGGGAGTTCACTGTACTTCAGGACCGCGCTCACGCGCTCGTCGGACGGTGTGATCCGCGCGAACGCGCGCGCCAGGGCGTCATGTCCGGCGGAGCGCGCACGGCACAGCCGGGCGATGAGGCGTTCGGGAGGCAGGTTGACCAGGGTGCGCCGAAGGTAGAGCGCCTGGAGCCATTCCAGCGTCTCGATCAGTTCCGCCCGGTCGATGATCCCGCGCGAGTGGTCGCTGTACGCGCTCATCACCAGCGGGTAGGAGGACCTGCCGAAGGTGTTCACATAACGCAGCTGGCGGGAGATCTCGGGGTCGGCTTCCCGTGCGGGATCGAGCAGGATGCCGTAGATCTCGGCGTAGTGGCGCCACGTCTCCGCGTCGGCCTGCAGATGGGCGACGTCCACGCGGGGGAACTGCTGCCGGAACGCGCTGTAGACACCGTGCTCGCCGTTCGATGCGACCTCGCGACCTGTCATGAGTACGAGATAGTGCCGCCAGAACGCGCCGATGGCCTGGCCCGTGTGCTGTTCGATCGGCACCCAGAAGCGGGCTTCGACATCGAGCTGCTCCGTGTGGGTGAGCCCCATCAGGATGTAGTTGTGGATGAGCTCGTGATCCCGAAGCGGTTCGCCGGTGGAGTTCAGGCTCTCGAAGATCTGCTGCGCGTTCGCCTCGGCGCCGAGTGTGATCGACACGTGTTCGAGCTTCTGCAGCCCGCGCCAGATCGTGGGGACCTCGTCGACGTGGATCTGACTGCGGAAGAAGGCGTAGTTGTCATCGAACCGGGACTCGCGGTCGGTGTCGTCGCGTCGGTCCAGCACCACGGACTCGTAGAGCTCGGCCCAAGCGTCGTGGGGGCGCAGTGTCGTGCGGCGCGTGCCGTCTGAGCGGACGAGGACGCGCTCGAGTTCTGCTGCCGTGGCGGGGTCGGTATCGCGGACGGCGTGGTGGAGAGCCGCGACGAGCAGCATCAGAGTGGTGATGCGCTGCTGCCCGTCGATGAGGATCAGGTCTCCGACGGATTCGACGCCGTCCTCGGCGGACAGGATCGATCCGATGAAGTGTCGGTGGGCGTCGTCGTGTGCAGCGACGGCCCGGACATCGGACAGCAGCCGCTCACACCCGCCGATGTCCCAGCGGTACTGGCGCTGGTACACCGGCACCACGATGGTGCCGGTTCCGCCCGCGAGCCACTCGATCGTGTTGACTGCTGTCGCCTCGACGTTGGTCGCGGTGCTCATGCTGGTGTCTCGTCCTCCCGTAGCGCCGGGCGCCGAGGACCCGCCGGACGCCCGATTCAGTCTATTCGCTTATACACGCGCAACCTCCGAAGGGCAGACGGTGCTCGCTGTTAGGCTTGCCTTATCAGGGCCTGTTAAAACGT
The DNA here is from genome assembly GCF_003626735.1 of Microbacterium sp. CGR2. Classification (NCBI taxonomy): domain Bacteria; kingdom Bacillati; phylum Actinomycetota; class Actinomycetes; order Micrococcales; family Microbacteriaceae; genus Microbacterium; species Microbacterium sp. CGR2. The sequence continues at coordinate 3,065,610 of NZ_RBHX01000001.1, read as the reverse complement.
GCTGGCCCCCGATGAAAGGATCTGACTCAGATCATGGGATACATCAAATCTGCTGCACTCGAGGAAAAGGGATTCGTCGTCCTCGACAGCTACAACCAGGAGCTCGACCCCAAGGAGTGGCTCGACATCGAGTACAACGACTGGAAGTCGTCCGGTGACACCCGGTTCGCTCCGCTCGCCAGTGCCTTCGGTGACATCGAGTGCAACGGCTTCTGGAATCACAAGCCGCCGCGCACCGACAAGGACGGCGTCTGGATCGACTCGCAGGTGGCCAAGGCCCCGAACCTGACGCGTCGCGCGCAGGAGCCGGGTGCCAACGTCGGCCGATGCCGGGTCATCGAGCTGCAGCCCACGCCGTACGGCGAGTGCCTGTACAACCTGCACCAGGACGACAACAACCGTCTGAACCCGGACGGCACCGGGTGGGTCGTCCGCGGGTTCTTCAACCTCACCGACGACAAGGACAGCTACTTCGTCCTCCGCGAGAACCGCACCGACCCGAGCATCGAGTACCGCATCGCGCTTCCGGCCGGCGCGCAGCTCATCGTGGACACTCAGCGTCTGTGGCACGCCGCCACCCACAACGGCGACGAGCCGCGCTACTGCCTGATCACCTCGTGGACCTCCGGCCCGGAGCTCGATGCCTACATCGAGAAGTATCACGGCACCGACGACGTGCCCAACTACGAGGTCGATCAGGAGACGCTCGAGTTCGGCTACGCCGAGCAGGCTCGCAAGGATGCCGCTCGTGCCGCGTACTACGCCGCGAAGGGCCAGCAGGTGAAGCAGGCGATGAGCGAGGCGTAAGCCCCTCACGGCCGACTCGGTTCCCGAGTCGCCGAGCATCATGCAGAGCCGAGGGCCCCGGTCGCGCAGACCGGGGCCTTCGTCGCGCGAACTACATGGTTGTGGTTTCACGGGAACTGGGCGAGAATAGGCTCATAACCGCATATTCACGCCACTCTCGTGGTTCAGGTCGTTGGGGAAGACGCACCTGATGAAACGGAGAGATCATGGCGACGGCTTACGCACGCGGAGTGGTGTTCATCCACTCTGCGCCTCGCGCGCTCTGCCCGCACCTGGAATGGGCGGTAGGTCGCGCTATCGGGCGAGCGGTGAACTTCGACTGGACCGAGCAACCGGTCCTCGAGGGTTCTCGTCGCGCCGAGTTCTATTGGGACGGTCCCGTCGGCACGGGCGCCGCCCTGGCGACCGCGATCCGCGGGTGGGAGCACCTGCGTTTCGAAGTCACGGAAGACCCGACGCCCCGGAGCGACGGTGGCCGTTGGCTGCACACGCCCGACCTCGGCATCCACTATGCCCAGACGGATGCTGCGGGCAACATCGTCATCGGCGAGGATCGCATCCGCTATGCGATGGAGATCGCCGCGGGGAGTGCGGTCGAGTTGCAGCGCGAACTGGACATCGCCCTCGGCTCCGCCTGGGACGAGGAGCTGGAGTCCTTCCGCCACGCCAGCGACGACGCACGCGTCGTCTGGCTGCACAAGGTCGGCTGACCGCCCCGGAGACCTGGAGCGCGGAGGCCGAGTATCGGACACCGGTGACACGTCCCGGGCGCTGAGAAACGTATCCTCGCTCCACCTGACGAGAACCCCGTCTCTGTTCGGAGGCGGGGTTTCTCGTCGCGGAAGAGGGGGTGCCGGGCTTCCGTGATCCGATGCAACGACCAGATCAGATCACGGGCGCGTGCGTCGCCTCGGCGGGGCGAGCGGACGCGCCTTCTCTGACGTCGTTCCACGCCTGCTGCAACCGCGCCATCGCCTCGGTGGTCCTCTCCGGCGGATGCGTGATGGGAATGCGCAGGTACCGCTCGAGAACCCCGCCCGTGGAGAAGCGCGGGCCGGGAGGAGCGATCAGGCGGCGATCGCGTGCGGCAAGCGAGAGGCGCGTCGAGATCGGTGCGCCGAGATCGATCCAGGACGACAGGCCGCCCGGTGTGCGCGGGAACTGCAGGTCGCCGATATCGGCGAGCCCGGCGGCGACGGCCGCGCGTCCGGCGTGCAGCCGCGTTCGAACATGCTCGGTGAGGGCCGGC